>JALHNX010000187.1 GCA_022843305.1 Pyrinomonadaceae bacterium | reverse complement strand
TCTTAACGGTCAAAATTTTATATCGAAGAAGTATTTAAATCAGTTAATCAAACATTATAAGCACCCAGACAAAATTTAAGCGGTATTTGGAAAAGCTCAGAGTTCACGCTCCAGCGTGTTTCCGCCAGCGAAGCGCGGCGGAATGCAAAGTGCGTTCCGCGTTTGAACTCTGAACGGAAAGCAAAATCGCTCGTAACTTTTTTTCAGGTGTTTAGTGAATGAGAAAACCTGATAGAAAATGCGTAAATATGCGCACAGTATTTGTGCGTTGGTTTTGCACTTTTATTTTGTGCGCACTCCTCCGCAATCTTTTTCCGAATTGTTTTGTCTTCAACTATTTACTCATCCTTCATCCCTCAAAAAAAAACGTGAGCCGAAACGCTTCGACTCACGAAAACAGAGGATTGGATATGAAAAATTAATAAATCGTAAAAGTATATTCGACGGGTTTTGTTACCGAATAAGCCACGCCGCCGCGTTTTGCGGGTTCAAATCTGATACCGCGCGCCGCCGCAATCGCCTGTTCCGTCAAACCGTTGCCCAAACCGCTGATCACCGCAATATTGCCGATCGAACCGTTTGCCGCAAATGTAACGCGCAGAACGACTTTGCCCTGAACCTGATTCTGACGCGCCGCATCCGTATAATTCGCACGCGGTTTTGAAAGAATCTTCACGCCTTCGGTCGGACCAACCGGCACGGGAGGTTTTTTAACCTGAATTCTATCGCCGTCACCGTCGCCGCTGCCATCGCCATTACCATTACCATTGCCACCACCGAAGCCGGAACCGTTTCCCGTGCCAAGACCGGTGCCTTGTCCGCTGCCTTGTCCGGTGCCGCGTCCGCTGCCCTGTCCGCCGCCGGTACCGTCACCGTCAGACGGAATATTTCCGCCGTTTCTCAAACCATACGGCTCGTTTGTTTTTTCCGCCTGCCGATTGCCCTCGGTTGCGGCTTGAATGGCGATTGTGGGTTTTGTAACCTGTGTAAAGCTGATTGACGGGCTGAACAGGGGTTTATCAACCTGCGTCGCTTCGCGTCCTTTCGAGACCGGATTTTGTTCGTCGCGTCCGCCGCCGCCGCCGCCGCCGCCGTCATCTTTTTCTTTCTTCGGCGGTTCTTCGAGTTCCATCTGCGTCGGGTCAATTTCGCCGACATACGACAGCAAGCTCGGCGTATCAATCGCGGCAATGTCCAGAAACTTGTTGAACATCGAATAAACATAACTGCCCGACAAAACCAAACAGGCTAAAACGAATGCGCCCAATAAAAGCGTATTGCGCTCTTTAACGTTCTTTTCGACCACGATTGTCGGCTGATAGCCGGTTTCCGCAATATAATGCGGTGCCGGACTTTTTACAAATTCATCAGATGATTTAGCGTAAGTCGCTTCATAGAGATTGTCGTTAACATTTTCGTTCGCCGAAGTTTCCGCCGTTTGGAATGTTTGCGTTTCCGAAACGGGTTCTTCAAAAATCTCGTCGCTGAATTCAAAAAACTCTTTCGTTTCAGCCGGTTCGTTTTGCGGCGCGTCAGCCGAAAAAGATCGTGTTTCGGAAATGTGTGGAATTTCCGTTTCCGCCGGAGTTTCAATAATCGGCGGTGCTGCCGCTTCGATTGTTTCAACCGGTTCCGTTTGCGCTTCTTCCGCCGGTGTATTTGCCAACGGATTCATTTCAAAAGCCGTCAAATGCGCTCCGCAATTCGGGCAGAAACCGAATTTTTCGGCAAAGCCTTCTTCGCAGGCGCTGCAAAACTTAACTACTTTTCCCATTTTTAAAGCCTCTCAAATTCTTCTTCTTTCTGAAGTAAAAAACCAACCACCAACTGTTATTATAACGCGATTTTCGCAGATGTTAAGTTTTATCGGGTAAAAACTTAGTTATTTAACATCTTTCGGAAACATTTAACTAGATGCGATTTTCGTTTGACGCGATGCCCGCGCATCACTAAAATTTTCTTTTTATCGTAACAAAAATCAAATGTTTTATTTTTTCGCTTTGACAACTCGAAAATACATTTTCGGCAACTAATGTCAAGCAAATCTTTTTACTGTAATATTAAATCAAATGAAATTTACTGAATATTTCAAATATTTTGCGTTTTTACTGTTGATTTTCTGCGGAGCGGCGATATTTTCATCCGCGCAAACCCGAAACTTTCCCGCGCCGCGTGAAAACAAACTCTTAAACGGCACAAAATTGCTGGTTTGGAATGACAAAAATTCCGACAAAGTGACGGTAAAAATCCGTATTCACAGCGGTTCGGCATTTGACCCGCTCGGTAGGGAAGGCGTGATGCAGCTGCTTTCCGACATTTTGTTTCCGATCGAAACGACCAAAGAATTTTTTACCGAAGATCTGAACGGCAGTTTCGAGATCGTGACCAATTATGATTATATCCAAATCAATACGAGCGGCGATGCGGATAAATTTTTAACGATTATGGAAACGCTTTCCGCCGCTGTCACGAATCCGCAAATCAATAAGGAAACGACCGAAAAGGTTCGCGCTCCGTTGCTTTTAAAAGTGTTGGAACTCGAAAAAAATCCGGCTTACGTTGCCGACCAAGCCATCGCGAAACGACTTTTGGGAAATTTCCCATATGGCAGACCGCAGCTCGGAAGTTCGGAAAGCCTTCAAAAGATTGATTTTGCCGATCTGCTTTTTGCCCGCGAAAGATTTTTTACTGCCGACAACGCAACCATCGTCATCAAGGGAAACGTCAACGCCGATCTTGCTTTTCGGGCTTCCAAAAGACTTTTCGGAGGTTGGCTGAAATCGGACAAAAAAGTTCCTTCGACCTTTGCCCAGCCCGACGCGCCGAACGCGAAGCTCGAAATTTTGGACGCGGCAGCCGATAAGACCAGCGAACTTCGGTTTGCAATGCGCGGCTTGGCGCGCAGCGATAAGGATTTTTATGCCGCGCAAATTCTCGAAAAAGTTTTGTTAAACCGCCTTCAGACGCGCGAGGGCAAAAATTCTTTTGTCCGCCAGAATGCCAATATGTTACCCGGTTTGATCGTCTTCGGCGTTTCGGATTGGAATGTCGGAACGGTCAAAAAAGTCGGAAATCAGATCGCTTTGCCGACGGATATGAACACTTATCAAAATAATTTTTTGAAGGAATCTGTGAAACCCGACGAATTTGAAAAAGCCAAAAACGCCTTTGCCGAGAAAATGAACAAGCACGATCTGCTCGATTACTGGCTTGACGCGGATACCTTTAAGTTCGGTTCGGTCAAAGACGACTGGCAAAAATATCAAAGCGTTTCGCAGGCTGACGTGCAGCGAGTGCTTGAAAAACTGCAAAAAGAAGCCGTCACGTCGGTTTTGGTGGTTTCGACCGAAAAACCGGGCAACAATTCCGCAACTTCAAATCAGTAACTTTTTTGTTTTGAAATCAACAATTCCGCATTCTACATTTTATTTTTGGTAAATAACGCTGTTTTGATTGCGATTCAATGAAAAATGTAGAATGAAGAATGCAGAAATATTTTGCTATTTTTGAATTTCTCGAAAGTTATTGCGAGTCATAAATTTTATGCCGACTGAAAGAACCGCCCGCGAACTCGAACACGCCCGCGCCGTCCGCGAAATGTTTTCGGGCATCGCCAAAAAATATGATTTTCTGAACCATTTTCTGTCCGTCAACACCGATAAACGCTGGCGCAGATTGGTTTCCAAAAAACTCAATGACGTTTTAGACCGCGAAGACGCGCTCGTTCTGGATGTCGCTTGCGGAACGGGCGATCTGTCGGTCGAACTGCAAACTTCGGGCAAAGCAAAAGTCGTCGGCACGGATTTCTGCCGTCCGATGCTCGAAATCGCCTATGATAAAAACGCGAAAAATCAGACTGCGATTCCATATATCGAAGCCGACGGAATGAATCTTTCGTTTGCCGACAACACTTTCGACGCGGTGACGATCGCTTTCGGTCTTCGCAATTTTTCAAACTGGCAGGACGGTTTGGTCGAGCTTCACCGAATTTTAAAAAAAGGCGGTCGGCTTGCGATTCTTGAATTTACAACGCCGGTCGTGCCGGGTTTCAAACAGATTTTCAACCTTTATTTCACGCAAATTCTGCCGCGCATCGGCGGCGCGGTCAGCGGTTCGCGCGGTGCGTATGAATATCTGCCCGATTCGGTTTCGCGTTTTCCCGACCAGAAAGGATTGGTCAAAATGATGGAGCAAACCGGTTTTACCGATGTCGAATACAAAAATCTAACCGGTGGCATCGCGGCTTTGCACATCGGCACTAAAGAATAGTTCCAAGTTCCAAGTTCCAAGTTGAAATAATCAGACTTGGAACTTGGAACTTGGAACTTAAAGAAAGTTTTTGTTAAAGTTAGACGAACAGAATTTTGACTCTTAACTTTCCCGTGCTTTTTTGATGAAATATAAAATCCTGAATTTTTTGCGGCAGGTCGGCTTGCTCCTGCTTGTCGTTTGGACGGTCGTTTCGCTCGTCACGCTGCTCATCGAACTCGTTCCGGGCGATCCGGCGATTGCCGTTTTGGGGGACAACGCGACACCTGAACAGATCAATACTTTCAACGCCAAACACGGACTCGACAAACCCGGATTTTTCTTTACATACACGAACGGCGAACTTAAATGGCACGGCGCGGACAATCGTTATCTCGATTATTGGAAAGGTGTTTTAACGGGCGATTTGGGCAGATCGTTCCGCACCGACCGACCCGTTCTCGGAATGATTTTCGAGCGTTATCCGAACACGATCAAATTGGCGATTGCGGCAATGTTCATCGCTATTTTGATTGCTATTCCGCTCGGCGTTCTGGCGGGAACGAACAAAGGTTTGCTGATTGATAATTTTTCGTCATTCTTCGCGCTGCTCGGAATTTCTCTGCCGGGTTTCGTCATCGGACCTTTTCTGGTTTACGTTTTCGCCGTCAAACTCGAGATTTTTTCTGCGACCGGATATATGTATCCCGAAGATATTGTGCTGCCCGCCGTGACTTTGGGCGCAGCACTTTCGGCGATCTTAACGCGAATGGTGCGCAGTTCGGTGATCGAAGAACTCGGCGAGGATTACGTCCGCACGGCGCGCGCGAAAGGCTTGAGCGAACGCAAAGTCGTTTATAAACACGTTCTGAAAAACGGCTTGATTCCGGTCGTCACGGTTTTGGGATTACAGCTCGGCGTTCTGCTCGCCGGCGCAATCATTACCGAAAAGATTTTCAGCTGGCAGGGTTTAGGGCTTTTACTTCTTGAAGACGGCATCGGCAAACGCGATTACCGGCTCGTGCAGGGCTGTGTTCTCGTTATCAGCATCACATATATTTTGGCAAATTCTTTAACGGATTTGGTTTACCGCCGGCTCGACCCGCGCATCAGACTTTCGTAATTGTGAATCGCTTAACTTACATCGGACTCTTTATTGCCGCCATTTTAATTATCGCGGCGGTCTTTGCGCCTTTTATTGCCACGCACGATATTTACGCCATCAACACGGCGGAACGATTCATGCCGATGTTTACGAACGGTCATCTGCTCGGAACGGACGAGATCGGACGTGATTTATTTTCGAGAATTATTTACGGCGCGCGGATCTCGCTCGAAGTCGGGATCATCGTGACGCTTGTTTCGTCGCTGATCGGAATGGTGATCGGCGCGATCGCCGGATTTTACGGCGGCTGGGTCGATAAAATTCTGGCGGGTTATTTATTCAACGTTTTTCTCGCGTTTCCCGGTTTGCTGCTGGCGATCGCGATGGTCGCGTTTCTTGGTCCGGGTCTCGAAAAACTGATTTTCGCGCTCTGCATCATCGGCTGGGTCGGCTATGCGCGAGTGATGCGCGGGCAGGTTCTAAAGGTTCGCGAATACGATTTCGTGCAAGCCGCGCGCGCACTCGGCGCGAGCAATATGCGCATTCTGTTCACGCATATTCTGCCGAACGCGGTTCAGCCTTTGATCGTTCAAGCCAGTTTGGGAATGGCGGGGGCGGTTTTGTCCGAAGCGTCGCTTTCGTTTCTCGGCTTGGGAATTCCCGCGCCCGCGCCTTCGTGGGGAACGATGATCAATTCCGCCCAGCAGACGGGTTTTCAGACCGTTATGCAAATCGCGCCGCATGTTTTATTCGCGCCCGGAATCGCGATCGCGCTGACGGTTCTCGCCTTTAATTTTATCGGCGACGGGCTGCGCGAATATCTCGACCCGAAACAGCGCAAACGTTGATGAAAACCGAAACTTTCAAAATCTTTCCGCTCGGCATCGACGCTCTGTCCGTCGAATTCGGCAATGAAATTTCTTTTCGATTAAACGATAAAGCCGTCAATCTGGCGGAATATTTTAAGGAAAAAAGGTTTGCGGGTCTGATCGAAACCGTTCCGGCTTACGCTTCGTTAACTGTTTTTTTCGATGTTTTCAAAGTGAGAAAAAACTTTCCCGAATTTGCGACCGCTTTTGAAGCCGTCAAAAATCTTATCGAAAATTCGCTGCAAAATTCTGCAAAATTAAGAAAATCAAAGCCGCGTCTGATAGAAATTCCCGTTAATTTTTCCAAAGAATTCGCGCTCGATCTCGATTTTGTCGCGGCGCAAAATAATCTGACAAAAGAACAGGCGGTCGAAATCTTTACCGAAAAAACTTATCGCGTTTTTATGCTCGGATTTATGCCCGCGTTTGCTTATATGGGAGAGGTTGACGAGCGCATTGCCGCGCCGCGAAAACAAACGCCGCGCTTGATCGTGCCGAAAGGCAGCGTCGGGATCGCGGGCAGACAAACCGGCATTTATCCATTCGATTCGCCCGGCGGCTGGCAGATCATCGGCAGGACGGATTTCGAACTTTTTACGCCCCGAATAGAAAATCCGTGTGCGCTGAAAGCCGGCGATCTGGTAAAATTTTACGCTTCGGACAAATGAGCATTTTAATCAAAAAAGCCGGAATTTTAACGACCGTACAGGATTTGGGCAGAAACGGATTCCGGCGTTTCGGCATCAACCAGAACGGCGCGATGGACAAAATCGCGGTTCGCCTGATAAATTCCCTGCTCGCCAACGATGAAAACACGGCGGTTTTGGAGATGCATTATCCTGCCGCCGAAATTTTGTTTGAAGAGCGGGCAATTTTCGCGCTCGGCGGGGCGGATTTTTCGGCGGAGCTAAACGGCAAAGCGCTCGAAAACTGGCGAATGCATTATGCCGAAAAAGGCTCGACATTAAAATTTAAAGATAAAATTTTCGGCAATCGGGCATATTTAGCGGTCAAAAACGGGTTCAAGATCGAAAAATGGCTCGGAAGCGCAAGCACTAATCTGAAAGCCGGAATCGGCGGTTTTCAAGGCAGAAAACTTCAAAACGGCGACCGACTGCCGTTTCATCAAATCACAAATCGCAAACCGCAAATCGCAAATTTTAAGGTTTCCCATTTGCTGATTCCCTTTTATTCAAAATTTCCGACAGTGCGCGTCGTGGAAGGCGCAGAATTCGAACTTCTAACCGCGATCAGCCGGGAAAATTTCCTGAACAGAAATTTCACGATCACGCCGAATTCCGACCGGATGGGTTTTCGCCTGCGCGGCGAACCGCTTCAACTGCTTCACGAAAAAGAATTGGTTTCGTCAGCCGTAAATTTCGGCACGATTCAGTTTTTGCCTGACGGTCAGATGATAGTTTTGATGGCAGATCATCAAACTTCGGGCGGTTATCCGCGCATTGCGAACGTCATTCCAACCGATTTGCCGCTCCTCGCACAGCTCGGCGCGAATGATAAATTTGCTTTTCATTTGATTAAGATTGAAGAAGCCGAAAATCTTTTGATGCGATTTGAAAAAGATTTGAATTTTTTAAAAATCGCGGCAAAATTTATTTAAATGTCATTGCCGGCTTGCGTCTTTGCGCGAATGCGTTGAATAATTTCACAATGTTTTCGATTGATTTAAATTGCGATATGGGCGAAAGTTTCGGGGCGTGGACGATGGGCAGCGATGCCGCGCTGATGGATTTTGTTTCGTCCGTCAACATCGCCTGCGGATTTCACGCGGGCGATGCAACGGTAATCAGAAAAACCGTCGAAACCGCGATAAATAAAGGCGTAAAGATCGGCGCACATCCGTCGTTTCCAGACCTGCAGGGCTTCGGGCGGCGCGAGATGAAATTGTCGGCGGGCGAAATTTTTGACATCGTGCTTTATCAGGTCGCCGCATTGAAAGGCGTTTGCGAAGCATTCGGCGCAAAACTCAATCACGTCAAACCGCACGGCGCACTTTACAACACAGCCGCAAAAAACGCGGAAATTTCTGCGTCAATCGCCGAAGCCGTCAAAAAGATTGACGCTGAATTGATATTTTACGGACTTTCGGGAAGCTGTTTGATTTCCGAAGCCGAAAAAATCGGACTGCGAACCGCATCCGAAGTTTTCGCCGACCGAACTTACACAGCCGACGGAACTCTAACGCCGCGAACCGAGCCAAACGCTTTGATTTCCGATTCAAAACAGGCAATCGCGCAAGTGTTGGAAATGATTTTTGAGCAAAAAGTAACGGCAACCAACGGCGAAAAAGTCGCGCTCAAAGCCGAAATTATCTGCATTCACGGCGACGGCGCGAAGGCTCTGGAATTTGCGAAACTTATCCACGCCGAATTAAAAAAATGCGGCATCCGAATCGCTTAGACCAACCTTTTGACGATAAATACCGCCGTAAAATCTCTGCTGACCAAAGTTTTGCTAATAATACCCGCCTTTTGATAATAAAAACCAATCGCTTAATGATAAATACCATGCATTGAATCACTCTTACCATTGTTCGATTGACTCTTACCAATGTTTCGACGATAAATACCGTTGGTTGATAGATTTACACCAATTATTTTATACAAAAAATGTTTCTTTGATTAGAAATATAATTATTAAAATCCAGAGATTTCATCCTTTAACAGCATCTTTCATAGCTTTGCCAATACGGAATTTAATGGTTGTTTTGGTAGGAATTTTAATCAGTTTGCCGGTTGCCGGATTGCGACCTTCACGGGACTTACGACTGGTCTTTATTAATTTCCCAAAACCGGGAAGAGTAAATTCACCATTCTTTTTTATTTCATTTGCGGCTAATTCAGCTAAATAATTAAAGAATTCTTTTGCCTCCGGTTTTTTTATACCTGCCATTTGAGCTAATTGATTAATTATTTCTGTTTGTGTTAAACGACCGGTAGAAAAACCTGCAGAAGCAACTGCAACTTCGGTTATATAATTGTCTTCTTGTTCCAATTCGTTGATAAACTTTTTTAATTCTTTATCTATTTCAATATTCTCTTCTTCTAAGAAAATTTTGAAATCATCAATGTCAATATTTATAGTTTCAGCTAATATTTTCGGATCATTTATGTTGAAAATTTTTTCAAGAACATCAGCAGTATTTTTACTTAATTTTATTTTTATTTCAGACATAACAACCTCTGTATCTAATTGTTAAACATGAAAGATTTATAAATATCTACTAAAACTTTTCTTGAAACTCCCTCTTGTCTTTTTAATATGTACATTGCGTAAAGTTTTTGAAAAATATTTAATTCTTCTTTAATTCCACGAAAATCGTCATCAATTATTTTCATTTCAATTCTTCCATTGATGGGAATTTGAAAAGATCCCCATTCAATAAACAGCTCCAAAAAACTCTGCAATTCATTTCTTTGCATTTTTGGAAAACTTTTATATCTCCATTCAACATTATTTTGAGTTGTTTTTAATACCTCAAGTTCGCATTCATAATCCTCAAAGGTATTTGAATCCTCGTATTTCACGCCTGATTTCCATTCTTTTTTGACATCAACAGATACTGTTTCAGGAATTTTTGGACTTACTCCAACCGATGTTGTTTTATCTTTTGAAGTTTCCTGTTTATGCGTTTTTGAAACTTTTACTAGAGCAGTTTTAGTATAATTCAAGATCTTTCCATTTGTGGATATTTTCACATCAAGTTCAAATTCCGTGAACCCATAACGACAATTTGGATAGCCCGTTATTCCTTCTAAGAGTATCGGGTAAAAATCAATTTTAATATTAAAATGTTTTGTGCTATTCCTTAAATTCTCATCTTTAATTTCAATCGTAGCTAATTTTTTGCTTTTCGTAATTGAGTATGTCATTTAAGCCTCCCAAATTGACAAAAACAATTTATATACTTTGCTTCTTAAATTTTAATTATTGGAGAGCATTGTAAGTAAACTTTATCTTTTTTGCAAGCAGTTTTGTTATTGAAAATTAATCATTTTTTCCAATTTATTTTTTTCTTGAAAAATTTTGCGAAATGGTTTATAAAAATTGACACACCGCATCGGGGTTAGCCGAAATTTCTCCTCTAATCCGATGGGTGCCGGTCAACTTTCATCAATCTAGGCGAGGAAAAATTAAAATGAGCGACAGGAAAAGAAATATTCTCGACGCGGTGGCGCACGATGCGAAATTTTCGCTTTACGCGCTGACCGAGGGTTTCTTTACCGCATTAGCCGCCAGGGTAACGGGTTTTCGGACAGCTTCGCAGGAACAGGCGGATGGCAAACGAACGGGAGTCGGCGCAAACGCCGAACGTGAAGCCGCGCTCTAATTGACGCTCGACACGCGCAAGGAACTAGACCGCGACATCAAAAATCATTACCGCAACAACCCCCAAAAGTTCGCCGAACGGCTGACCGACCAGCCACATCAGGCAAAAACAGGACAAGGACGACGAGGACGAAAATCCGCCGACACCATAGTTTAATTATTGCCGGATTCAGGAGTCTTGAATCAGGGAATTTCGGTTTCAGACTTGTGACTTTAGACCCAAGACTCAAGACGATAATTTACCAGCCGTTTCTCTCGCGCAAATGCGTGATGTGCGCCGTGTGATGGCGGCTGTGCCACGCATAAAGCGCGAGAAATTTCTCGACCGTCCATTCGCCGGAATCGGGATGAATCAAAGTTTTTTTGAAATCTTCGTCCGTCATTGATTCGAGCAAACTTATCCAACGCAGGTGAATTGCTTCGAGCAGTTTCAATGAAACGTTAACCGGCAGACGGCTATCGGCAAGCTCCGCCCAGCGGTCTTCAAAATAGGGGCGAATCGTCGGATTTTCTTCCGTCAGCGCCAGTTTGAAACGGCACAGCGAATTGATATGCGAATCGGCGACGTGATGAACCGTCTGCCGCACCGTCCAGCCTTCGGGACGATACGGCGTGTCGAGCTGTTCTTCGCTCAAATCTGCGATCGCGTTCGCCATCTTTTCCGGCAAATCTTTGATCGTTTGGATAAATTCCGCGCGAATTTCAGGCGAAACTTCGACGTTTTTATCAAACTCGCCAATCGGAAAACGCAAACCTTTACTCACTGCTTCCGCCATCGTAATCTCCATAATAATTCTCAAACCTCGTAAATTCCTTCAAAAATGCCAACTTTACCGTTCCCGTCGGACCGTTTCTTTGTTTTGAGATCAAAAG
>JALHNX010000186.1 GCA_022843305.1 Pyrinomonadaceae bacterium | reverse complement strand
TTCACGCAGCGGCGCGGCAACATCGAGCGAGCGCGGAAATTGGTTCGACTGCACACCGACGAGCATTACCATCCCGTCGTCCGCCGCTTCGATCAGGGTAATTATCTTTTCCGGCTCGATATGCGTGTTTGTTTCGTCGAAAGCGTGGATTTCGAGTTCGATCTCTGCGCCGAGAACTTTCTGCCCGGCGCATTCCAGAGCCAAGCCGTAAAGACACGCCAGCGAGTTTGAAGGAATCGCCGAGCGGAACCATTGAATAACGTAGCCGTCGTCATCATAGTGCGAAGGCTTAACGAGAATGAGACAGAATCGTTGTTTTTTGCCGGACATTATTTATCTAAAAATCGGAAACGATTTTATACTAACAAATTTCTGATAACAAGCTTATACCGAATTGTTTTTTACGCTTCAAGATTCTCAGCTATTCTTTCGACTAAAAACACAATTCGTTTGAAATTTTCCACGCGAATTATTAAAGCTGTGTCAAAATTGCTCGATAATGTCCGTAATGTGATGCGTGTGCGGCATTAGAGTTACCCGACCGATTTTTATTTTACCGTTTTGGCTTCCGCTTTGTCGGGTTGCTGTGTGCGGTCAATCGCTTCGTCTTCGACTTCGCCGCCTTTGCTGATCGGGATTTCAGACGGGTTCTGATAATGAATTCCGCGTTCTTCGCTGTCGAGTAATTCTTTCGGGATCAGAAGCCTCTGCATCGAAGAAGGCGGCGTATAGCCGGGATAATCAACCCGCGAATGATAAATGGAAACGAGCGATTTAATCATTGATTCGCGGATCATCGTCAACTCGCGCAAAGTGAGATCGCATTCGTCCAATTGGTCGTCCGAAAGAATTGCGTCAATGATTTTCGTGACGATAAAGCGGATATTTTCGGGATTCGGCTCGTCCAAACTACGCGCCGCCGCTTCGCAACTATCGGCAATCATCATGATCGCCGCTTCCTTGAACTGCGGTTTCGGTCCCGGATAACGAAAATCGTTTTCCGAGATTTCTTCGGCGCTGCGGGCTTCGGACTGCGCTTTTCTTAAGAAATAATGCAGTGTGCGTGTGCCGTGATGCTGCGGGATAAAATCAATAATGCGTTGCGGCAAACCGATTTCCTTCGCCAATTTTACGCCGTAAGTAACGTGGCTGATGATGATTTTCGCGCTTTGCGTCGGTTTGAGTTTGTCGTGCGGGTTTTTGCCCATCTGATTTTCGACAAAATGTTCGGGCGCGGCGGTTTTGCCGATGTCGTGATACAGCGAACCGATTCTGGCGAGCAGTCCGTTTGCCCCGACGATGCGGCAGGCTTCTTCCGCTAATTGTCCGACCGCGTGGCTGTGCTGATTCGTTCCGGGCGCACGAAGCGCGAGTTGACCGAGAACGGGCAAATCCGCGTTTGATAATTCGAGCAGTTTAACGTCCGTCAAAATCCCGAAAATCGATTCGCAAAGCGGAAGCAAAACGGCGGTTACGGCGGCGGTTATCAAACCGCTCATCAAACCGCAGGCAATTGCCAGCAAAACCGTGTTCAGGATAAACGGCTGCTGTGTGTAGCCGATCATTGCGACTGCCGCGCCCGCGCTTGCCAGACCGACGAAAACGCCCGCGATTGTTACCGATTGCCGCGAACGATAACGCCCGATTCCGTAAACCGCGACTGCCGAAACAATCGCCGCAAAAAGCGTGAATTCCAGATTTTTCGGCGCTAACAATCCGGCGATCAAAGCCAGAAAAAGTCCCGTAAAAAGCGCGCTCCGGCGGTCGGCGAGCAAAGTCATCAGAAGGCTGCCGGTCGCAAACGGAATCGCAAACGACCAGAGCGTCGGATCGTTAAGCGGCGCTTTCAGATTCTGCGCGGCGGTAAATTCCGCAAGGCGGAAAAACATCACCATGATCGTTGTTTGAATGATGATAATAAATCCGAAAAGCGCGAAGGTTTTTTCTTCCGAAAGCGTCAGACGTGTGCCGACCTGATTATGCTGGATAAATTTCCAGGCGACCCAAAAGAGCGCGGAAATGATCGCCAAAAGCCCGAAAAATCTGTTTACCTGCCGGCTCGATTGGCTGTAACTGCGAATTGCGCTGATTTTTGAAAGCACTTCGGGCGTGATAATATCGCCGCCATCAACAATTTTCTGCGTTCGTTTGAGCGAAATCGTCACGGGCGGAATCTGGTTAGCCGCGCTTTCACGCGCCGATTCGGTCGCCGCGCTGTCGTAAGAAACGCTCGGTTCGACGAGCATTTCGGTCGCCGTGTAAAACGCTTCGATTTCTTTCGTCGAAAGACTTCTGATTGCTTCGAGCCGTCCTTTTAACCTGTTTCGCGCGGCGGAAAGCGGTGTCCAGTTTAAATCCGGCATCGAAACTTTCTGGTCAACATTCGGTCTCGAACGATCAATGACGGAAACCTCGCTTTGAAAAAACTCCCTGTCCGAATCGTCGAAAATGTAACCGACCGAACTTTCGCGCAATGCGCTGACAACCGCATCAAGCTCGTTGCGGCTGAAATTTCGGGCTGCCAGAATCGTTCCGACTTCCGCGCCGCCCGTGCCGATCCAGTGCGTTTCGGTTTTCGAGTCGGAATTCGATTGTTTATTCGCGGCTTTCTCGTTTGTATTTGCGGTGTTTGCGCCGTGTCGCTGGAGCTTTTCCCAGGCAGACAAAAATCTCTGCGCCGCCTGTTCGGATTTGTTTGATTCGAGCCGGAAAATCGGCACGATTTTTTCGCGGGCTGAATTTCTTCGCGCCTCGGTCGCCTCTTCGTCAGTAACTGTAATATCAGCGGGGGAAATGATGCTTTCGCGGGCGATGTCGCCTTCCTTATATTGGTCGCCCGAAGCGCGCCAGAAAGGATTGTTTATCAAAAGCGTGGTCAAAATGCAGAGAAAGGCAAATCCCGCCCAAAATCTTTGGACGGAAGTGAAATTTTCAAAAGTCCGCGTAAAAAATTTATTTACGGATTTGCGGACTTTTGTAAATGGTGTTGCCAGTTCCGGTAAACGCTTGCTCATTTATAATTTAGATTGAAAATTTCGGTTTCGGGATTGCCGTCTATTTGGCAATCGCAGACCGCGAATCGTCAATCGCAACTTTTCCGATGATCTCTCCAATCTTTTCAACTAACGGCTTTAATGTTCTTGGCTGGATAGCTGAAATTGACACAGATTCACGGTGTTTGTCAATCTCGATCTGTCTTTCGATGGCAGTCAAAGAATCTTCATCGAGCAAATCCGACTTGTTTAATACGATTATTTGGGGAATTTCATTAAGTTTCAAATCGAGCAGAATCTTTTCGACCGATTCGATTTGCGCCGACGCGTTCGGGTTCGACGCATCAACGACGTGAACGAGCAGATCGCTGTCGGAAATCTCTTCGAGCGTCGCGCGGAAAGCGGCGACCAGCGTTTCGGGCAGATCGCGGATAAATCCGACTGTATCGTTGATAATTACTTCCTGTTCGTAAGGAAGCCTTAACCTGCGCGAAGTCGGGTCTAAGGTCGCAAACATTTTCTTTTCCGCGTAAACCTTGCTGTCCGTCAAAGTATTCAAAAGCGTTGATTTTCCGGCATTCGTGTAGCCGACGAGCGAAATAATCGGAACGTTTTTCTGAACGCGGTGTTTGCGTCTTTCCTGTCTTTGACGGCTCAGATTATCAACTTGTTTTTCAAACTGCGAGATTTTATCGCGCACCCGGCGGCGGTCGGTTTCGAGTTTCGTTTCGCCCGGACCGCGCCCGCCGATTCCGCCCGCGAGACGCGAAAACGCCGAGTTTTGACCTTGCACCAGACGCGGCAAAAGATATTTTAACTGCGCGAGTTCGACCTGCAATTTACCTTCGCGCGATTGGGCGCGTTGAGCGAAAATGTCGAGAATCAATTGCGGGCGGTCAATAACTTTTAAGTCTGTCGCTTCGCTGAGGGCGCGAACCTGCGCGGGCGAAAGTTCGGTGTCGAAAACGATTAAATCCGCTCCCAAACGCATCGAACGCACTAATAATTCTTCGAGTTTTCCGCGTCCGAGAACGGTTTTCGGGTCAATTTTCGGGCGGCGTTGAATGATCTTGTCCAAAACGACCGCCTCCGCCGAAAGCGCGAGTTCTTCGAGTTCCGTCAAAGATTCTTCGGCTTCCGAAAGATAGCCGGTCGTTACGCCGACCAGAATCACGCGGTCGCGGTTCGTCTGGCGGTTTCGCGCTGTGCCGCGGTTTCGCGCCATTTCGTTTTCGAGCGAATTTATCAGCCCGATAAAATCCGTGTCCAATTGCGACGGAATATTCGGTTCGAGAAATTCGTAAGGCAGCGATTGGCTTTTGGTTTCGATTTTTTCGGCGGTCGAAGGCACGAGATGCGCCGAATAAACCAGATCGGGCAAACCCGTCCGTTCGTTGACCTGAATAATGGACATCAAATCCAATCGCAAAAGCGCCAGGTCGGTCAAATCGTCCTGCGTCAGACGCTCGCCGTTGAGATGCGTGTGAACGCATCGCAGACCGCGAAATCTGTCTTGCGATACGCGGGCGCGACCGAAATCGGGCATTTCGATTTTCTTGGCGTCGCCGACCATCACGTATTCGACCTGTCCTTTACGATTAAGAAGAACGCCGATTTGTCTGCCCGTTTCGTGTGAAATTTCGGATAATTGACGAGCCAACTCGGGCGAAACGATTTGTTCGGGGGCGACGCGGCGCGATGAAAGTCGTTCGATGCGGCGCAGTTGATTATGCTTTAAACCTTGTGTGAAACCGTGAATATTACTGATAAAACCAGACCTCCGATTGGTTTATTATAACATAACAAAACGGCTGTTTTGCCATAATGGGCGCGACCGTCGTAAAATACAAGTTTTGAATCGGAGAAAATAAATGAGCAAAGCAGGCAGAATCATTTCCATCAAGCCGCCTTACGCAATTCCGGGTGGAGAAATCACAATCGAATGTGAAGGTTTCGAGATCAGCGGAACGGATGATTACGGCGTTTTTTTCGACGGGCAAAAAGCGCGGCTCGTCGGCGCGTCTTCAAACCGGATTTTGGCGATTGTTCCCGATGACTTCGGCTCGACAAACGTTGCGGTGCATCTCGAAAACGGCGGTGAACGGAGCGAATCCGCAAACTTGATCGTCGGCAAAAAGCTCGCGGACGATATGCACATCGTCGCCAATCCGGCGGTTGACCCGAAAGACGATTCGATCATTCTGACGCGCTCCGGTTCACGCGGACAGCATCTGCCGGTAACGCTTTTCAGGCTCGACAAAGAAGGATTTGTCGAAGAATTATCCGCCGATGTGATGAACCCGACGGGGATTGCTTTTGACAAAAAGGGCGGATTCTTTGTTTCAAACCGCGCTGACGGGGAAGTTTGCCGCATCGAGCGCGACGAGGAGATTATCCCGTTTTCGACCGGTTTGGGAATTGCGTCCGGAATCGCTTTCGACCGCGAAGGCGCGATGTATGTCGGCGACCGCAGCGGAACGATTTACCGCATCTCGGATTTCGGCAACGCGGAAGCCTTTGCGACGCTCGAACCTTCCGTGAGCGCTTATCATCTGGCGTTCGGTATTGACGACCGCCTATACGTTACCGCGCCGGGACTCGCGAGCTTCGATTCGGTTTATGCGGTTGACAAAGCGGGTTTCGACACGAAATTTTATCGCGGCTTAGGCAGACCGCAGGGCTTGGCTTTCGACCGCGACGGCAATCTATACGTTTCCGCTTGTCTGGCAAGCCGCCGCGGAATCGTGCGCATCGTTTCGGGCGGCGAAAAAGCCGAAATATTCGTTGCCGGAAACAACGTCATCGGCTTGTGTTTCACGAGAAAAGGCGAAATGATCGTCGCCACGAGCGAAGCGGTTTTCAATTTACCGCTCGGAATCTACGGAACGCTTTTAGATTAAGTAGTTTGGAAATTAAATTTTCCGGTATTTGGTAATAGTTTTGAGTCCCTGCTTTAGCAGGCAGCCGCCAGCGAAGCGCGGCGGTGTCGTGCGAATGCTTTCACTTTCGCCTTTTTCGACTTCAATGCCGAGCAGATCGGCGTAAAGTCTCTGAAAAATACAAAAAGTGCTTCCCGTGTCTAATTTGACGGTTGCGGAAATAGGATTGCCGGTTTCTTTCGAGATAACGACATCGAGATTGATGCCTTGCGCGTCATCGGGGTATTTGATTCTTTCGTCAAAAGTGAGAGTATGCGCCATTTCAGAGCCAGCCTCCGGTAAAAGGTTCGCTGTCATCTTCGACAAATTTCACAAACGGAACTTTCACGCCCGCTTGACGAGCCTGTTCGACAAACGGACGCGGATCGCTTCCTGCGCCGATAAATCTATCACCGTCCAAAACAACCCATTTGCCGATATATTTTTGACGGTTTTCCTTGAGCCATTCGTGAGATTTGCTCAAATCAACCTTTTCCGAAACCGTCCGCGTCTGCGGCGCATCGCCATTACCGTTCGTCAGATTTTCATTGGCGATTTCTTCAAGATAATCTTCCACCGAAACGCCGCTATTTTTCGCCTCAAGCAAAATCCGCCGCACCGTTTCGGAAGATAGGTTTTCGATTGAACCGTTCACGAGAGAATTTTAACACAGGAGAAAAAATTTGATTAAATTCATCACCATCTTTAAACCAATCTAAGTTTGGGGGTTCGATTTCAAATTTTTTAACGAACTTTCTTTTTGCTTTTGTTTGTATCAGTTTTCTTTTTTTTATTGCCAGTTTCAGGCTTTAATCTTTCTTTTTCTGAAGCCATACGATTTGCCCAATCTTCTTTGTGTTTTTTATCTTCTTCGACCTTTTTATCTCTTTCGATCTGTTTAGCTTTAAATTTTTTGACTGAAATATTAGCCTCTGTATTAAACTTCGATGATTTTAATTAGCTCGCGCAATTCTGCATTGCTAATCGTTTCTTTGTTTGCTTTGTCATAAATCGTAATCAGATTGACAACCGTTTGTTCTTCTTTTATTTCGAGAACTCCGATAATTTCTTTTTCAAGATAGGAAATAACTCTTGCGCCGCCGCTTTTACCTTTTCCTTTGCTCGTAATTTTTAGTCTTATTTTATAAACATTGTTTCCAAGCGGTGTTCCGGTGGTCGGATTTTTTATCAATGCGGCTTGTAAATGTTCGAGGTCTTTGATGACGGAAGGATATTTTTTGATGAGCGGTTTGATAGCTTTCTTGAAACTTTTCGTGATTCTAACTTCGATTTTCATTGATGAATTCGGACAAAGTTTGGAGCTTTTGATTTGACTTTCGCGCTTGTTTGACTTCTTGAATGCCTTCCCGAACGCTTTTGAAAACTTTGAGTTTGTTTTCCAAAGCCGCAATCCGCTCGTTGAGTTTTTGCCATTCTTCAAAAGAAACGATGACCGAAACTTTATTGCCTTGGCTGTCAGTATAATATTGAATCTCGTTTGCCATAAATCGTATTGTAGCGAAAATTTTAGCGGCGAGACAAGCAAAATTATTACTTGATTGTCTCGCCGCCGTAGTTTTTTATTCCGCTTTTGCCGCCGCTTTGTCGGGAACGGCGCGGTCGGCTTCGAGTTTAAGTGAAAAAAATCTTGTAATAGGTTCAAAATCTGTGAAATAATCCAACTTGTCAGCTTAAATCACATTAAATCACACTAAAAAAAGGAGCGCGCTAAATGGAAATTAATTTTAAGAAAGCCTCTGTTATTTTTGTCGGTTTTCTTTTTTCGGTTTTTTTAACGACCACTGTTTTGGGTCAAAATATGTTTCGCAAGGTCAACGATTTTGACGGCGACGGCAAGGCGGATTTCGCCGTGACGCGAAATATTGGCGGCTATAAATACTGGTATATCTGGCAATCCACCCAGGGATTTCGTGTTTTGCAGTGGGGAATTGCGACCGATCAAAATGCTTCGGGTGATTTCGACGGCGACGGCAAAACCGATCCGGGAATATTTCGGAAAGAGGCGGTGCCGCCGGATCGGATGATCTATTCATGGTGGGTTTTGGGAAGTCAAATCGGATCTTATAACAACATTTCGGACCCGACCAATTCCTATCCCAACAGCTACGCGCTGGTGCAGGATTACAATAACGACGGCAAAACCGATTTAGCCCGCACCGTTTTCAATGATCTTTCCGGATTGGGGATCATATTTACCAGCGGCGGCGGCGCGACTTACTCTGTTCCGCCCAACACGATTCTCGGCAAAATCGGTGATATGGTAGGCGACGGCAGAGCCGATATATTCAGTTATGACCCGAATACCTACGTTGCCCGGATCCAAAATGCCGCCAACGGCGTCACACAGTCCGTCAGGTTCGGGACAGCGGGCGATGAATATACGGCGGCTGATTTTGACGGCGACGGCAAAGGCGATTTGACCATCTTTCGTCAGTCAAACGGTCAATGGTGGTGGCTGAGAAGTTCGGATAATGTCGTCAACGCCACGACCTTCGGCACGTCGGGCGACGTTCCGGTGCCGGCGGATTACGACGGCGACGGCAAAACGGATTTGGCAATCTGGCGCGCGGGTTCACAAAGTTATTATTGGGTTTACGGCAGTCAGGTCGGCATTTTCGCCCTGCCCTGGGGCATCGCAACCGATTCTGCCGTGCGCTATTAAAGATTTGGTACGAATTCTAAAACGTAAAATCTTATCAATAAACAAAAGGCGATTCATAAAGAATCGCCTTTTTACTTTTACATTTTGCTCTTGCATTATTCCGCTTTTGCCGCCGCTTTGTCGGGGACGGCGCGGTCGGCTTCGAGATGTTTGGCAGTTTGGAATCAACGACAAAATTTTTATACAAAATGCCGATTGTAAAAATAATTTACGGAAGCACAAGATAAGACTTGTTTTCGTCTAAGCCGAATGTGTGAATCGAAATGGAATGCTTTCGCAATAAATCTTCGACCGTTTTTACAGGGCAATTTCCGACGCGAAGCCGGACGACTTTCGGCTGGATGTCCGAGCAGTAAACTGCGTTGTTGAAAATTGGTGTCTTTGGACACGATGGTCAAATCGTAATCTTTGGCGTAATTCCAGATTTCCGTATCGGTCGCTTCAACAAAGGCGATTTCACGGACGTGAAGGCTGTTCGGAAAAATATCTTCCAAAGTTTTCACCAGACGCGGCGGGAGATTTTGGTCAAACAGCAGTTTCATAGTCGGCAGGAATCGCTAATTTACGCTCGCGTTCGGCGGCATACGCCAGACAAGCGCGAACATTTTCGGCGGTCAAATCGGGAAAATTCGCCAAAATCTGGGCTTCCGACATTCCGCCCGCCAGATATTCCAAAACATCCTACACCGTCATCCGAATCCCGCGAAACGTCGGCTTTCCGCTTCGTTTATCCGGCTCAATCGTGATAATATTTTTATAATTCATATTTGAATCATTGTAAAAGGTGCGATTTGTAGAAAGAAAAAGGCGATTCGTTTTGAATCGCCTTTTTACGCATAATTAATCTGCCGCCTTATTTATCTTTCATAGTTTTAATTTGAAAGACTTCATTCGTTTTTACCTTCACGCCATCTACTTTTTTAGTTTTCGTTATGTAATAGGCTCTTAGCTTCAAACCCATTAAATCCGACATTTTTATTTCATAGTCCGTCCCGTCGGGTTTTTTAACCGAATAGCCTTTCTGCAAGACTCCGACGAAAGTTTGTTCTTTGTCGCCTTTTTTATAAGTCAGAGTGAACTCCCGTGCAGTTTCATCAACCGCAGTTACAACGCCCATCCAAACATCGCCGCTATAGCCCGCCGGATAATAATCCGACTCGGCAGTTCCTTTTTGCGCGAAAACTGCTTGGCTGAACAAAAGTAGAAAAGCAGATATAAAAAAGAACTTTTTCATAAAACAACTCATTAATTTATTCCGCTTTCGCCGCCGCTTTTGGGGTTGCGGCGGGCGGTTCGATGCGCGGGGTTGCCAAGCCTAAGTCTTGTTGCCGCCAGAGGTTTGATACGAGCAGTTCACGGATGAACGCCATTTCTTTCGGCAGACGGTCGTAGAGCTTGTAGAAAAGGTCGTCGTGCATCGAGATTTCCTTGATCCAGAGATCGCGGTCGAGGCTCATTACTTTTTTGAAATCTTCCTCGGTGAAATCTTCCATCCCGCGCCAGTCGAGATGTTCGTATTTCGGCTGCCAGCCGAGCGGCGTTTCGACGCCTTTCGACATTCCGCGCGAGCGTTCGACAACCCATTTCAGGACGCGCATATTGTCGCCGAAACCGTTCCAGAGGAATTTGCCGTCTTCGCCTTTTCTAAACCAGTTGACCGAGAAAATGCGCGGCGGTTCGGGAATTGAGCGACCGAAATCGAGCCAGTGCGAAAAATAATCGCCCATATGATAGCCCGCAAACGGGAGCATCGCAAACGGATCGCGGCGGACTTCGCCGATATTGCCGAACGCGGCGGCGGTCATTTCGCTCCCCATCGTCGCCGCCATATAAACGCCGAATGCCCAGTTAAACGATTGCAAAACAAGCGGCACGACCGAATTGCGGCGACCGCCGAAGATGAACGCCGAAACCGGCACGCCTTGCGGGCTGTCGAAATGTTCGTCAACGACCGGACATTGCGTGATCGGGGCGGTAAAGCGTGCGTTCGGATGCGCGGCGGGTTTTTCGCTCGCCGGTGTCCAATCGTTGCCCTGCCAGTCAATCGCGTGCGCCGGTTTGTCGCCGTCCATTCCTTCCCACCAGACATCGCCGTCATCGGTCAGCGCGACGTTCGTGAAAATCGTGTTTTCCTTGATCGAATCCATCGCGTTCGGATTGGTCTTGTAATTCGTGCCGGGCGCAACGCCGAAAAATCCGTTTTCGGGATTGATCGCGCGAAGTCTGCCCGTTTCGTCGGGTTTGATCCAGGCGATGTCGTCGCCGACCGTCGTCACCTTCCAGCCTTCTTCCTGAAACGGTTTCGGCGGAATAAGCATTGCGAAATTGGTCTTACCGCAAGCCGAAGGGAAAGCCGCGCAAACGTAATCTTTCTGCCCGTCGGGCGATTCAACGCCGACAATCAGCATATGTTCGGCAAGCCAGCCTTGTTCGCGTCCCAAGGTTGAAGCGATTCTTAAAGCTAGACATTTTTTGCCCAGAAGCGCGTTGCCGCCGTAACCCGAACCATATGAAACGATCGAGCGTTCTTCGGGAAAATGAACGATATATTTATCTTTCGGGTCAGGCGAACAAGCCCACGCAACGTCTTGTTGACCTTCGGCGAGCGGCATTCCGACCGAGTGCAGACAGTGAACGAATTCGCCGTTGCCCAACGCTTCGAGAGCCTTGTTGCCCATCCGCGTCATGATTTTCATATTGACGGCGACATACGGCGAATCCGAAATTTCTACGCCGAACTGCGAAATCGGCGAGCCAATCGGTCCCATACAAAACGGGATGACATACATCGTGCGACCTTTCATACAGCCCGCGAATTTGTCCATTAGGATGACTTTCATATCCTTCGGATTCATCCAGTT
>JALHNX010000185.1 GCA_022843305.1 Pyrinomonadaceae bacterium | reverse complement strand
GCGCCGGTTAATCAAATCTCAGAACAACCGAAATGCCACGTTCACGATAAAGTCAAAAATTGGGAAGTTGGGAAAATTCGTGAAAAAGTCTGCGTCAATGATGAACCGCCGACCGAATTTGAAGGCAAACATTATTGTCTTTTTCATCTGCCAACCAAAGCTAAAGACATTGAAAAGTTTGAGGAAAAATTCAGAGCGAGATTAAAAGAGATTAAAGAAAAGATCGCCGATGCCGAAAAACTCTCCGAATCAGAACATAAACAAGTAATTACTGAAATTAGGTATGATTTTCGTTACGTTTGGTTTCCTACTGCAATTGATTTAAGTTTCTATAAATTTGTGAGTGTCGCTGATTTTCAATCAACAACATTTTCGGAATATTGCAATTTCAATGTCGCAATATTTTCTCGCGTTGATTTTCAATCAGCAACATTTTCGGATTTCGTTAATTTCAAATCAGCAAAATTTAAGGATTATGCTAATTTCAGTTCGGCAACATTTATGGCAATAGCCTATTTCAGTTCAGCAACCCTAGCCGCTGATACAAATTTCAGTCATACAACATTTTCAGCTGACGCTGATTTCAGTGAGGCAACGTTTTCGGCTGACGCTGATTTCAGTGAGGCGAAGTTTTTAGAAACATCGCAGGTTTTCTTTCAGCAAACGCGATTTTGCAAGACTGTTGATTTTAAGTATGCGGTTTTTACGGGTTATGTCACATTTAAAGGTAAAAGAGGTGAAAATGTTTTTCTCGATAAAGAAGCCGTTTTAGAAATAAAGAATGACCTAAATCAAAAGTTTATGTATTTACGAAAAGAATTTGCGAAACGAAGAATTGATTTTCGGATTACCGATAACTTTGTCGAGAATCAGGAAGCCGTTTTGAATTTGCAAAATGCGCGGCTCGAAAAGCCCGAGCGAATCTCTTTTCACCGTGTGCGTTTATGTCCGGGTTGGTTTGTTAATGTTGATTCACGCAAGATGGTCTTTACCGATGTCATCTGGGATAATCTCGACCGCCAATTCCGCAATCCGAATATTACCGCCGAAATTGAAAGTCTTGAAAACCGCGAGGTGTCCGAACCGCGCCGTTTGCTCGAAGTTGCCTGCCGTCAGCTCGGCGTTAATGCGGAAGAAAACAACCGCTACGAAGATGCCTCGAAGTTTCGCTATATGGCGATGGAAACCAAACGCCTCGAATACAGTTGGCACGGCAGACTTTGGACGTTGAGCTGGTGGTATCGTCTGTCGAGCGGTTACGGCGAAAATTGGTCGCAAGCCTTTGCAGTTCTACTCGCTATTCTGTTGCTGTCCGGCGTTTTTTATAATTCGCCGTGGGCAAATTTTGAAATGCCCGAAAAGAAACAGACAACCGCTGTTGTTAAGACAGAACCCGAACAAACAACGGAACAGCCGCAGAAGCCCGAATTTTATAAAATGAACAATCTCGAAGGATTTGTTTACAGCCTTTACGTCGCCGCTCTGCAGCGTCCCGAACCGAAAGCCGCCGACACGACGACGCGCCTTTTCGTCATTCTCGAAACGATCTTCGCGCCGCTCCAAGCCGCTTTGCTCGCGTTGGCGATCCGGCGGAAGTTTATGCGGTAAGGATTGTTCGGAAGTTTGAGAGCAAATTCGAGCGTCGAAATTGTGATTACCGCGAAAGTATTATGTTGGGGGAGAGAATAACCGTTTTGCTTCGCTCACGGTTTAATCAAACTGAAGTTCGGACTCTGAACTAAACCAGAGTTAATTCATAATCGTTGAGTGTGTAGCCGTTGGTTGTGTGGATGTCGTCGTTGACGGATTCGATGACGGCGGCGACGATTTTGCGTTCGCACTCGTTCCAATCGCCTTCGATGCGTAAACCCGCCGCGTTTTTATGTCCGCCGCCACCGAATTTCTCGGCGATTCGGGCAACGTTGATGTCGCCTTTCGAGCGCAGACTGACGCGGTAAAATTGCGGGCGGACTTCGCGCATATAGATTGACGCGACGATCTCTTTGGCGGCGAGCGGGATGTTGACGAAACCGTTGTTGTCGCCGTCCAACATTCCCGAAGATTCGCGCATTTCGAGCGTTTGACGCATCCACGCGACTCTGCCCGAAGCGTCGCGTTTGACGGTCGCAAGAACTTTGCTCATCAATTCGATGCGCGACCACGGGTAGGAATTATAGACGGCTTCGGAGATTTTCGCGGGTTTCACGCCGGCTTTGACGAGTTCGGACGCGACTTTTAACGTGCGGTCGGTCGTGTTCGGAAAGTGAAAACTGCCCGTGTCGGTAACGAGCGCCATATACAGACATTCAGCAATCTCGCGGCTGATGCGTCCGCCAATCGCTTTGCAAAGATTATAGATCATCTCGCCGACTGCCGAAGCGGTCGGGTCAATCCAGTTGATCGTGCCGAAATGCTCGCAGGTTGTATGGTGATCAATGTTGACGGTAAATTGCTGATCGAGATTTTTAATGCCGGGACGTTCGATGTCGGAACATTCGATAACGAAAACTGCGTCGTATTTTCCGATCATTTCCGCGACGTGAATAATCTCGTCCGCGCCGGGAAGCGTATGATAAGTGGCGGGAATTCCGTCGCTGACGATGACTTCCGCTTCCTTACCGAGTGAACGCAAAAGCCAGCACAGCCCGAGCGACGAACCGATGCCGTCTCCGTCGGGGCGAGCGTGCGTGGTTATCGCAAAATTATGTTTGTTTTCAATTAACTCTACTACTTGACTTAACACTTTTTATGAGTCGAGAGTGGAGAGTGGAGAGTCTTGAGTCTAATTTCTTTGACTCAAGACTCTCGACTCTCGACTATTCATCCTTTAATAGATTTTCCCCTTGACCTATTTCCCCTAATAGTTGTTCGATCCGGTTTGCTCTTTCTTCGACCGTATCACGCACAAAATGTAAGTGCGGGGCATAGCGAACATTTAAGTTCAGTGCGACCTGCTGTTTGACGAACGGCGCGGCGTGACCGAGTGCTTTTAAAGCGTCCCTGATCTCGCTTTCGCTGCCTTCGACCAACACAAAAACCTTTGCGTCGCGCAGGTTTGCCGATACGATGACATCTGTAACCGTCACGCTCAAAAGGCGCGGGTCGTCCAGTTCGTAACCGACAATTTCCATAATCTCTTCGCGTAAAACTTCCGCGAATCTTTCAGGTCGTCTCATAATCTTAAATGCTGAATTTGGAATGATGAATGATGAATTACTAGTTTTAATTCATCATTCATCATTCATCCTTTAGCATTCATCCTTTCTAAAGCTCCGTCGCCGCGATTCTTTCGATCATATACGCTTCTATTTCGTCATCAACCTTGATGTCGTTGAAATTGACGAGGCTGATACCGCATTCAAATCCCTGCCGGACTTCGCTCGTATCTTCCTTGAAACGTTTGAGCGAGGCAATATCGCCTTCCCACGCAACCACGCCGTCGCGGATCAGCCGCGCTTTTGCCTGCCGTTTGATAATCCCGTCAGTCACGCGGCAGCCCGCAATCGAACCGACTTTGGAAACCTTGAAGACTTCCTGCACCTGCGCTTTTCCGAGAATAACTTCTCGTTCAATCGCGTCGAGCATTCCGATCATCGCGGCTTTGATTTCTTCTTCGACCTTGTAAATGATCGAGTGCAGACGAATATCAACATCTTCCTGCTTGGCAACTTCCGCTGCGCGGGCTTCCGGTCTGACGTTGAAACCGATAATCACAACCGCCGTCTGCGTGTTGTCGGCTTGTGTCGCCGATGCCAGCAAAACGTCGGATTCGGCAATCGCGCCGACACCGGCACGAATGACGCGAACTTTGACTTTCTCCGTCGAGAGTTTTTCGAGCGTGGCGCGAAGAACTTCGACCGAACCCTGCACGTCGGCTTTGAGAACGACGAGCAATTCTTTGACTTCCGCCATACCGAGCGATTCGATACCGCGTTTCGTCGTTTTGAGCATCGCCGCCTGACGCGCCTTCATCTGACGCTGGTTGGCGATTGTTACCGCCTGATCAATATCGGCGACGACCTGGAACTTATCGCCCGCGCCCGGCATACCCTGTAAACCTAAAACCTCGACCGGAGTTGCCGGCGGCGCTTCGGTTACGATCTCGCCGCGGTCAGAGAACATCGCGCGAACCTTGCCGTGAATCTGCCCGACGATAAACGGGTCACCGACGCGCAGAGTTCCCTGCTGAACAAGCACCGTCGCTACTGAACCGCGTCCTTTATCGAGCTTGGCTTCGAGAACCACGCCCGAAGCGCGGCGCGTCGGACTCGCCTTCAAATCCATAATGTCGGTTTGAAGCAGAACCGTTTCAAGCAAAGTTTCGAGATTTTCGCGTTTTTTCGCCGAAACCGGAACCATTTCAACATCGCCGCCCCAATCTACGGGCTGCAATCCTAATCCGCCAAGACCTTGCTTGACCTTATCGGGATTCGCGTCCGGCTTATCAATCTTGTTGATTGCAACGATGATCGGAACGCCCGCCGCTTTCGAGTGTTCGACCGCCTCGATTGTCTGCGGCATCACGCCGTCGTCCGCCGCGACGACGAGAATTACAATATCCGTCGCTTTCGCGCCGCGCGCGCGCATCATCGTAAACGCTTCGTGTCCGGGCGTGTCGAGGAAAACAACGCGGCGTTTTTCACCCGGTTCGTCGGGATTATTGACGAAAACGCTGTATGCGCCGATGTGCTGGGTGATTCCGCCCGCTTCGCCTTCGGCGACATTCGCGTGACGAATCGCGTCGAGCAAGCTGGTTTTACCGTGGTCAACGTGTCCCATCACGGTCACGACCGGTGGGCGTTGTTCTTCGGTGTCGTCGGCATCGGCGGCGATCAGCTCCTCGAACTCCTGTTCGATAACCATTTCCTCGAACGCGACGAAACTGACATCGAAGCCGAGCGTCGCGCCGAGTTCCTTCGCCATTTTTTCGCCGATCGGCTGATTGAGCGTTGCAAAAACGCCTTTTTTAACGAGAAGCTGAACAATATCGCGCGGCGTTACGCCGAGCGCTTCGGAAAATTCACGAACCGTCGCGCCTTCCGTCAGACGAATGACCTTCAGCCCTTCGGTCGCGCTGAGACCGACCTGATCCTTGATTCGCTCTTCGATGGATTTCGGACGCGGAACGTTAAATTCTCTTTCTTCAAATCTTCCGCCTCTGTCGCCGAAAGCTCCCTTATCGCCTTTTTTGCCGCCTGAACGTCCGGGTTTGCGGCGATTGTCGGCGGGCGGCGTATAAACCGTCATCGGAGTCGAACTTTCGCCCTGCGTTCCGCGAAACTCGGGTTTACCGCGTCCTCCCGTGCCGACACGATTGTCACGGCGCGGGTCGCCGCCGCGTCGGTTTTGGGCGCGTTCGCGTTCCTGTTCCTGCTTGTGTTCGTCGCTGAGTTTTCCGGTTTTGGTCGGAGCGGTGGTCGTTACCAGACGGTCGCCGGCTTTGAAACCTTTGTCTAACGCGCCCTGTTTTAAGGTCAGCTGTTTGACATTCGTGCCGGGCGTGAAAATTTTCGGTCCCGTCGGTTTCGGCTTGCCCTTTTCGGTAACTGCCGGAGTTTCTTCGGCTTTGACTTCCTCAACCACCGCCGGTGCGGCTTCTTCGATTTCGCCGATTTCTTCGATTTCGCCGATTTCTTCAACTTCTTCGACTTCACCGATTTCACCGATTTCTTCCGGTTCTTCGATGACCGGCGCGGTTTCTTCGATAACCGGCGGCGTTTCCTCGACAACCGGCGGCGTTTCGACGCGCGGTTTTAATGCCTTCGCCGTCAGAACCTTGATTTTATTTGCTTCGGGTTTCGGAGATTCATCGAACTTAACCGCCGGAACCTCATAAACTTCTTCGGCTTCATGAGTTTCAACCGGCTCGACGGTTTCGTGAATGGCGTGGTCGTCCGAAACGGGCGAATCCGCCGACGACTTTTTCTTAATAACCTTGATAAAGCGTTTCGGCGCGGCTTCGACCTTCGGAAAATATTTGTTGCGAATTTTTTCGGCAAGCTCTTTGGAAACGGAATTTGAAGGCACGTCAACATCCGCACCTTCGCGGCGCAATTCTTCGATGATGCGCTTGGTATCTTGTTTTACCTCTCTCGCAAGGTCGTAAACTCTAACTTTATTGCCAATTACGGACATAATTTATTTTATATTTATCACTCGGCGAATCCTAATAAAATTCACCATCTAAAACTAACTGATAAATCAGAACCGTAACGCCAGCAAACCGTTAAAATTAATTCATCGCTAATGCTCCTCGTTCTGACAATCTATACATGTAAACCTGCCTCACTATTTTTCATTGGCAGTTTCTTCGGCGGTTTCTTCGGCGGTTTCTTCTTCGACTGCCGCCGCTTCGTCCGATTCTTCATCGGTATCTCCGCTGCTTGCTTCAACCACAGCCTTTGCCGAAGCCAGAATTTTTTCGGCTACGTCAAGACTAACGTCGAGGATGTCAACCAAATCATCAACCGTCATATTGGCTAATGTTTGGACGTCTTCGATACCTTTGACCTTCAAATCATCGGCTTGCGCGGCTGAAACGCCTTCCAGATTCGACAGCGGAACCGCTTCGCCCGATGCGATCATTTTGCCCATCTGTTGAGCAATTTCTTTCTTGATGACATCTTCGCTGATGATGTTGATGTCCCATCCGACAAGCCGCGTCGCCAGGCGCACGTTTTGTCCTTTTTTACCGATTGCCAATGAAAGCTGATCTTCGGTAACAATGACTTCCATCACACGGCGATTAATGTCAACAATGCGAACCTGACTGACTTTTGCCGGTGAAAGCGCGTTTGCCGCAAAAACCGACGGTTCTTCCGACCATTCGATAATGTCAATTTTCTCGCCGCGCAATTCTTTGATAATGGACTGCACACGCGAACCTTTCATCCCGACGCACGCGCCGACCGGATCAACGTCTTTTTCGTTTGACGTAACGGCGATCTTCGCACGGTCGCCCGGTTCACGAACCGCCGATTTGATGACCACAGTGTCGTCGTAAATTTCGGGAACTTCCATTTCAAACAAACGCTTTAAGAGTTCCGACGAAGTGCGCGAACAAATAATCTGCTGTCCTTTCAAATCCTTTGAGACATCAACGATAACAATGCGGATTCGTTCGCCCTGCGACCAGTTTTCGCTTCTGACCTGTTCCTTTTTCGGCAAAACCGCTTCGAGATTATTGCCCAGATCAACGATCATATCGCCGCGCTCAAAGCGTTTGACCATTCCGTTGATCAACTCGCCCTTGCGGTCAATATATTCGTCGTAAATTTTTTCGCGGACGGCTTCGCGCACTTTTTGAACCAGAATCTGTTTCGCCGTTTGCGCGGCGATGCGCCCGAGTTCTTCGGTCGGCAGCGGAATAAGCAAAACGTCGCCAAGTTCGATCTCATCATCACCGGTCAGTTCAACGGCTTCATCGAGCGAAAGCTCGACCGAAGAATTTTCGACTTCCCGAACGACGGTTTTCTGCGCCGAAATTTCGACGATTCCTTCATCCTCGTTCCATTCAACTTCGATGCCTTCGCCTGTTTTGTCGTAATTCTTAAATTGTTTACGCGCCGCCGCTTTGACGGCATCCTTCATCGCCTCAATAATTAAATTGCGGTCAAGCCCGTGTTCACTGCACAATGCTTCGATGTTCTGTCCGATGGTTGATGTCATAAATAAGTTTCAAGTTCCAAGTTCCAAGTCAATTTTTTACTTTTTACTTTTTACTTTTCAATTCTGCTTCAAAATCAAATTCCAAATTCGCTTTGACGACCGCGCTGTAAGGAAAACTGACTGCGCCGTTTGTTACATCGTCAAAGAAAATTTCTTCGTTCTCGATTTTCAAAATCTTCCCGCGAAAATTTTTCTGCCCGTTGACCGGCGATTTCGTTTTCACTTTCGCCAAATTTCCGGCAAACTTTTCAAAATCCTTTAAACTGTAAAGCCCGCGCTCGATTCCGGGCGACGAAACTTCCAGAATATATTCCGCGTGAATTAAATCCTCAGCGTCTAAAAGCTCGCCGAATTCGCGGCTCACAACCGCACAGTCTTCAAGCGAAACGCCTTCCGGTTTATCAATAAAAACGCGTAATGTCCGCGTTTTTCCCGTGCCTTTATCTTCAACGTGAACCAGTTCCAAACCGTTTTTTCCGGCAACTTCCGCCGCGATTTCCTGAATTCGTTCATTTACCAAAGGCTTGCTCATACTTTCTTCCACGCAAAATAAAAAGATGGGCGCGAAACCCACCTGACACGCTCCCACGCATCGTAGGAAACGAATATCATACACGAAACGGAAAGTCGTTGGCAAGCGAAGTCAGTTAGACGCTCGACTTTAATTTTTGGATGGCTGAATTTATTTCGCCGAGTTTTTTTTCGGCTTTGGAGATATTTTCTTTAGATACGTCGTTTGCGAGTTCTTCGAGAAAGATTATCAGCTCGCGCGTGTCGGAAATCGTGCGGTTGATTTCTTTTTTGAGAGCAAGCGATTCATCGCCGCCGCCGGACGTTTGCGATTTTTTGGCTTCCTTGACCCCCCAATGCGTGATTTTCACCGCATCAACCCGCGCGGTTTCGGTAATCCAGCTTTGACTGCCCAGATGCTCTTTAATTTGCGGATAACTTCCCAAATAGCCTTCCTTTTTGACAAGTTCCTTCAAATCAACGGTTTCCGATTCTTTGCCGCCGGTTACTTCATAAAGTTTGAATAAAACTCTGTGGTAAACGTCCATAAATATTTAATTCCAAGTTCCAGGTTTCAAGTTTCAAGTTCCGCTATATTTTAAGGTTAAAATCTTAAATTGCAAATAATAAAATCAGTATAGCGAGCGGTAGCGAGTACTTTTCAATTCGGTAAATATTTATTATGATACGCGTCTCGCTACCGCTCGTTATACTGATTTGCGCTCAACTTTTCAATCGAAAGCGATCCGCGCCGCGCCCAAAATTCCGGCGTCATCGCCCAAAACGGCGCGCACCAGTTTAGCGCGAATTCCCGGTTCGTGAAAAGCGCGGCTGCGAATCTGGTCTTCGACGTGCCGGATAAACAAATCCCAACCCGCCGCCGCGCCGCCGCCGATCACGATCACTTCGGGATTCAGAATATTTATCAGATCAACGAGCGAAATGCCGAGATAAAAGCCCATTACGCGGAAAACTTCGAGCGCCAGTTCGTCGCCGTTTTTTCCCGCTTCGTAAACGTCTTTCGAGGTCAGACGCGATTTTCCCGCCAATTCCGATTTTGGATACTGCGGCTCTTTTTCGCGCGTCAGACGCACGATCGCCGTCGCCGAAGAATACTGCTCGACACAGCCGCGTGAACCGCAGCCGCACGGCGCGCCGAAAGGTTCGACACAGATATGCCCGATCTCGCCCGCCGTCCCGTCAATGCCGCGCAAAACCTTTTCGTCAATAATAATTCCGCCGCCAACGCCCGTCCCGAGCGTCACCATAATCGAATTTTTACAGCCCTTCGACGCGCCGAGCCAGTTTTCGCCGACCGCCGCCGCGTTGGCATCGTTTTCGATAACGGCTTTGATGTTCAATTCGCTTTCGAGCGCGGCAACCATCCGAAAACCGTCGAGACACGGCACATTCGGCGATTTCATCAAAATTCCTTTTTCGACATTGACGGTTGCCGGCACCGCCGCCGCGATGGCTTCCGTTTTGCCCGCGCCTTTGACCGCTTCCAGACATTCGTTGGCTTCCTCGACAATCGTTCTGACAATTTCGTCGGCGCGGTCGGACTTCGGGGTTTCGCGTTTTGTGCGGTAGAGAATTTCACCCTGCCGGTCAATCGCCGCCATTCGTAAATTCGTGCCGCCCAAATCGCAAGCTAATACGACTTTTTTCATCTTAAAAACTAAGTTGCCTAAATTTTATTTTTCAAGATTCGAGATGCGAACTTCGGAATCTGCAAGTCTTGTTAAAATATGATTTTATACTTAATTCATAAAAGCAACAAAGGCATCCGCGAGTGTGTCGCGCCAACTTGTCCAATTATGTCCGGTTTCGCCTTCGAGATAAGTTACGCGAAAACCTTTTTTCTTCAGAATTTCAACAACTTTCCGCGAATCTTCGATGCCTTCAAACGTTCCGTCATCGAAATAAAACTCGTATTTTGTTTTGTTTACGTCGAGTTTTTCCAGTTCTTTGACGACGCGCTCGTTATCAACCCAGAACGATGCGCTCTGCCCGCCGATTTTTGAAAAAACTTCGGGATATTTTAAGCCGACGTGAACGCTCGTAATTCCGCCAAGACTTGCGCCCAAAATCGCCCGCCCGTCGCGCGATTTGATAGTTTTATATTTCGTGTCAATCACGGGAACGACTTCCGTCGCCAAAAATTTCGCGTAATCGTCGCTCGCAGAATATTCCTTCATGCGTTCCTTCGGATCGAGAAAAACCATTATGAAAGGTTTGATTTTTCCGGCGTTTTCCAAATTCAAAGCAATTTGGACGGCTTTCGCACGCTTAAAATATTCACCGCCGTCTTGAAAATAAAGAACGGGCAAATGAATTGATTCGCTTCCGCTCAAAGCCGGAGCATAGACTTGAACGATGCGTTTTTCACCGTAAACCTTCGATTGTATTTCTACGTTTTCGAGAGTCGGATTAAAACCTTCAATTTCCTTATCCCAAATCGTTGGCTGATAATCCGGCATCGTAAAAAACGAATTTTCGCCGCCGACACCGTTATCCATTTTGTTCGGATTCGACGGATCGTTGATCCATTTGCCGTCAACCACCAGTTTATACTCGACGCGCGCGTTTTTCGGGAAATTAAAACAAGGCGCGGTCGATCCGTCGGCTTTCTTCTTTACATTTAATCTCAGCGGCTTCCAATCAGTAAAATCTCCGGCAATTTCGATTGTTTTGAATTCTCCGTTGTAGCTGAAACAGGCGTGCATTTCATTTATAGAATTGCGACATTTTAAATAAAACCCGCCAAGACTGCATTTTTCAAAAATCGGTGTCTGCGTTTTTTCCGGCATGTAAACCGACACATACGAACAAGTTCGATAATTTACAGGTTTTGGTTCCAGACATTTCGGATCGAGAATATAATCAGCGGTAAAAACACTTTCAGGGTCGGTAAGATTCGCATTCGTCCGTGATTCTTTCTTCCTTAAAACATAACGGTCATAAACAACCTGCGGCGTGTCGAGATTTCTGCCTGCCTGCAAATTGACGGCGAGGCGGATGAACTGCGCCATTGACCACGCGAGCGGCGTTGCCGAACCCGTGCCTTCGCCGAATTTGAGTTCGGGAATGAATTGTTTATCAACATTTTTCGGCACGTTAGGCGAATCCCAAATTTGTTCGGGAATCATCAAGCCTTCGTTGGCGAAACCAAGCATTGAATCAAGCCGGGTTTTCGCTTTGCTCAGACAGTCTTGAGTCTTGAGTCTTGAGTCTTGAGTCTTCAAATCCGCAATCCGCAATCCGCAATCCGCAATCTCATATTGCCCGCGCTCGCCCGAAAGCAATGCCCAAAGTCTGCCTTTGC
>JALHNX010000184.1 GCA_022843305.1 Pyrinomonadaceae bacterium | reverse complement strand
GCGTCGCCAGAAATTCGTCTTTGCGGCGGTCGGCTTCCTTCAAAGTCTGTTTTGCCTGCTTGCGCTCGGTGACATCTTCAAAGGTTAGCAGAACGCCGTCAATTTGGTTATTCCCCGTTCGATACGGAACAATGCGGACGCAGTGCCAACGCCCGTCCTTGCTTTTTATCTCGTGTTCGAAGGGCTTGAGAGTTCGCAAAACATCGTCGGCATCCGCCTCCAGATTTTCGTAATCGAGCCGGTGCGTTTGATGGGCAAGCGGTCGTCCAATATCCGCCGGAAGAATATTAAAAAGTTTTTGGACGGGCGACGTAAACCGCTTGATTCGCAGATCTCGGTCAAGAAAAATCGAACTGACATCAATCGAATTCATCAGGTTTTGCAAATCTAAATTGCTGCTGCTGACTTCCTCGATTTTGTCTTTCAATTCAAAATTAACGGTCACGAGTTCCTCGTTGACCGATTGCAGTTCTTCCTTACTTGTCTCAAGCTCTTCGGTCGTCGAACGCAGTTCTTCGTTGCTTGACTGCAATTCCTCATTCGCGGCTTTGGCTTCCTCAAGTGAAGTTTCGTGCTGTTCGACCGTCTCCTTCAGACGGTCGCGGGTAAATTGCAAATCTTCTTCAAGACGGCGGATGACGACTTCCGCGCTCTTATCGGGAGCGATAAACTTTTGCAGCATTTCGGCGGGAATCGTTTCATCGCTGATCTCGTCGAAAATTACGAGAAAATAACCGTTGGCGGATTGGGGCGATGTAATCGGATGGACGGTCAATTTAACGAAACACTCTTTGCCGTCGAGATTAACGCGCAGATGCCGCGATTCGGTAATGCCGTTTTTCTGTTTAGCGGCAAAAAGCGCGGCGAGTAAATCCGGTCTTAAAGCCGGATGTCCGATTTTGCCTAAATTAAGCGTCGGTTCACCGCCCGTCACACGCAAATACCGCCCGGCGGATTCGCTCAAATGCAAAATATCGTAATTCTCGTTGATTAAAATGCTTGGTGGTGAAAACCGTTCAACGAGTTTGAAATGAAGTTCGTTAAAAGAAGATGTTTTCTTACCGTTTGCGCCGATTGATTCGGAAATTTTTATGTGCGCTTCGTCCGCCAAAGAAGGCATCACGGGAACGCTTGAATATTTCGATAAACTCGGGCGGCTTTGATAAATTTTATGTTTTTTATCAACTTCCGTAAACATTTTGGGGGTTGATTCCGCCATTTCCGATGCGCCCAAAAACAAATAACCGTTTTGCCGCAAGGCGAAATGAAAAACTTCCATTAATTTTTCCTGCGTCGGACGATTAAGGTAAATGAGCAGGTTGCGGCAAGTTATCAAATCCTGCCGCGAAAACGGCGAGTCGTGCAGAATATTGTGCGGCGCGAACAAGATCAGATCGCGCAGCTCTTTTTTGACGCGGTAAGAATCTTCATCTTTAATAAAAAATCGGCGCAGACGTTCGGGTGAAACATCAGCATTAATCGTTTCATCGTAACGTCCTTCTCGCGCGGTAACGATGGCGTTTTCGGCGATGTCGCTGGCAAAAACCTGAATTTTCGGCGGGTTTTCAAGTTTGGCGGCGTATTCGCTCAAAAGCATTCCGATTGAATACGCTTCTTCACCCGTCGCACAGGCGACGCACCAAACGCGCACCGCATCATTGGCGGTTTTGCCGTCAAAGAGGCGCGGAATGATGACATTTTCAAGTGCCGCAAATGCTTCTTTGTCGCGGAAAAAATTAGTCACGGAAATTAGCAGATCACCCAGCAGGATCTGCACTTCACTATCATTTTCACGCAAAAACTCGACATAAGCCGGAATGTCCGTCAGACCGTGAACGAGCAGACGGCGTAGAATTCGCCGGATCATTGTCGGTTTTTTATAATTGGAAAAATCGTGTTTCGTGTGCGCTTTGACTATAGCAAGAATTTCGCGCAAAGCATCGGCATCGAATTCGGGCGGCGGCTCAACCGCGCTTTCGGGAAGATTGATTTTCTCGATGCTTTTTTGATAAGCAATAATCTTCGCGGGCATTTCTCCGACCGGCAAAACCAAATCCACCAGATGCGTCGCCATCGCGCTGCGCGGCATCCCGTCGTATTCGGCTTCCGCCGGGTCCTGAACGACACACAGCCCGCCCGCTTCTTTAACTCGCTTGAGTCCCGAAGCTCCGTCTGCGCCGGTGCCGGACAAAACCACGCAGGCGCTTTTTTTGCCGTGAGCGGCGGCAAGAGTGCGGAAAAATAAATCAATCGGAACGCGCCTGCCACGAATCGTTTCGGGTTCGATCAGACGAATTTCGCCGTCCACCATCGCTAAATGTTTCGTCGGCGGAATAACGTAAACGTGATTCGGTTCGATTTTAACGGTTTCCTGAACCTGAATCACCGGCATTTTTGTACTTGTCTGCAAAACGGCGGAAAGTTGGCTTTCGTGTTCGGGCGAAAGATGCAGAATGACTACAAACACCATTCCGTTATCTTCAGGCATCGCGGCAAAAAAGTCTTTCAGCGGCTTTATTCCGCCTGCCGACGCGCCGATTCCGACCGTCAAAAAATTCTTTTTTTCGGCGGCTGATTCTAAAGTTGCTATCTCCGAATCAATTTCGGGTATTTCTGAAACTGCTTCATACTTCATTGCTTAACCCACCTCGTGAGAAGTTCACTGCACAAGCTGAAACAATTGCATCAAAGTTTACATTGAACGTATTCTAATAAGTAGTGGGACAAAATTAATGGTAACTAAAAATATGCTTAATAAAGTTCAGAGTTCACGATTTATCGTGCAACCGCCGCGCTTCGCGGTCGCTTGGCAAAGTGCGTTCCGCGTTTGAACTCTAAATTTTAACTTAATTTTGTCCGACTACTTAGATTATAGCACTTTCAATTATTTATTATTGTTTTAATGGCTTTATTGGAAAGAAAACTTTGTTAAGTAAAGAAACTCGTAAAAATTTCAAAGTAACTGTTGAAGATACAAAGTCGGGTTATTTGATCTGACAATAACAATTAAATCTGATAATAACTTTTGTAAGATCATATTCTGATTTTTACATATTATGAATATAAATTGATGAATATTTGTAGAAATCAATACATGACCAAACCGAGAATGTGCGCAGAATTTAAGGGATCGTACGTAATTTTGTGTTTTTCCATTTTGTCCACCAATTTCAATTTCCGCCAGGTTTTGAATATGGTAAGTTTGGGCGGACTTCCCATAATCGAATTTACACACAATATCGAAGAACGTGCGCTTTCGGTTTTCATATTTCCGTTGTTTTGCCGGTCAAAAATACACGGCGAAAGCTGGTAGCAAAAGCCACGCAAGACGTTTGCGCGATGAGTTAGCCGAAAACTACAAGGACAACGGCGAAAGAGCCATAGAGGGCGCGAAAATGATTTTCCGCGAACTTGCCGAAGACTACAAAGAGCGCAAACTTATTCCCGCTAAATATCACCAAAACCGCAAAGTTGCCGGACTTCGCTCATACCGCACGGCTCTGAACTTTCTTGGTCAACTGCTTACTCATTTTGGAACGAAGCGAGTCAAAGAAATTACCCGCGCCGACATCGAGAAATATAAACAAAAGCGTTTGGACGCGCCCGTGAAAATAGCCAGGAAAAATGATAAAGGCGAAAAAGAAATAGTTGAACGTCCACGCGCTATCGCAAGCGTCAACAGGGAACTGGCATTACTTCGGACAATTCTTAATGATGCCGTCGAAAATGGTTGGTTGAATCGTTCGCCTTTTCTTAATGCAAAAGGTCTGGTCAGCCTTGCTGATGAAGTTAAGCGCGAAAGAATTTTAACTTTTGAAGAGGAAAGTCGTTTGCTCGAAGCCTGTAATGAATATATTACGCTTAATTACGAGCGCAACGGAAAGAAAATCACAGCGAAAGCCAAAAGCAACCGCGAACATCTGCGTCCGTTAATTATCACGGCTTTAGATACGGCGATGCGATGCGGCGAACTTCTCACATTAGTTTGGCGCGATGTTGATTTAGAAAATCGAGAAATAAAACTGCCTGCGTTCAATACCAAAACTGCGAAAGCCCGAACTATCGGAATGACGCACAGAGTTTATGATGAACTTTCACGCCTTTGGGAAATGTCGCCAAAGTCTTTAGATGAACTCGTTTTCGGCATTAAAGATACTGTAAAGCGTTCATTCGCTTCGGCTTGCCGCGATGCCAAAATTGAAGGCTTTCACTTTCACGATTGCCGACATACTGCAATAACGCGAATGGTTAATGCGGGACTTCCGCCGATGGAAATAATGAAAATCTCAGGACATACGCAATGGACAACCTTTGCCCGATATGTTAATCCGAATGCTCAAACTGTGAGAAAAATTGCCGATGTTTTAAGTGATTATCATGCCAAAGCAAATTTTGAGGAATTCAATCAAGATGATAAGTTTGTCAATTAAATAGCATTTTGGGGAGAGTAAATAACCTTTTAGATTCGGATTTTGAAAGTCGATTTAATAAATGTATTATTACCAAATTAACTGCAAATCACAGTCGCCAAAAGAGAATGTCATCAAAATTTTTTACTAATAGCACCGAACGAAATTTATTCGATAAATTCACCGGAATTATTGAGAATATGAAAGACCTTTATGCCTTTCACGCAGTTGTCGGTTATTTTCGCTCTTCGGGATATTTTGCTTTACAGCCGTTTCTTAAGGAAATTAAAGAAATAAAAATTCTTGTGGGTATCAATGTTGACCAAATGTTTGCAGAAACTCAAAGAAAAGGTTTGCTTTATTTTGGCGATCAAAATCGCACAAAGGAGGAATTTCTAAAATGGTTTATCGAAGATATAAGACAGGCGAAGTATTCATCTGAAGTTGAAAATGGAGTTTTGCAATTTGTTGAAGATTTAATATCTGGAAAAATACAAGTTCGGGCGCATAATTCAAAAACAATTCACGCCAAATTCTATCTTTTCTTGCCTGAAAAACATTCAGAACACTCAGACGGTTGGGTAATAATGGGGTCATCAAATCTGACAAATGCAGGACTTGGAATAAAGAAGTCTCCGAATTATGAATTGAATATTGCTCTTAAAAATTATGATGATGTTAAATTCACCAGAGATGAATTTGAATCGTTATGGAATGAATCTACAACAATTCTTCCCGCAGATATTCAACAATTCAAACAAAAAACACATATCGGGCAAACTTTTACTCCATTTGAACTCTACATTAAATTTCTAATCGAATATTTCGGCAATAATATTGATTACGACCCGGACACAGTTGGAGATTTACCAACAACTTACAAGAAATTAAGTTATCAAATAGATGCGGTTAATCAAGGTTTCCAAATGCTTTTGGAACACAACGGCTTTTTTCTCGCGGATGTTGTCGGTTTAGGTAAAACCGTTGTTGCGGCAATGCTTGCCAAGCGTTTTGTAATTGCCAACGGCTCACTCAATACCAAAATTCTTGTCATTTATCCACCCGCTATCGAAAAAAACTGGAAAACGACATTTAGACAATTCGGCATCAGCCGCCACACAAAATTCATTACGAACGGCAGACTGGAAAAAATTCTCGACGGCAAAGATTTAGATTATTGGGACAAAGAAGATTACGATTTGATTTTGGTTGACGAAGCACATCGTTACCGCAACCATACTTCGCAAATGTTCGACAACTTGCAAAGAATCTGCAAATCTCCGCGAAATGGTGAAGGGTTGATTGCTGGTGAAAAGAAAAAAGTAATCTTGATTTCTGCTACGCCGCTTAATAATCGTCCGCAAGATTTATACTATCAACTTCTATTATTTCAAAATGCAAGAAAAAGCACTTTGCCGATTAACAATTTGCAAAACTTTTTCGCTCCGATAGTCCGCGAGTATCAAGAAATAATGAGGCAAGACGAACCTAATCTTGCCCGAATCAGAGAACTTTACGAAGACATCCGCGAAAAAGTGGTTTCGACCATCACCGTTCGCCGCACTCGCAACGATTTGAAAAAATATCCGAAATATCTTGAAGACTTGAAAGAACAAGGCATCGAATTTCCCGAAATCGCGCCGCCGAAACCAAAATACTATTACCTCGACGATGATTTAAATCTTAAATTTTATCAAACGCTAAGTTTTTTGGTAGATAAACCTAAATTAAATGATTACCTATCGGAACAATTCGGCGACAAAATAGATTTATCAAAAAAAATCGGCTATTACCGTTATCAGGCAATTTCTTATCTTACACAGAAGAATCAAGAAGAATTCGGTTATGAAAAAGCTGAATTGGTTAGTAAATCACTCACCGGAATTATGAAAACCTTAATGGTCAAACGGCTTGAGAGCAGTTTTACCGCATTCAAGATTTCGCTTAACAATCTTCTCGTTTCTACTCAGCGAATGATTAAAATGTTTGAGGATGGAAAGATTCTTATTGCCCCTGACCTTAAAATTAACGACTTAATGGAGCAAGGTTACACCATTGAGCAAATCGAGCAAAAAATTCTTGAACTGACTACCGAAAATCCGCGCAATAATATTTTCGCTGCCGAAGATTTTGAACCTGAATTTATCGAAAACTTAAAAGAAGACGAAAAACTTCTCAGAGAACTTTGCGAAAAATGGACAAATATTAAACAAGACCCGAAACTTGACGCATTTTTCGAGGCTGTTTCAGAAGAGTTTTTTAGAGAAGACATCAATCCGACCGGAAGGCTGATAATTTTCACCGAAAGCAAAGATACGGCTGATTATTTACAAAGACAGGTCGAGGCAAAGTTAGACACGAAAGTTTTGAATATATCTTCGGAAAACCGCAACAGATTGTTTGATATAATTCAGGAAAATTTCGATGCAAATTATACAGGTAAGCAGAAGGATGATTACAAAATCTTGATAACAACGGACGTTTTAGCCGAAGGCGTGAACTTACACCGTGCTAACGTCATCATCAATTACGATACGCCTTGGAATGCAACACGCCTGATGCAGAGAATCGGTCGCGTCAACCGCATCGGAAGCATTGCAGGCGTTATTTATAATTACAACTTTTATCCTTCGCAACAAGGCGATGCCGAAATCAAACTCTATAACAATGCACTTATCAAACTGCAAGGTTTTCACACCGCATTCGGCGAAGACGCGCAGATTTTTACGCACGAAGAAATGGTTGAGCAATTTGAATTGTTCAAGGAAGGTATTGAAAGCGATGAAGATAAACGGCTTTTATATTTACGCTTTATCCGCGAGTTTAAGGATGCAAATCCGCGAGAGTTCAAGCGTATCAAGCAATTTCCGCAAAAGGCGCGAACCGCCCGCAGACTGAAACACGCAAAAAAAGAAAATCTCGATACGTCAACGCTGATTTTCCTGAAATCGCCGTATAAAACCGAATTCTATAAAGCCGACGACCAAAATCGTGTTATTCCCTTAACCTTTATCGAAGCCGCCGAATTATTTGAAGCAAATACCAATGAACCAACATTCGATTTGCCCAAAAATCATTTCGACCACGTTCAAAATGCTTTGCAAGCCTTTGAGCAAGATTTTTTCGGCTCGGCAACCGAAACAGTTGCCGCTAAAGACAAAGCCGACGGCTATTCAAAACAGGCTCAGAAATTCCTTCGTGATATAAAAACATTGAGCAAAAGAAAAGAACTAACAGCCGTTTGCGACAATTTGAACGAATATATTGATAAAGGAATTTATACGCCGATTCCGAATGAAATCAGAAAAATTCGTCAAAGCCTCGATAAGCGAAAAATAACCTTTGCCGAAGCTGAGAATTTAATTCTGAGAATTGCCAAAAAATACGACGCGCATGAAAAGGACGACGGCGAACTGCAATCTTTAACAATTGATATTGATGCTAACATTGAACCTGAAATCGTTTTATCAGAAACATTTTTTGAATAAGCGTTTAGAGCCTTCAGTTTGGACTCTAAACGCTACAAATAATTTTATGAAAATCGAAAAAACTGAGAGCAATGCGGATTTTGAGCAAATCGTTCAGTTAATTACCGAAGCGAGAAACCGCACGTTTCGCCAAATCAACGCTGAACTCGTCAAACTTTATTATGAAATCGGCAGAACGGTTTCCGGGCGGGTTGCCGAAGGCAAATGGGGCGAAAAAACGGTTGATGAACTCGCGGCGTTTATCAAATCCAGAATGCCCGAACTGAAAGGATTTACGCGGCGTGGACTCTACCGGATGAAGCAGTTTTATGAAACTTATTCGCCCGAATCCGAATGCTTTCAAGTTTGGAGTCAAACACGGAAAAGTAAGTTGCCGGAAATTGTGTCACCAGCGGGGACACAATTACAATCCGAAGATGTTCAAGAAAATAGTTTTCTTTTGGTTGTGTTATCGAAAGTTTCTTGGTCAAATCATTTGCAAATTCTTTCCGGCTCGAAACCGCCCGAAGAAAAAATCTTTTATTTGCTTTTGAGCATAAAAGAAAACTACACCAAACGCGAACTCGAACGCCAAATAGATTCGGGCATTTTTGAGCGGACAATGCTCGGCAATCAAAAACTCTCGACAGTGTTGAGAGAAATTCACCCGAACGTCGAAAACGCGCTTCGGGACAAATACATTTTTGAATTTCTTGATTTGCCGGAAATGCATTCGGAAAGCGATTTGCAAAAAGCGTTGATTGTGAATTTCAAAAAGTTTATTCTCGAAATCGGCAAAGATTTTGCTTACCTGGGCGAAGGCTATCGGTTGCAGGTCGGCAATGAAGATTTTTATCTGGATTTGTTATTTTATCACCGCGATTTGCAGTGTCTGGTTAATTTTGAACTGAAAATTAAAAAATTCAAACCCGAATTTTTGGGCAAACTCAACTTTTATCTCGAAGCCTTAGACCGCGATGTGAAAAAGCCGTTTGAGAATCCGAGCATCGGCGTTCTGCTTTGCAAGGGCAAAGACGATACGGTTGTCGAATACGCGCTGGCACGAAATCTTTCACCAGCCGTGATTGCCGATTACGAAACCAAACTGCCGGATAAAAAACTGCTCGAAGCAAAACTCGACGAATTTACACAATTGATCGAACAAATGAAGGACGAATAATGGACAAAAACCATCTACAAAAAACAATCCTTGAAGCCAAATACGAGCGTTCGGAGTGGATAAATGTATTAAAAGATTGGTTCGGTGCGAAACAGTTCTACCAAGTTCCCGAAAGAATCATTCACGAAAATCAAGATTGGAAAAGCTATGTTGAAAATGCTTATGAATTAGGAAGATTTAATACTGACAACAACGGGCGCGAAGTCGGTGTTTTTGAAATCGAACTGACGGAAAAAGCGTGGATTGAGCGCAATCGCGTCAAACTCCGCAGTTTGCTGAACAGCGTTTATAGTAATGTTGACGGCGCGTTGATTGTTTTCGTGCAAAAAGATAAATGGCGTTTCAGCTATGTTTCCGAAATAAGAGTCCGCGATGAAAACGATAAAATCGTCATTCAAAAAACCGAACCGAAACGCTATACATATCTTTTCGGTAAGGGCGAAAACTGCCGGACGGCGGCAAATCGTTTCGACAAATTAAAGGGCAAACAGATTAACCTTGCCGATTTAACCGAAGCCTTTTCGGTCGAAAAACTCAACAAGGAATTTTTTGATAAATATAAAAAGCATTTCTCGGATTTTTGGAAATATCTGGCTGAAAATAAAGGATATTACGAACTTCTTCACGACAGAGAAAAAGACGAGGAAGATAAAAAAACCAAACCGATTCGTGATTTCGTCAAAATTCTTTTAGGGCGGCTTGTATTTCTCCAATTTCTGCAAAAGAAAGGTTGGATGGGCGGCACGGATTGGAAAACGGGCGACGTGAAATTTATTCAAAATCTTTTCGCCGAATTTTCCGACAAAAAACATTTTCACAGCACGGCGTTAAGAACGCTTTTCTTTGAAACGCTCAATCGGAAACGCCCGAACGACGTAGCTCCGGCAATCTTGGGCGAAAACATCAAAATCCCTTATTTGAACGGCGGTTTGTTTGACAGCGACATTTCCGCCAAACACGACATTGATTTTCCCGCCGAATATTTTGCCGATTTGCTCGATTTCTTTGAGCAGTATAATTTCACGATTGACGAAAACGACGCCTTTGACCGCGAGGTTGGAATTGATCCCGAAATGCTCGGACATATCTTTGAAAATCTTCTGGAAGAAAACCGCGAAAAAGGCGCGTTTTACACACCGAAAGAGATTGTTCATTATATGTGTCAGGAAAGTTTGATTGAATATCTTTCGGGAGCGTTCAGAGTGAAAGACATCACGGCTGAAGCCGTAACTCTGAACAGCGATATTGAATTGCTCGTTCGGCACAATCGCGTTTCCGAAGCGATTCAGAGTGATTACAAATTGGCGAATGAAATAAACGATTTGCTGCAAGCGGTCAAAATCTGCGATCCGGCAATCGGTTCGGGCGCGTTTCCGATGGGCTTGCTCAAAGAGATTTTCGAGTGCCGTCGTTTATTATTCGGCTTTCTCAAAACGCACGACAACTTTAACGCCGCCCAAATCAAAAAAGAGATTATTCAGAACAACATTTACGGCGTTGACATCGAACCCGGCGCGGTTGATATTGCGCGTCTCAGGTTTTGGCTGGCTTTGGTAGTTGATGAAGACAAGCCGCAGCCCTTGCCGAATCTCGATTATAAAATTATGCAGGGCAATAGCCTGCTCGAACGCTTTGGCGAAATTGATTTGGAGTTCGATAAATCGAAATTGAAGGCTGATTTTGAACCGGCGCGAAATTTGTTGGGCGAATATATTGACCCGCAAGTTTCGATAAACGATTTTCTTAGAGTTCAGCAGGAATTTGATGAGGAATTTAATGTCGCGGATTTAGAAAACGAATTCTTTAAGTCTGACAATCCAACTGAGAAAAATTCTATTCGTGAAAAAATAGAACGATTGGAAAGGCGATTTATCAAGGAAACTCTTAAAGCAAAAGAAAAGGAAGTTTCCGAAAAAATCGCCGAAAGGAAAGCGGAAATCGAGGAAAAAGTAAAAACTTTTGCTGACGAAAATCAGCAGAACGCCTTTAGATTGCGAGAATATTCACGCAAAAGTAAAAATTCGGAAAGTTTGAAAGATTTAGAATCGCAGTTTAATAACATTCAGCGAGACAAAGAACGTCTAGAGAAAATGAAGACGGGCGATAAGCCGTATTTTATGTGGCATCTGTATTTTCTCGACGTTTTCGAGCGCGGCGGTTTTGATATTTTCATCGGCAATCCGCCGTATATCCAACTCCAAAAACTCGGCGCGGAAACTGCCGAATATGAAAAAGCCGGATTTCAAACTTTTGCACGGACAGGCGATATTTATTGTTTGTTTTATGAAATCGGCAACGAACTTCTGAAAAAAGGCGGAACGCTTTGCTTCATTACTTCAAACTCTTGGATGAAAACGCAATACGGAGAAGAGTTGAGAAACTACTTTGCCGAAAATGCTAATCCGTTAAAATTGCTCAATTTTGAAGATACAAAAATCTTTCAAACGGCTACCGTCGAGACAAGTATTCTTCTGCTAGCGAAACAAGAGTTTGAAAAAAACTTGAAGGCTGTAGCAGTTCGTGAAGATTACAGAAATGAAGTTTCTATTACTGATTATTTCTT
>JALHNX010000183.1 GCA_022843305.1 Pyrinomonadaceae bacterium | reverse complement strand
CTGACTTTGCGCGGGCTGGACGGTCGTGCTCGATTACAGCGGTCTGGTCGCGGTGTTAGCGCTCAGCGCTTACGCGTTTTTCCGTTGGCTGGGTTTTGCAAAAGAAGAACGCAAGATTTCAGATTTAGTAAGGTTCGGCGCGGGTGTCGCGGTTTGCGCGGCGATTTTGATGGCGTATCAATGGGCTTGTTTCGGAAACCCGATTCTGCCCGCGCAGAGCTATATGCCGCCCGCGAATTTTACCGATCAGGGCTATCGCGGATTTTCGTTTCCGAGCCTCGATCTGTTGGTTCAGACCGCTTTTTCGATGCGTTACGGATTATTCGTTTCCGCGCCGATTCTGCTTTTGGCATTTTTCGCGCCCGCGTGGTTGGGCAAAAAAAGCCGTCTGCTGGAAAAACGCGAAATATATTTCATCCTTGCGTTCGTGCTTTCATTTTTCGTCTTTTGCGCCGCCAATCAATACGGGCGGATGCAGTTTAACACGGGCGTTCGGCATATTGTGCCGGTCGTGCCGTTTTTGTTTTTGTTCGCCGCCAACACGCTTTTGAAAATGCCGAAGATCGTCGCGGTTTTGCTCGGGATTTTTGCGACTTACTGGTCGTGGTGTCTGGTGATGTACCGCGACGTCGAACAGGGGTTCGGCATTTTTGAATCGCTCAAACACATCACGTTCGAAGGTTTTCAGCTGCCGTGGCTGATGACGCTCGAACGGATGGGTTTTGTCCAGAACGCATCGCCGATTCCTTTATTTTTATTGTGCGGTGTGATGATCTGGACGTTGTGGAGCGTCGGCGCGAAACGCCAAAATGCGGAGTTTTAGAAATCAAATGGCTTTTCCGAAAAATCTGACAAGTTTGTTTCTTTTGGCGTTCGGCGTTTTGCTGATCGCGTTTGCGATTGCCGTTCCGGGCGCGAATTATGCGCCGTTTTTGACGGGCGCATACGTGAAGGATTTGACCTGGGGCGCGCCGCTTTTCCGCGCGCTTGCGCTGTTTCACGGCATATTGCTCGTCGGAATCGCTTTTTATCGAAATAAACTTACGGAAAAAACGATAAGCGCCGAAGAAATAAATGCGCCGGACGAAGATTCGAAAACACATTCAATGGTTTGGATTTCGCTGATCGTTTTAAGTTGTCTCGCGCTCGGACTTCGATTGCTAAATTTAAATTCCGATTTATGGGTTGACGAGGTTTTAACGCTCGTTGATTATGCGCGCAAGCCTCTGGGCGAAATTGTGACGAGCTTTCCGAATCAGAATCAGCATATGTTTTATTCGGTTCTGGCGCGCGCTTCGTTCGATGTTTTTGGCGAAAGCGCGTGGGCGATTCGTTTGCCGTCGGTGATTTTCGGTGTCGGAAGCATCTGGGCGATGTTCTTTTTAGCCCGCAAACTGGTCGGCGTGAAAGTTGCGCTGCTGGCGAGTGCGTTGATGACGGTTTCGTATCATCACATCTGGTTTTCGCAGAACGCGCGCGGCTATATGGGTTTGTTGTTTTTCACGCTTCTGGCGACGTGGTTCTGGTTCGAAGCCTTGGAAAAAAACAGATGGCGTTGGTATCTCGCATATTCGGCGGCGATTATCCTCGGAATGTGGATTCATATGACGATGGCGTTCGTCGTCGCGGCGCACGGATTGGTTTATCTGATTTTATTATTACTGCCGAAATTAAGCGGCGATGAAAACAGTGAATTTTCAATCGAACGCCGCGCCGGATTTAAACCTTTCGGCGCGTGGTTTTTGAGCGTGACGGCGACTTTGCAGTTATACGCGCTCGCGATCCCAGAATTTTTGCGCGTCGGGCTGCACGAGGAATCGAGAAATTCCGAATGGACGAATCCGCTCTGGGTTTTGACCGAAACCATCCAAAACCTGAGCATCGGATTTGCCGGAACAACTGTCGTACTGGCGGGCGGCGCGTTTGTCGCGTTCGGCTGGTTGAGTTTATTCAAGAAAAATCGCCGTGCGGCGGTTTTGATGGTTTTGCCGCCGATCTTTGCGGGAACTTTGATGCTTGCTTTAGGTCATAATCTTTTCCCGCGCTTCTTTTTCTTTGCGATGGGCTTCGGGCTTCTGATCGTCATTCACGGACTCGTCGAACTGCCGAAATTCGCGGCAAATTTCGTCGGTGCGTTGAGAGAAAAAACCGCGCTTGTTTCCTACGCCGGAATCGCGCTCGTCGCGCTGATGATCCTCGCTTCTTTAACGACCGTGCCGCGCAATTACGCACTGCCGAAGCAGAATTTTTCGGGCGCGCGCGAATTTGTCGAAAGTCAGCGTCTGCCCGGAGACAACATCGTTGCCGTCAGCATTGCCGGAATGATGTACGGAAATTATTTCGCGCCGAATTGGACAACCGCCGAAACCGGCGCGGATTTGGAAAGCATTCAGCAAAAAAACGGGAAATTGTGGCTGATTTACACTTTATCTCCAGAAATCAAAGCATTTCATCCCGATATGTGGCAGATGATCGAAAAAGATTACGAGGTCGTCAAGGTGTTTCCCGGAACGCTCAACGGCGGCGAAATTTTTGTCTGCCAGAAACGAACTTTTAGAGAGGAAAAAAATGAGTCAAACAGAAACTACCGTCAAATCGAAAACCCTGCCGTTCGGCAAACAGCGCAGATCAAATAACGGAGCGGGGAAAGACGATTTGAGCAGCGACCGCACAATCCGCCAAGTCAGCGTCATCATTCCGGCGTTCAACGAAGAATTAGCCGTCCGCGAAGGAATCCTTGAACTGCGCGAAATGTTTGCCGCGACCGACATCGAAGCCGAAATCATCATCGTTGACGACGGCTCGAAAGATAAAACGGCGCGTGAAGCGAAAGCCGCCGGCGCGCGCGTCATCCAGCACCGCAGCAATCGCGGTTACGGCGCGTCGCTCAAAACCGGAATTATCGCCGCTTCGCACGACGTGATCGCAATTACCGATGCCGACGGAACTTATCCGGCGAAATATCTGCCCGAAATGCTCAAGGAACTCGAACACTCCGATATGGTCGTCGGTTCGCGCACCGGCGCGGATGTTCACATTCCGCTCACGCGCAAACCGGCGAAATGGTTTCTGCGCGTGATGGCAAATTACGTTTCGAATACAAAAATCCCTGATCTGAACAGCGGTCTGCGCGTTTTCCGCCGCGATGTGGCGATGCAGTATTTTGCGATTCTTTCAGACCAGTTCAGCTTTACGACGACTATTACTTTAGCGATGCTCTGCGACAAATACGCGGTGTCATATTTGCCGATTGATTACCGCAAACGGCAGGGAAAATCGAAGATTATGCCGTGGGACGCGGGCAGTTTTGCCGTGCTGATAATGCGCGTTGCAATGCTGTTTCGACCGCTCCGCGTGTTTTTGCCGATTGCTTTATTGTGCATTACCTACGGAATTATCAAAGCGGGAATTGACATCACACGCGACCCGAACATTTCGGCATCGGCGATATTTGCATTTGTCAGCGCATTGATGATGGTGCTTGTCGGAATGCTCGGCGATGCGGTCGCCACCCGTTTGGGCAGATTCAATCAACAATCGGCGATGGGCGTGCGACCGAAAGAATACGAGATGCAGGACGAAACGGCGGCAGACGTTTTGGTTTACACCCAAGCGCAAAAGTAAGAAATTAAAATGCTTTTCTTAAAACTATATCTTTTAGCCGGTTTAATACTTCACAAAGTTATCTGGGAAGTATTGAGAAAAAAGGCGGACGAAAAACCGAAAGAGAATCAATCATTCAGCCTGCTCGCGGTCAAAGCCGTCAAAATTACAATTCTGCTCGGCATTATCGCGCAGACGCTTCTGCCGTTCGATCTATTTCCGATTGCCGAAGATTCTTTTTATTTGCAGCTGGCGGGAACGATTATTTACACGATCGGACTTCTGACGGCGATTGCCGCACGGTTTCAGCTCGGCGATAATTGGGCGAATATCGAAACCGGACAGGTTTTGCAAAGTCAGCAGGTCGTCGCGCGGGGAATTTACGGATTTATCCGGCATCCGATCTACACGGGCGATCTGCTTTTGCTTTTAGGTTTGGAACTCGCCTTAAATTCGTGGCTCGTGCTCGGGGTTTTGATTCTCGCGCCGGTCGTGATGCTCAAGGCGATCAAGGAAGAAGAAATGCTCGTGCAGGAGCTTTCGGGCTACGACGCATACCGCGCGCGGACGAAACGCTTTATTCCGTTTGTCATATAGAAATGAAAAAAACTCGGATCGCAATTTTAGGCGCGGGACCCGCCGGACTCGGCGCGGCGTGGCGGCTTCGCAAAGAAGGCAAGGCTGATGTTACGGTTTTGGAGCAAAATCCGGTCGTCGGCGGAAACGCGGGAAGTTTCGAGCTTGCCGGTTTATATCTCGATTACGGCAGTCATCGTCTGCATCCGGCGACCGATGCGCGGATTATGGAAGATTTGCGCGGGCTTTTGAAGGAAGATTTGCTCGACCGTCCGCGTCACGGGCGGATTCGTCTGCAAAACCGCTGGATTCATTTTCCTTTGAAACCGCAGGATTTAGTGCTTCGCTTGCCACTTTCGTTCGGCGCAGGCGTGGCGTTCGATGCGGCGAAAAAATTCGTTCCCAAAAGTAACGGCAACGGACACGAAACTTTTACGAGCGTTCTGGAAAAAGGCTTGGGCGCGACAATCTGCCGCGATTTTTATTTTCCATACGCGAAAAAAATCTGGGGCTTGCCGCCCGAAGAGCTTTCGGCGATTCAGGCACACCGCCGCGTCGCCGCCGGAAGTATGGGCAAATTGGTGAAAAAAGTTTTATCAATCGTGCCGGGATTTAAAACCCCGGGCGCGGGCAGATTTTTTTATCCGAAAAAAGGTTTCGGGCAGATCAGCGAAGCAATCGCCGACGAAGCGCGCAAATTAGGCGCGGAAATAAAACTCGAAAGCCCGGTTAAAAAGATCGAATTGGGCGAAAAGCAAAAGGTCACATTTGAAAATAACGGAAAGGCGGAAACCATCGAAGCCGATTATATCTGGTCAACGATCCCTTTGACGATTCTGGCAAAGACGGTCGCGCCGTCCGCGCCGCCGGAAGTTGTCGAAGCGAGCGGAAAAATTTCCTACCGCGCGATGGTCTTGATTTATCTTGTGCTTGACCAGCCGCAATGGACGGAATTCGACGCGCATTATTTTCCCGAAGCGGAAATTAAACTGACGCGGCTTTCTGAACCGAAAAATTACAGCGCGAGCCGCGAACCGAAGGATTTGACGGTTCTTTGCGGCGAATTGCCGTGCGCCGTGAACGACGAAATCTGGAATGCTTCGGACGAAGAATTAGCACAGCTTGTCAAAAATTCGGTCGCGCAATGCGGTCTGCCGATTAAATCGGAAGTATTGCAGGTCGTAACAAAACGACTGCCCTTTGCTTATCCGATCTACAACGAAGGTTACGAGAAATATTTTCAGTTGCAGGACGAATGGGCGAGCGGTTTGGAGAATGTTTTAACCTTCGGTCGGCAGGGACTTTTCGCGCACGACAACACGCATCACGCATTGGCGATGGCTTACGGCGCGGTTGATTGTTTGAACGAAGCGGGCAAATTCGACCAGGCGCGTTGGCGGGAATATCGCACAGAATTTGCCAAACACGTAGTCGAAGATTAGAAGAAACCTTAAAACAAACGTCACTTCATCCGGAGTTTTAACGATTTTATAAAAATGAAATCAATGTCCTTAAACAATTCCGCCGCCGGTTCGTCGCCGCTTCAGCGAATCAACCCGGTTTTGATCATCTCAACAGTTTTATTTATTTCCGGCGGTTTATTAATTTTCTGGTCATGCTTTGACGGGCGTTTCCGGAATTCGGAAAATGATTTTACGGGACTCGTCTGTCTGCCGGTTTCTGCCGCTATTGCATTGCTTATCAATGGTTTAACCATCAGAACCGAATGGCGAAAAGCGGGGTTTTGGTTTGCGCTCGCACTGGTCGGTCAGGCGGTTTCGTTGCAGATGATTAATGCCGGCGCGGGACTTCGTTACCAGCATTATAAATCTGCCGGTCAGATTTTTGCCGAATTATCGCCGGTCATCTGGGGCTTTTTGATTTTTCAGACGATTCTGGTAATTATCGGAATCGGCTTTTTGCGAAATCGTCTGTGGAATTGGGGAAAGGCGAATTTAAGGATTTGGCAAGTGCTTTTGATCGCGGCTTTTTTCCTTATTCCGACGGCGACCGTTTCCGAAAACGTTTCGTTTTATATTCAGGAATGGCTTTTCGCCGGATTTGTTCAAACGATAAATCTGGGCAGTCTCGTTTTATTTGCCGTTTCGATTCCGCAAGCAGCGACCGGAAAATTACGAAAATTAACCGACAAGTTCTTTGGAAATACAAAAGATGAGATCGAACCCGGATTGCCTGATCGGTTCGCTTTAAGTCTCGCGGTTTTGGTCGTCATCGCGGCGGCTTTGCTGAATATATTTTCATACGAACGGCATCCGCACGTGCCGGACGAGGTTTCGTATCTGACCCACGCGCGGTTTTTCGCAAGCGGCGTTTTGACGATGCCTGCGCCGGTCGTGCCGGAAGCCTTTGAAGTTTACCTGATGACCTATAAAGGCGGCGAATGGTTTCCCGCACCGCCGCCGGGCTGGTCAATGATGTTGGCGGTCGGCACATTTTTCGGCGTTCCGTGGCTGGTCAATCCGCTTTTGGCAGGCTTAAATCTGCTTTTGATTTACATTTTGCTGCGCGAGCTTTACCCGAAGCGAACGGCGCGAATTTCCGTTTTTCTGCTCGTGTTTTCGCCCTGGTATCTCTTTTTGGGAATGAGTTTTATGACTCATATCTTTGCGCTGAACTGTGCGCTTTTGGCGGCGGTCGGCGTAGCTTGGGCGCGGCGCACGGAAAATTCGATGTGGGCTTGGTTGGGCGGACTCGCGCTCGGAATGATCGTGCTTGTGCGACCGCTCGAAGCGGTTGCGATGGCAGGACTTTTGGGGCTTTGGTCAATCGGTTTCGGCGGAAAACGGCTGAAGATGTCGGGCGTTGCCGGACTTATACTCGGTTCGATGATCGTCGGCGGTCTCGGACTTTTCTATAACGCCGCGCTGACCGGAAAAGCACTTGAGTTTCCGATCAATGCTTACACGAACGCGCTTTTCGGACCGAATTCGAACGCTTACGGTTTCGGTCCCGACCGCGGAATGGGCTGGGCGATTGATCCGAATCCCGGACACAGCCCGACCGACGCGCTGATCAATACGAATCTGAATGTTTCGACATTAAACACGGAATTGTTCGGCTGGAGCATCGGCGCGTTTTTGCTGATCGGCGTATTCTTTTGTCTGGCAAAATTTCAGCGTTCGGATTATCTGATGCTGGCGGTCATCGGCGTTATCTATATTTTGCATTTCTTTTATTATTTCAGCGGCGGACCCGATTTTTCGGCGCGTTACTGGTTTTTGATGATCGTTCCGCTGGTCGTGCTGACGGTGCGGGGAATTCAATTGCTGGCGGCGAAACTCAAGGAAACTTCCGCCGTCGCCGATGTTCGTTTGTTTGCCGCAATTATCGCGCTCTGTCTGCTGACGTTGATAAATTTCATTCCGTGGCGGGCGGTCGACAAATATCACAATTTTCGCGGAATGCGCCCGGATGTCAGATATTTGGCGGCAAAACACAATTTCGGGCGGAGTCTTGTTCTGGTGCAGGGAAATCAGCATCCGGAATACGATTCGGCGTTTGTTTACAATCCGATTGATCTCCGGGCGGACGCGCCAGTTTACGCGTGGGATCGCGATGCCGCGACGCGTGAAAAATTGCTGGCGGCGTATGCCGACCGTCCGGTTTGGATCATCAAAAGTCCTTCGCTGACCGGACGCGGTTTTGAGGTTTTCGAAGGTCCATTGAGCGCGCGGGATTTTCTTCAAACAAATGACAGATAACGGAGCCGGAAAAAATGAAAATTTCGGTAATTATCTTCAAGCCTATCAAGGAGTAAAAGTTCTCGTGCCGGGCGCGACCGGATTTATCGGTCGCTGGACGGCGCGAAAACTCTGCGCGGCGGGCGCAAAAGTTTATCTGCCGGTGCGCGATATTGCCGCTGCCAAAAGCGTTTTTGCCGAATACGGCATCGCGGGCGAGATTTGTGAATTGGATTTGCTGAACGAGAAAGCTATCGGCGAATTGATCCGGCAAATTCGTCCGGCGATCATTTTTAATCTGGCGGGTTACGGGATTGACCGAACGGAAACGGCGGAAGATTTAGCGTATCGGATCAACGCGCGGCTGGTAGAAATTTTATGTCATTCGATGGTCGAAACGACCGATGCCGGTTGGTCGGGACAAAATATCGTTCACGTCGGGACGGCGATGGAATACGGCGCAATTTCCGGCGATCTGGCGGAAATTTCCGCGCCGCATCCGACGACACTTTACGGAAAATCGAAACTTGCAGGGACGCAGAACCTGGCGCGTTGTTGTTGGGAAAATGGTTTGAAAGGTTTGACCGCCCGTCTATTCGCGGTTTACGGACCGGGTGAAGCGCCGGCGCGGTTGCTTCCGACATTGATTAAAGCGGCAGAAACCGACGAAGCGATCGCGCTGACAGCCGGTTTGCACGAACGCGATTTTATTTACGTCGAGGACGCGGCGGAAGGACTTCTGCGACTCGGGCTGTCATCGGCAAAGCCGGGCGAAATAATCAATCTGGCAACCGGCGCACTGAGTTCGATCCGCAATTTTACTGAAACCGCCGCCCGTCAGATCGGTATTTCCGGCGAGCGTTTGAAATTCGGTGCATTGCCGACGCGAGCCGAAGAAATGAAGCACGAACCGGTAACAATCGAGCGTTTACGGAATTTGACCCGATGGAAACCGCCGACGACCATCGCCGAAGGCGTGCGAAAAACATTAGCTTTCGGGCAAAAATCCGCTCTTCAAATCGTCGTTTAGAAAATAAAAGCGATTTTAATTGATTATCGGCAATATTAATTAAAAATATATTCGGTTTTTCACTAGAAAACGTGTCTTATTAAGAGTTTATTTGCTGAAAATAAAAATTAAGATTCGATTGAATTTAGCCGAATCAGACGGTTGATTTTGATGAGTTTCGATGTTTCAAGTTTTTGTTAAAAAGGAGATTTCTATGCGTATTGTTTTAGCCGATTTAGGGCATAATCAGGTAACGATGTCCTCAGACGTTTATCCGCTCGGGGTCGCCAATCTGGCGGCGTATGCTCAGAAGTATGTGAAAACCAATGAACCGCTCGATTTTACGATCATTCGCGAGCCGCAAGACCTGAAAACAATTCTCGACCACGAACCGCCCGATATTCTCGGTTTGAGCAGTTACGCCTGGAATCACGAACTGGCTTATCATTTTGCCGAATATGCCAAAGCTCGTAAAGCCGAAACCCTGACGCTGATGGGCGGACCGAATTTTCCGCTCACGGAAGCGGAAGCGGAAATGTATATGCGGACTCTGCCGGCAGTTGATATTGCCGTGCGCGGTCCGACGTATGAAGGCGAACGGGCGTTTGCCAATCTTATTCAACGCTATGTTGACAGCGGAAAAACCATCGAAGGCGTCCAGGAAGAGTCCGTCCCGGGAAATCTCTGGATTGATAAGAAAACCGGCGATTTCGTCAACGGCGGGGAACTCGACAGGATTCTCGATCTGGATGAAATTCCTTCGCCGTATCTCGCCGGTTTGCTCGATCCGTTTTTTGAAACCGGCTATTTTCCGATGATGCAGATCGCGCGGGGTTGTCCTTTCAGCTGTCAGTTTTGTAATTCGAGCGTTTTGTCGAACAGCAAAATTTACAGTCATTCGCTGGAGAATGTGAAGGCTGATCTGCTTTACATTGCCGAGCGCGTCAAGCCGGAAATTCCGCTCTGTTTTGCTGACGATAATTTCGGAATGTATGCGCTCGACGAAGAAATCGCCGATTTTATCGCTTTTTTGCAGGGAAAATACAATTTTCCGCAGTATATTAGGACGACAACCGGAAAAAATAAGCACGAGCGCATTATTCGCGTGATGCGGAAAACGAACGGCGTTTTGCCGATGACTTCCGCCGTCCAGTCGCTCAACCCGGAAGTTCTGCAAAACATCAAGCGTTCAAATATCAAGCTCGACACCTACGCCGAGATTCAAAAGGAACTTATCTCGCAGGGAATGCAGTCATACGGCGAACTGATTCTTTGTATGCCGGGCGAAACGAAGGCTTCGTTTCTGAATTCGGTCGAAAAACTGCTTGATTCGGGTGTCAAACGGATTTCCGCGCATCAATTGATGCTGCTTCACGGTGCACCGCTCAATAATCCCGAAAGCCGCGAAAAATGGCAGTTCAAAACGCGTTTTCGGGTCGTTGCGCGAAACATCGGCGAATACGACACGGGCGAACCGATTGTCGAAGTCGAAGAGATCGTCGTCGAAACGCCGACTTTTTCGTTTGAAGAATATCTGGAATCACGCGTGTTTCACCTGCTTTTGACGATTTTTTACTATGAAGGCAACTATGAAGAATTGTTTGAATTCGCCAATCAGCAAGGCGTGAAACCTTATGATCTGATCGTTGCGATGACAAAATTGCTTGATCGTGCGCCGCAGGCATTCCGGGATGTGATTGACCGGTTTGTCGAAGAAAGTCAGCAAGAATTATTTGACACCAAAGAAGAATGTATCGAATGGTCGAAACGTCATTACGACGGTTTGATTGACGGCAGTCTCGGCGGCAATCTGCTCAGTAAATATTCGATGATCGGTCGGTTCTACGTTTTTCAGGAAGGACTCGATTTTCTCGAAATCGCCTTAAAAGAAACTCTCGGCGACACTTTATCGCAGGAAAAAACGGCGATGCTTGAATCGGTCGTCGAATATCTGCGCGTCGTTCTGCTGCACGTTCCGTTCGCCGAAACGCTTTCGGAAATGCCCGAATGGCAGACGGTCTATGATGTCGAAACGTGGCGCACCGAACATTATCAGAATCCTTTGGAATCATATCGTTTCCAAAAAGCGCAAAAATTCGTGACTTCGGTTTCTCACGACACGCAGGCAAAAATTATGACGAGAGTTTCGACTTTTGGCGAACACCCTGCCGGACTCGGCAAATTTACGCGAACGATGTTTGCCCAAGACCTGCGCCGTTCGCTGGATTCTGAAAAAGTTGAAGACAGAAATGATTTGGGAGTTTTACAATGAACAAAAATCACGATGCTTTAGTGCCTGACGTTTCGTTTATCGTTCCGTGTTACAACGAAGAAGAAATTATCGGCTATACGCTGCCGCGTCTTCATTCGGCTTTCGAGAAAGCCGGTTACAAACTCGAACTGGTTGCGGTTGACAACGGATCGGCAGACCGGACGGGTGAAATTATCAAAGAGTTAGCGACTCATTATCCGTCCATCGTGCATCACCGCGTCGAAGTTAATGAAGGTTACGGCAACGGCGTGCTGAGCGCGATACCTCATTGCACCGCGCCGTGGGTTGGAATTATTCCCGCTGACGGACAAGTTGACGCGGAAGATGTCGTCCGGCTCTACGAAGCGGTTGTAACAACCGACGGCAATGTGTTGGGCAAAGTCAGACGGCGTTTCCGAATGGACGGATTGTATCGGAAAGCCGTTTCCACTTCATACAATGTGTTTGTGCGGATGCTTTACCCGAAATTGGAATCAATAGATATTAACGGCAGTCCGAAACTGCTGCCGAGCCATATCATAAATGCGATGAAAC
>JALHNX010000182.1 GCA_022843305.1 Pyrinomonadaceae bacterium | reverse complement strand
TATCAATATCGCTTCGCTCTCGACATTCGTTTCGCTTTTTGAAGTCGCGGCTTACTCGGCAAGCAAGGCGGCGGTCGCGTCTTTGACAAAATCTTTGGCGATTGAATGGGCGAAAGACGGCGTGAATGTCAACGCGATTGCGCCCGGCGTTTTTAAAACCGATTTGAACCGCAATTTGCTCGAATCAACCAAACGCGGCAAGGAATTTCAGATGCGAACGCCGATGGGACGTTTCGGCAACGTCGAAGAACTTGCGGGCGCGGGCGTTTTTCTCGCTTCCGACGCGGCGAGCTTTATCACGGGCGAAGTTCTGGTCGTTGACGGCGGATTCTTGGCTTCGGGCGTGAATCAGTAAGATTTTGCCCGGTCGCTCCGCGAAACACACGAAAGACACTAAAAATTAAGGACAAATAAATATTTTCGTTTATTTCGTGTGTTTCGTGGGCAGACAATTTTTTTGTGAAAAGCGAAATTGAAATAAAAACCGAAAGACTGCAAGCAATGCTTGCTGCCGAAAATCTCGGCGGCGTTTTAATCAACGCGCAGCATAATTTTGCGTGGCTGACGGGCGGAAGATCGAGCGCGATCAATTCGAGTATTGAAAACGGCGCGTGTTTTTTGCTCGTCCGCCGCGACGGGGAAAGATTCTTACTCGCGAACAACATCGAGATGCCGCGAATTTTGGGCGAGGAAATTTCCGCCGCCGATTTCGAGCCGGTCGAATTCGGTTGGGAAGACGAAAAATCTGCGGGCGATTTCGTTCTGAAAAAAGCCGCCGCGCTGCTTGAAAATAATTCCGCGCTTGCTTCGGATTTGTTTTTTTCGAGCGAAACGCGCCCGGTTGAAAATCTGATCGCCCGCTGTCGTTACGAATTAACCGACAACGAAATCGAAAGATACAAAAAACTGGGAAAAGACGCGGGCGAGGCAATCGGAAAACTGTTTAAAAACGTCAAGCCGGGCGAAACCGAGCAGGAAATCGCCCGTAAAGCAAAGGACGCACTCGAAGCCTACGGGATAAATTCGGTTGTAACTTTGGTTGGCGCGGACGAACGCATCGAAAAATTTCGTCATCCGACACCGACCGTGAACATCTGGAAAAAAGTTTTGCTGGTTGCAGTTTGTGCGCGGCGCGAAGGTTTGATCGCAAGTTTGAGCCGGATCGCCTGTGTCGGCGAAATTCCCGGTGAATTAAAGCGTCGAACCGAAGCGACGGCGTTTGTTTTCGCCAAATTCGCGGCGGCGACAAATGCGGGAACGAGCGGCGCGGAGCTTTACCGAATCGCCGCCGACGCTTACGCCGAAAAGAATTTCGCGGACGAAATAAACCGTCATCATCAGGGCGGCGCGACCGGCTATAAACCGCGCGAATGGGTCGCGCATCCGAAAAATGCGGAAATCGTTCGCCAAAATCAGGCTTTCGCGTGGAATCCGACAGTTGCCGGAACGAAAACGGAAGAAACTTTTTTAACTTCGGAGAGCGGTTTTGAGATCATTACCGCATCGCCGAATTTCCCTCAGACAGCGATCGAAACAAACGGGCGGGAAATCGTCTCGACAGGCGTTTTAAGTTTATAAATCGAAAATCCAACTGAAAAGAGGTCTAAAATGGAGAAACCAACTTCCGGCGTTCAAACGCCAATCGGCACGGGTTCGAGTGCCTTTGAATCAGCAGTGACGGCGGCGGTTGACGACCGAATTCCGACAAAAATCGGCAGACGGCGCTGGCTGATCTGCGCCCTTTTGTTTTTTGCCGCGACGATAAATTACGTTGACCGGCAGGTTATCGGTATTTTAAAGCCGACGCTTGAAAAGGAATTCGGCTGGTCGGAGATTGATTACGGCTGGATCGTTTTCGCGTTTCAGACGGCATACGCCATCGGGCTTTTAGGTGTCGGCAGATTGATGGACAGATTCGGCACGAAAAAAGGGTTTTCGTTTTCAATCGTTGTCTGGAGTCTGGCGGCAATGGCGCACGCCTGGGCGGTCGGCATCGGACTCGGCGTACTCGGGCTTTTTGCCTTTTTCGGCATCGAAGCGGCGGCAATCGGACTTTCGGTTTCGGTCATCGGTTTTATCATCGCCCGTTTCGCGCTCGGCATCGGCGAAGCCGGAAACTTTCCCGCCTCGATCAAAACGGTCGCCGAATGGTTTCCGAAAAAAGAACGCGCTCTGGCAACCGGAATTTTCAATTCGGGAACAAATGTCGGTGCGCTCGCCACGCCTTTGCTCGTTCCTTTGATCGTCATTTACTGGGGCTGGTATGAAGCGTTTATCATCACCGGCTTGCTCGGGTTTATCTGGCTCGTCTTCTGGCTTGTGATTTATAAAAAACCGGAAGAAGACCCGAAACTCTCAAAAGAAGAATTGGCTTACATTCAAAGCGATCCGCCTGAATCAACCGCCCGCATTCCGTGGGCGCGGCTTTTTCCGCACCGGCAGACGTGGGCTTTCGCAATCGGGAAATTTCTGACCGACCCGATCTGGTGGGTTTATCTTTTCTGGCTGCCCGATTTTCTCAATAAACAGCACGGGCTTGAGTTGAAAAATTTCGGGCTTCCGCTGGCGATTATTTACATCATCGCCGATGTCGGCTCAATCGGCGGCGGCTGGATTTCGGGTGCATTAATTAAACGCGGCTGGTCAATCAACGCCGGACGCAAAATTGCGATGCTGATTTGCGCACTGGCGGTCGTGCCGATTATTTTCGCGGCGACAACTTCAAATCTCTGGGTGGCGGTTATTTTAATCGGCATCGCGGCGGCGGCGCATCAGGGTTGGTCGGCGAATATTTTCACGACCGCATCGGATATGTTTCCGAAACAGGCGGTCGGCTCGGTTGTCGGAATCGGCGGAATGGCGGGCGCGATTGGCGGAATGTTTATCGCCAAGCTCGTCGCGTATATTCTGGACACGACCGGCAGTTACGTGCCGATTTTCGCAATCGCGGCTTTGGCTTATCTGGTCGCGCTGCTGATTATTCATCTGCTCGCGCCGCGGCTCGAACCCGCAAATCTTGAAGTGGTTGAGTTAAAATAAACGGATGGATAAACAAACCGTTTTAGAAACGATCGGGCGCGAAAAACTGGTTCCGGTCATTCGCACCGACAATCGTGAAGACGCGAAAAAGGCAATCGAAACGCTCGCTTCGTGCGGAATCAGGATTTTTGAAATCACAATGACTGTTCCCGATGCCGTCGGGCTGATTGCTGAGTTGAAGAACGAAGATATTTTAATCGGCGCGGGAACGGTTTTAGATAAAAATCAGGCGGAAAAATGTATCGAAGCCGGAGCGCGGTTCATCGTCAGTCCGGCTTTTGATGCCGAAACAATCGAGTTTTGCAAAGCCCGCGAAATCGCCGTGATGCCCGGAAGTTTAACGCCGACCGAGGTTTTAGCGGCGTGGAAAGCGGGCGCGGACTGCGCCAAAGTTTTTCCGTGCGACACGCTCGGCGGCGCGAAATATCTGAAAACTCTGAAAACGCTTTTTCCGCATATTCCGATGATGCCGACGGGCGGCGTGTCTTTGGAAACAATCGCGGATTTTTTCAAAGCCGGAGCTTTCGCCGCCGGTGTCGGCGCGGATTTGGTTGATGTCAAAGCGATTCGGGAAGGTAATTTGAATGCCGTTACCGAAAAAGCCCGAAAGTATCTGGAAGCTGTTAAAAATATTTAGGTCGGGATGACATTTGATAAATTGCCACTAGCTTGAGCTAGTGGAAGACTGAATCAGCAGGCTCGTGGCTTTAGCCAAATACAAAAATTAACCTTCCAAATCAGCTTTAGCTAAAGCAAAGCGGATCATTGACACTTTCTTAAGTTCGGCTAAAGCCTTGGTTTTTAATCAACTTAACCCACTAGCTCAAGCTAGTGGCAATTTATCGGAAGTCAACATAAAAAGCTTTCCAAAATTATGCGGAAAATTTTCCTGTCAATAATTCTGTCGGTTCTGTTTTCGCTGACATTTGCCAATCCGCAAAGCGATTTCGTATCAAAAGTCTGGGTTGCCGACAACGGTGACGGGACGTATAAAAATCCGATTCTGCACGCCGATTATTCCGACCCGGACGCGGTGCGCGTCGGCGACGATTTTTATATGACGGCTTCGAGTTTTAATGCCGCGCCGGGTTTACCGATTCTACATTCGAAGGACTTGGTCAACTGGCGGCTCGTTAATTACGTTTTTACAAAACAGCCACCATTCGACGTTTTCGACAAACCGCAACACGGCGGCGGGGTTTGGGCGCCCGCGATCCGCCATCACAACGGCGAATTTTACATTTTTTATCCCGATCCGGATTTCGGCATTTATATGACGAAAACGAAAAATCCGTTGGGCGAATGGTCAAAGCCGCTTTTGATCAAAGAAGGAAAAGGCTGGATTGATCCGTGTCCGCTCTGGGACACGGACGGAAACGCTTATCTGGTTTCGGCGTTTGCCGGAAGCCGCGCCGGCGTTAAGTCGGTTTTGATCGTCTCGAAAATGAGTGCCGACGGAACGCGTTTGCTTGATGACGGTGTGTTGGTTTTTGACGGACACGACGCGCATCCGACGGTCGAAGGTCCGAAATTTTACAAACGCAACGGATTTTACTATATTTTCGCGCCCGCCGGCGGCGTTTCGACCGGCTGGCAGCTCGTTTTGCGGTCGAAAAACATTTACGGACCTTACGACGAAAAAATCGTTCTCGCGCAGGGGAAAACCGCCATCAACGGACCGCATCAGGGCGCGTGGGTGACGACGCAGACGGGCGAAGACTGGTTTCTGCATTTTCAGGACAAAGGAGCTTACGGGCGCATCGTTCACTTGCAGCCGATGATGTGGAAAAACGACTTTCCGGTAATCGGCGCGGACGCGGACGGCGACGGCACGGGCGAGCCGGTTATGAGTTTCAAAAAACCGAACGTCGGCAAAACTTATTCGATAATTACACCGCCGGATTCGGACGAGTTCAATTTGCCGTTTCCCGGTTTGCAATGGCAATGGCACGCCAACCCGCAGGATAAATGGGCGTTTCCGTTTCCGGCAAAAGGCGTTTTGCAGATGAGTTCGGTGCAGACGGCGGAAACCTCGAAAAATCTGTGGGATGCGCCGAATCTGCTTTTGCAGAAATTCCCCGCCGAAAAATTTACCGCGACCGCGAAAGTAACTTTGAATCCGCGTTTCGAAGCGGAAAAATTCGGGCTTCTCGTGATGGGTTTGGATTATTCATACATCGGCGTGACCAACAAGGGCGGCAAACTTTACGTCGCGCAAGGCGGCGCGAAAGATGCCGACAAAGGAACGGCGGAAACCGAAAACGTCCCGTTTTTGCTTAACGAAAAAACATTTTACCTGCGCGTGAAAGTTTCCGAAGGCGCGCTGTGCCAGTTTAGCTTCAGCCCGGACGGCAAGAGTTTTACGAATGCCGGAACGCCTTTCAAAGCGCGCGAAGGTCGGTGGATCGGTGCGAAGATCGGGTTTTTCTTTAATCGTCCGGCAAAATTCAACGACGCCGGAACGGCTGACATAGATTGGTTCAGATTCGAGTAAAACGAATCAAATGCGGCTCGGCGATTTTTTCGGCTTACGAGCTTTGGATTTGGCTTCTTCTTTAAGCATTTTCCCGTCTTTGAAGTTTTCGGGCGCACCGAAACTTTCGGCAAGCTCTTCGGACTGCGCTCTTTGCGCCAGCAGAAGATGGTCGCGCATCGCGCCCCGCGCGGATTCGGTGTTGCCTTCGCGGATCGCGCGGAAAATCAGGCGGTGCATATCCGCTGATTCCTTCAGATCGTGTGCGCGATGAACGGTTTTGCTCCGCACGTCGAATAAAATGCTTGCTACCATATTCATCAGAGCGGTGATGATCCGGTTGCCCGAAGCGGCGGCGATCATCTGGTGAAACCGCATATCGTGAACGAGATATTCTTCCGGCACGTCCAAAGTCGCGAACATTTCGGCAAGTTCTTCAGCCAACGCAGCGATATGCTCGCTCGTCGCGCGTTCCGCCGCGAGTCCGGCAATCGCCATTTCCAGAATCAGACGCGCTTCAAACATTTCGGCGTTTGAAAATCCGTGCAAAGATGCCATCAGGCGCAGCGGATTGGCATCGAGCGCGGGCGAAGCGTCGGCTTCGACGACAAAAGTTCCCGCGCCTTGTTTCGATTTCAAAACACCGACCGCCGACAAAGAGCGGATTCCGGCTCGCAAGGTCGGGCGCGAAACGCCGAGCTTTTTCGCCAAATCGCGTTCGGGCGGCAGACGGTCGCCGGAGCGCAGCTCGCCGCGATGGATCATCTCGCGCAGACGCGTGACAACTTCTTCGGCGGTTGTTCCCGTTTTTTCAGAATCTAATAACTTGAAAATATCCTTTTCGGCTTCCTGCATTTTAGTTTAATTTTTATAGTAAGTAGTTGAACAGATTTATCATAATCTAAAAAACATCAGTATAGCGAGCGGTAGCGAGTCTGACTCACTAGCGATTGTCTATCGGCGAAGCAGACTCGCTACCGCTCGCTATACTGATTACCGACAGATTTAGATTCGTTTATTTCTGTCCGATTACTTAGACCGAATGGTTTCGCTTTGTCGAAAACTTGGTAGTGAACTAAAAGTAATGCTTTGAAAAAACTTTCTTTGCCGGGAGCGCACACATCCTTGTGTGCCAGCGTTTGAAAAACGCTCGATACGTTTCGATTTCTTTCAACGATGATGAAAACGAAACGCTTTTACGTCGTTGCACCTGCGTTGCACGCCGGGGATGCGTGCGCTCCCGGCGAATCACGCTTTTACTTTTTCAATCAGCGATTGAGAATTTCAAACAGCCTTACTTTCAGTTCACTACCGAAAACTTTAAAGAACTCCGATTATTCCTGCCGTCAAACCGCTTCTGACTTTACATTCATTTTTTTCGGGTTTGCAGCAGAAGCCAGTTGCTCAGATCCTGCGCGGCTTGAAAATTCTGAAAATCGGCGGGCAGTTTGCGTCCGTCCGTATATTCATTGTAAAGCCACGGGTCGCCGACGGCAAAAACCGTTCCTTTGCCGTGTTTGGCGACCGCCATCACCGTCTCGCCGTTCCAGTCCAAAATTGACTTTGCTTTGCCCGAAAGTTTCAGCGTCGAGATCTCCTTTAAATAAAGTTTGCGCGCCGTTTTGAAAATTTCGTTCGTGCCGGAAACCTCGATCTTTCCCTGCTCGAATTGATTGCCCTGGACGCGGTTCTTGCTGTCCTTGTTAAATTCGATGCCGAATTGTTTGGCTAAAACGTTCCAGTTATCGAACTCGGCGTTGCCGAAATCGTTGCCCAGCAAAACCAGCACGCCGCCTTTCTCTACCCAGTCGGCAGCCGCTTTGGCATCCGCCGCCGAGATAAACTTCGCGTTCGGATTTTCCTTCGCGTCGTCCGGGTCGACGATAACGTAAATGTCCGCGTTTTTCAGGTTTTGCGCGGTCGGCGCCTGAGACAAAGTTTCAAGCCGCGCGCCGCGCATTTCAAACTGTCTGCCCCAGAGATAAAATCCCGGATGATTCATCTCGTCCCATTTATAATGCCACGAAACTTCGCGCCCGGCGGCATCTTTTTTCATCTCGTTATTGAAATAAGAATCGAGCAGGACGGTTTTGCCTTTCCCGGTTTCCCGCTTTTCGAGTGCTTCCATTTCGACCGCCGCGAGAACCGCCGGAGCCAAGCCTTTCGCGTCGTTCGTGCGGAGCTTTTCCGACATATAATAATCGAAACTTCCGTCGCGGTAAGGATTTCCGCCGAGTCCCGAAACCGAAACCGTGCCTTCCCAATCGAGATTTCCGTCGGGCAGTTCCGTGAAAAATTCTTTCTGAATTCCCGCCCAGCCGCACCGCACCGTGTCGAGATATTTTTCCGGCAGATTGCCTTGCCGAACGCCTTTTGCGAGCGAATAAACGAACATCGCCGAGGCGGAAGATTCGTGATAATTTTTTCCTTTGCCGGGAAAATCAATAATATCCCACCAGAGACCGGCGTTGTCCTGATATTTCGCAATCGTTTCCGCCGTGCGGTTGAAAATTGCGATAAGTTCAGGGCGGCGCGGATGATCTTTCGGGAAATATTCGAGCGTGTCGGCAAGTGCCATTACATACCAGCCCATCGCGCGTCCCCAGACGTGCGGGCTTAATCCGGTTTGTTTATTCGCCCAACGCTGTTCGCGCGATTCGTCCCAGCCGTGATAAAGCAGACCTGTTTTCGGGTCGCGCGCGTTTTTTTCCATCCAGACGAATTGATTGGCGATGTCGTTCCAGTTGCCCTCGTTCCAAACCTGCGAATATTCGGCGTAAAACGGCTGTGCCATATAAAGCCCGTCGAGCCACATCTGCCACGGATAGATTTTTTTATGCCAGAATCCGCCCTCTTTGGTGCGCGGATGCGTCTTTAACTGCGAGCGGATAAGTTCCGCCGCTTCCTTGTATTTTTTATCGTTCGTGACGCGGTACAGCGTGATGATTCCGCGTCCGGGCGTGATGTGGTCAATGTTGTATTCTTCGAGATTGTATTTCGATAATTTCCCGTCCTTATCAAACCAGAAATCCATTCCGCGCTTGATAAAATCGAAATATTTTCGCTCGCCCGTCGCATACCAGACGGCTTCGACCGCCTTCATCTGCACGCCTTGTTCGTAATGCCATTTTTGCGGAATTCCCGCCGGCGTTCCGTCGTCGGTCCAGATGCGGTTCATCAAAGTGTCAACTAAACGCTCGGACGTTTTGCGGTTTCGTTTTTCCTTTAGATTGGTTTCGCTCGCAATCGTCACGACAAGCGGCGAAGCAATCCGCTGCGAAAAGTTTTCGAGATACGCGTTCCAGGCTTTTTTATCGGCAAACTGTTTGCTCCCGCTCCACGCCGCGCCGAAATAATAACGCGCGATCTTGTCCGGTTTGGCGGCAACGATCGCCAAATGCTGCGGAAATTCGTTCGCCGGATCGGCGACCGTTTGCTGATTCTGAAAAGCGACGAACGAAGCCGGTTCGGCAATCACCGCGCAAGCTAAACTGCCGTTTTTCTCGTTGGTTTCCCAGCGGCTCATCCAGGTTTTGCCCTTATCGAATTCGCCCGTAAAATCGCTTTCGTGTTTGGCGATGCCGACCGCAACGTCAATGTCGCGCAGATCGTCTGGCGCATCGTAAAAACTCTCGACGTAATTGAGATTTTGCCCCGCGTCAATCGTGATTCGCTTTGTTTCCGCGACCATTACGCCGTTGACGTTCCACGGTTCGTATTTAAGCTCGAACGAAGTGCGGATCGCGCCCGTCATTAAAACTTTCGATGAAACGAAATTGCGCGAAACGTGGAGATTTTTTCCGTCCCAAATCCCTGCGCCGCCGCAGCCGCGCGAGCGTTTGACCGAATAAAAATCGAGTCCCGTGCCGTTGTCGGTGTGATAAAACGCGTCGCCGCCCTTATACCATTCGTTGATGATCGGGTAATCAACGCGCTTTGCCCAAACGTCAATGCCGCTGCTGACGAGTTCCTTTTCGAGCGTTTTGCCGTAAGTGCGAAACGCGACGCGGTCGTTTTCCCACGCGAAATCGTCCATTCGCTCGGGGACGAAACGCCCGAAAGTTTTGACTTTTCCGCCGGTTTGCGCGGTTTTCGACGGTTCGATCCTGATGCTTTTTATTCTTTCGTTTTCGGCAAAATTGACCTGAAAGATCACTTTTTCGGGCGTTCCGTCCGCGTCTGCGTCAATTCCTTGCGAAACGAGCGGATTTCCGCTTGAAACGTCCGTAACCAACAGAAAATCCGGCTTTAAATTCGGATTGAGGCGCAAAAGCTCGTTCCAATCAAGCACGACCGTTTCGTTTTGTCGGGCAATCGAAAGATTGTTCGTGACCGAAACAAAAATCTCGTTTTGCGCGAAAGCGGAAACGCAAAGAATTAAACCCGTCAGAATTGATAAAAGCGTTTTTTTCATAACAATTTATTTTATAAGTTTAAGTCAACCAAACACTCTATTTCTTCAAATATTTTCGCAGTTTGAGCGATTTGTTTTCCTTGATTTCATTGACCGCGAGCCGCGCCATTTCTTCCGCGCCGGCGGGCGAAAAATGCGTGTTGTCGTCCAAGCCTTGCGGGTAATTCAGGCTTTCGTTCGGCTGAAGGATTAGAAACAGTTTTTTCGATCTTTCCGCGCCGTATTCGACGAGCAGTTTCTCGCTCGAACGGTGCATATCGATCAGCGTGACTTTCAACTCTGTTGCGACCGCGCGCGTCAGATCGGGATATTCGCCGTGCGCGTCGTAAAATTTCCCGTCCTTATTGAAACGCCGCCGCACGACGGGCGTGAACAAAACCGGAATCGCATTTTTCGCCCGCGCGTCAGAAACCATCCGCCGCAGATTCGCCTTAAAATCTGCGGGCGGCGTATAGCGTTCGCCTTTGTCCTTCGACTGGTCGTTGTGTCCGAATTGAATAAAAACGTAATCGCCTTTTTTCAGTTTATCAACGATCGCCTGCCACCGGTTTTCCGAGATAAATGTTTTCGTGCTGCGCCCATTCTGCGCGTGGTTTTCGATCTTTACTTTTCCAACGTCGAAATATTTTTGCAGCATTTCGCCCCAGCCGGTTTCGGGGCGTTTTTCCGCACGCTTTTCAGCCATCGTCGAATCGCCCGCCAGAAAAATCGTCAGCGGCGTTTTTTGCGCGACCGCATTTGAGGCGAAAGCCGGAAAGATTAAAAACAGAAAAGCGAAAATTTTCATAAAACTTAAACAGGTCTTTTTGCCATCGGTTTGATGTCGGTCAGTTCCGAAATCCTGACCGGGCGTTTCAGTTCGATGCTTTTGCGGGCGGCGATGCCGACCAGAATTGACATTGCGCCGTCGCGTGTTCCGGCGGCGTGTTTGAATCCGTCGGGCGCGTCGGGCGTTTTGAACATTCGCTGGTGCATCCGAATATCGCCGCCGCCGTGTCCGCCCTTGTATTTCGGGATTTTGATAGATTCCGTTTCCGATTTGAAATTGTCCATCACAATAATTTCCTCGAAACCTTCGGATTCTTCGTTAAACTGCGACATTTCGAGCGCGTGGCGTTCGGCTTCGCTGACTCTTTTAAAATCTCCGGCTTGATACGGAATGTCCTGCCACGTGTCAATTTTTCCGTCGAAACCGTTAAACGTCAGCCGCAAACCTTCATACGGCGAATAAGTCGTCAGCGAATAATTAACGATCGTGCCGTTGGCATAAACGATCTGCGCCGACATTTTATCGTAAATATCAATGTTTTCACGAAAAACGCATTGGTCGCGGATATAGCCGTCGTGTTTTTCGTTGGCGACATACAATTTCATCAGATTTTCGTCTTTCGTAATATCCCAGTAAAATTTGCATTTGGTTTTATGCGGACAGGTCATACATCGCTCGCCGCGAAACGCACCGTTTTTGCCGTAATGTTCGAGCGCGCCGTAAGCCGTCACTTCGACCGGATCGGAATCGAGCCACCAATTCATCAGATCGAAATGATGCGTTGATTTATGAACCAAAAGCGTTCCGCCTTTTTCCTTCAAACCGTGCCAGCGGCGGAAATAACTCGCGCCGTGATAAACATTCAGATACCAGTTCAGATCAACCGATGTCACGCGCCTGATGCGGTTGGCGGCAAGCAGTTCCTTGATTTTCGTCAAATGCGGATTGTAGCGGTAATTAAACGAAACGTGGACTTTGCGACCGGTTTTCTTTTCTGCCGCGAGAATTGTG
>JALHNX010000181.1 GCA_022843305.1 Pyrinomonadaceae bacterium | reverse complement strand
GTTTTAAAAACGCCGGGCGCAATCGCGTTGACATTCACGCCGTCTCTCGCCCATTCAATCGCCAAAGATTTTGTCAAAGACGCGACCGCCGCCTTGCTTGCCGAGTAAGCCGCGACTTCAAAAAGCGAAACGAATGTCGAGAGCGAAGCGATGTTGATAATCCGCCCGTATTTTTGTTCGATCATCTGCCGCCCGAAAATCTGGCAGGCGCGAAGCGTTCCTGTAACATTAGTTTCCAGAATGTCGTTCCAGTCTTCTTCTGCAAAATCCAAAGTCGGCGCGCGTTTTGTCCGACCGGCGGAATTAACGAGAATATCAACTCTGCCGAACTCCGCCACGCATTTATCCAGCAGATTTTCGAGCGAAACGCGGTCGCTAACATCGCTCGTCACGCGCAGAGTTTTGCGCCCGAAACCTTCGATTTCCGAGGCAGCGGTTTCAACCTGCTCCGCGCGGCGCGAAGTGCCGACGACATTTGCGCCGGCTTCCGCCAGCCCGTGCGCGATGGCGCGTCCGATGCCGGAAGTTCCGCCGATAACAACGGCTGTTTTGCCGCTTAAATCAAATTTGGCATAAGTCATATTAAATTATGTTTCTTGGTCAAAACAGAGGTAAAAGGTTTTACCACTTTGCTGAATTTTAAGTAGTATGTAATATCTCACTAAAAAAAGTCAAGCGCGGTGAATTTACTTTTCACCCTTATTTTAGTAAGGTAATAAGAAAATTACAGGTTCGTTTTGCAAACTGGAAAATTTTTCAATACAATAAAATTGGTTTAACCAATTAAAGAATCAGAGCAAATAAAAGTGAAAGCAGAAGAAAAAAAGAAAATCAATCGCAGAATTGCCGACGGCAATCTCTGGCTCGGCTTTTCCGAAGGTGAAGCCGAGCTTCTCAAGCCGTTGCCGGAATACAATTATAAAGTTTTGGAAACCGAAGACGCGGTCGGGCAGGCGATGTTTGACGAGCTGACGAAATACGCCGCCGAAAACGAGGGCGACATCGTGATAATTTTACTCGGCGGGCGCGGCGCACAGGCGATGTATCGTTTGATAAACGAATTGTCGCAGACGGACGAAATTGACGATCTGCTCGCGCGCCTGCACGTTTTTACGCAGGATGCGCTTGCGCCGCTGGCGATGAACAACGGCTTGAGCTTCGTGCGCGATTTCGAGCGATTGCTGGGCAACAAGTTTTTTGAAAAAATCAAAAGTTTTACGCCGATGAATACGGACACCGACGATTTGGAAGGCGAACTTATAAAATATCTCGAAAAACTCGAATCGCTTGGCGGCATAGATATTTTCTTTCTCGGACTCGGACCCGAAGCCGAAGCCGCTTCGCATCTCGCGTATATCAAACCGAATTCGGGCGCAGAATTTTCGGATATTGCCGGAATTATCCCGATTTCTTCGAGCATTCTCGAACATCACATCGGCAAATTCAAAGTCGGCGGAAGCCAAATTTCCGAGGCGGACGAAACGGAATGCCGCGCGGCGACGCATATTTTAACTTTGGGTCCGGCGGCGATTTTGGGCGCGAAGAAAATCGTTCAATCAATCGTTGACGCTTCGACCACGCCGGCAAAACGCGAAAGTTTTAAACGCCTGATCGAAACAAAACTTTCCGATGATGCAAAGGAACTCGAAAAACAGACGAACGAAAATCCGGGGTTGTGGATTCGTCTGCACGAAAATACTCAGGCGTATATACTGCCCGACGTTTTAATATAGGAAAATTTTTTATGTCATCTGCAAACAGACACGAGGCAGTTGCCGTCAGCGAGTATGCGATCATCGTCAATCCGAACGATAATGTCGCGGTCGTCAAAAATGAAACTTCCGCGCATCTCGCCTTGTTTTTACCGAACGGCGAAACGGTCGTTTTAAAGCAAGCCGTTCCGCCCGGACATCGGTTTGCGACGCGTCCGATTCCCGCCGGAGATTTTGTCTTTCAATACGGTCAGCCGATTGGAACTTCTCTCGGAATCGAGGCGGGCGAATGGATAACGCACGAAAATATGTCGAACGACGTGCCGGTAATCCGCGATTTGCCCGAAGATCTGCACACGCCCGCGCCCGACTATTTTCCGAAGGAAGAACTCCAAACTTTTATGGGGTTTCGCCGTCCCGACGGTCGTGTCGGAACGCGAAATTTTGTCCTCATCGTGCCGACTTCGATGTGCGCGAGCCACGAGGCTCTGCAAATTTCGATGATGTCGGAATTTTTGTATTACAAACGCGAGAAATTTCCGAACGTGGATGGCGTGGTCGCTATTCCGCACAACAAAGGCTGCGGCTGTCAGGACGGTTCGAGCCTCGACATAATGCTGCGGACGCTTTCAAATTATGCCGATCATCCGAACGTCGGCGGCGTGATTTTGATTGATCTGGGATGCGAGAAAACGAATCTCGCAAAGGTCGAAAAATATCTCTTAAAGCGCGAGCTTAATTTCAATAAACCCGTCGCCAAGATCGGCATTCAGGACCTCGGCGGAACGCAGGCGGCAATCGAGCGCGGCTTAAAGGAAGTCGAAAAAATGCTGCCCGAAGTAAACGATTGCAAGCGCGAAGAATTTCCCGTGAGCGAACTTATTCTCGGCGTTAAATGCGGTTCGTCGGACGGTTTTTCGGGAATTTCGGCAAACCCGGCGCTGGGACGCGCGGCGGATTTTCTGGTTCGCTCGGGCGGCACGGTTTTAATCACCGAAGTTCCCGAATTTTGCGGCGCGGAGCATATTCTTGCAAACCGCGCGAAGGACGCGGAAACCGGACGCGCGATTTACCGGATGATTGACTGGTATAAAGATTACGCGTCAAAATTCGGCGGCATCCTGAATAACAATCCGAGTCCGGGAAACATTGCGGGCGGTTTATTGAACATTACGATCAAATCGCTCGGCGCGATGGCGAAAGCCGGAACGACGCGCGTCGAAGGCGTTGTCGAATACGCCGAAACGCCGAAAAATCGCGGTTTGAATTTAATGCAGGGTCCGGGTTACGATCAGGAATCAACGCCCGCTCTGGTTGCCGCCGGCGCAACGGTCGTCGTCTTTACGACCGGCAACGGAACGACCATCGGAAACGCGATTGCGCCGGTCATAAAACTTGCGTCAAACAATCGCGTGTTTGAGCGAATGAACAATGATATAGACATTTCCGCCGGAAATATTATCGAAGGCACGGAAACGATCGACGAGGTCGGCGCGCGCGTTTTCGAACATATCCGGCAGGTCGCGAGCGGCGAGATCATGGCACTCGCCGAAGTTCACAAACACCGCGAATTTCAATTTTGGGCGGAACAGACGGTTTCGCTGTAAAAGTATGTATCAAAAAACTTTTTACGCCACGCATCCCGAATCGCTCGAGGGCGCGAGCAACGAGAAATTACGGGAGCTTTATCTGGTCGGAGATCTGTTTGCCGAAGGCGAACTGCGTTTGAATTATTCGCATTTCGACCGAATGGTGGTTGGCGGCGCGTGTCCTTTGAGCGAAAAAATTTCGCTGCCCCGTCAGACCGAACCCGAATCGGCAAAGGATCAGCCTTTTTTGGAGCGCCGCGAACTCGGCGCGGTCAACATCGGCGCAGGCAACGGAATTATCACGGTTGACGGCGAGCGGTTCGAACTCGCCCCGAAGGATTGTTTATACGTTCCGAAGGAAAGCGCGGACGTTTCATTTGAATCGGCGGATGCGGAAAATCCCGCGAAGTTTTATCTCGTTTCGACGCTCGCGCACAAGCGTTTTGAAACAAAGCTTCTTTCCGCCGAACAAGCGAACAAACTTCATCTCGGTTCGGTCGAAACGGCAAACGTGCGGACGGTTTATCAACTTATCATTCCCGGCGTTTGCGACTCGTCACAATTGGTGATGGGCTTGACGACACTTGAACCGGGCAGCGTCTGGAACACCTGCCCGCCGCATATCCACGAACGGCGTTCGGAAATTTACCTGTATTTCGATCTGGATGCAAAGGCACGAATAATGCATTTTATGGGGCAGACCGAAAACACGCGCAACATCGTGATGGAAAATGAACAGGTTGTGCTTTCGCCGCCGTGGTCAATCCATATGGGTGTCGGAACGTCCGCCTACAACTTCGTCTGGGCGATGGGCGGCGAAAATCTGGACTACACGGATATGAATGTTTTGGATATTTGCCAGTTGAAATAATTTCCGATTTCCCGTCATAAAACTCTGTGAACATACTCGATAAATTTAAATTAGACGGCAAAATCGCGCTCGTGACGGGCGCATCGGTCGGACTTGGACAAGCGATGGCGATCGCGCTTGCCGAAGCCGGTGCGGATGTCGCCGCGCATTGTCATTTTGATAAACAGGCGGATGAAACTTGCGCTTCGATTGAAAAATTGGGACGCAAATCTTTTTCGGTTGCGGGCGATATGTCCGACAAGGAAACGCCGAAACGAATTGTCGGGGAAGTGATCGAAAAATTCGGGCGAATTGATATTCTCGTCAACAACGCCGGAATGATCCGCCGCGCGCCTGCCGTTGATTTTTCGGAAGAAGACTGGTCAACCGTTTTGGAAGTCAATCTGTCGAGCGTATTTCGTCTGTCGAAAGCAGCGGGAAAAACGATGATCGAAAACGGCGGCGGAAAAATCGTCAATATCGCTTCATTGCTTTCGTTTCAGGGCGGAATCACGGTTCCGGCATACACGGCTTCAAAATCGGGTGTCGCGGGTTTGACGAAAGCGTTTGCCAATGAATGGGCGAAACATAATATCAACGTCAACGCAATCGCGCCGGGATATATGGCGACCAATAACACCGCTGCTTTGAGAGCGGACGAAACAAGAAATAGGCAGATTCTGGAAAGAATTCCGGCAGGACGTTGGGGCGAAGCGGAAGATTTAGCGGGCGCGGTCGTGTTTTTATCTTCGCCGGCGAGTGATTATCTGCAAGGACATATTCTGGTCGTTGACGGCGGCTGGATGGCGCGCTGAATTTGGATTTTGGAATTTGAATTTGCTACTCTCTATTCGTGTTAAATACTAAGCCTAAAAATAGTTGCCGCTGGGATTTCGTTTCGCTGGGTGAAGTAATGATTCGCTTCGATCCGGGCGATGAACGGATTCAAAATGCGCGAACATTCCGCGTCTGGGAAGGCGGCGGCGAATATAATGTCGCGCGAAGTTTGAGCAAAGTTTTCCGGTGTGAGTCGGCAATCGTGACGGCACTTGCCGACAACCAGATCGGGCGGCTCGCAGAAGATTTAATGTGGCAGGGCGGCGTTGATACGTCGCAAATTTTGTGGCGCGAAACCGACGGCATCAGCCGAAAGGTGCGCAACGGAATGTATTTTATCGAGCGCGGTTTCGGACTTCGTCCGCCGGTCGGATGTTCGGACAGAGGAAACACGGCGGTTTCGCAGTTAAAAACGGGCGATGTTGACTGGCAAAAAGTTTTCGGCGAAGCGGGCGCGAGATGGTTTCACACGGGCGGCATTTTCGCGGGGCTTTCCGAAACAACGAAGGATGTCGCGCTCGAAGCGATGAAAAAGGCAAAAGAATCCGGCGCAATCGTTTCTTATGATTTGAATTACCGCGCCTCGCTCTGGTCGGAACGCGGCGGGCGCGATGCGGCAAACGCGCTCAATCACGAGCTTTTGCCGTTTGCCGATGTCGTTTTCGGCGTCGAAAATTTCGACGCATCTTTTGCGGCTTACGCGGAAAAAAATTTTCGCCGCGCGGCAAGTGATATTAGATCGAAATTCCCCGATTTGAAAGTAATTGCAACAACTTTGCGCAACGTAAAATCGGCTTCGCGGCACGATTTGAGTGCTGTTTGTTTTGCCGGCGACGAAGTTTTCAAAGCAAACGATTTCGCAGATTTGAACGTTCTCGACCGCGTCGGCAGCGGCGACGCTTTTGCCGCCGGTTTGATTTACGGTTTGCTCGCCGGAAAGGACGTTCAGTTTTCACTCGATTGCGGCGCGGCAAATTCCGCTTTTACGCTGACGACTCCGGGCGACGGGTCAGCCGCGACGCTTTCGGAAATCGAAAATTTATCAAACAGCAAAAAACTCGATCTTTCACGCTAATACCGATTCGCAAGGAAGGAAAAAATTTCAGTTAAATGATAGTTTTAATTGGTTAGCAGTGCGTTCTAAGTTAAGAATTACTTTACAAAAATTTATCACCAATTTGGAAAGAGATTCAAAAGCAAATCATCTTGTTTGGACGAAAAACTATGCCTGAAAACACTTTCGATTATGAACCGCTGCTTGAAATCAACACTGCGCATAATCCGTCGGATACCGAGCTGAATAGGTTGGCGGAATTTATGACGAAGACGCGAGACAGAATTCCGGCGGGTTATACATATTTGGGGCAGTTTATTGACCATGATCTTGCGCTCGATTCGGTAGTTGAAACTCCGCCCTGGCATCCGATACCTTCATCAGTCTTTTTAAATAAACGCACTCCTTTCTTAAATCTCGAAACCGTTTACGGCTTCGAGTCTCCGGACAATCCGACACAGCCTAAAAGAGAATTGCTGCTGGCAGATAATTCGAAATCGCTTTTGAAATTGGGCGATACGAAAGCAACTTCGATCACAAAAAAAGTCTTTGCCGGCAAAGATTTGCCGAGAATTCCGAACAGTCCGACGGCTTTGCTGGTTGATCCGCGCAATGATGATAATTTGGCGGTCGCGCAAACGCACGTTGCGTTTATGCGATTTCACAATTCGGTTGTCAGGTATCTTTTTTCGCTTGGCAAAGCAGACACGACCGAAACCTTCGAAGAGGCTCGAAAAATCGTTATTCAGCATTATCAATGGATAATTCTCAAAGATTATCTTCCGCGTGTGATAAAAAAATCCGTTCTGGAAGATGTTCTGACAAACGGCAATCAATTTTATTTTCCGAACAAGGAAACACCGTTTATGCCGCTGGAGTTTTCAGTCGCCGCCTTTCGTTTCGGTCACAGTATGATTCTTAATTCCTACAATTGGAATCGCTTTTTTAATAATGACCAGCATCCCAGCATTGCAACACTTGAAAAATTGACGGAGTTTACCGGAAGAGGCGGATTGAGAGGCGAAAAACAGCTTGTCAGTGATTGGGCAATCAACTGGAATTGGTTTTATAAAACACCGGATTCTCCGCTCGGACCGAAATTTAATTTCGCCAAGGAAATTAATACCAAAATCTCAAAGACTTTGGCAATGCTGCGGAAGCCCGTAAACAATTCACGATCTTTTGATCGAGCCAATTCTCTTCCGGCACTGGATTTATACCGCGCAAGAGCCTTAAGTTTACCGCCCGGACAGGAGATCGCAAAAAGGATTCTGGGAACGGAAACGCGAATTTTACAGCCCGAACAGATTGCCAATCTGCTTCCGGCAAATCTCAAACAGGTTTTTTCAAAAGAAACGCCTTTGTGGTTTTACCTGCTGGCAGAAGCTGAAATTGAAGAACAGGGTTACACGCTGGGCGAAGTCGGCAGTCGGATAATTGCCGAAACTTTTGCAGGGCTTATCAAAGCCGGCAAAACTTCAGTTTTTAATAGAAATTTTGAGCTTAACTTTAAGCCTAATCCCGCTTTTTTTCCGCATGAAAAAGAATTCGGGATGGCGCAGCTGCTGAAATTCGGTAAGACCGGCAATCAGGATTTTGACGAACTCAACCCACTTGGGTAAGTCGGAAAAACGATTGGAAAACTCATTTCCAGTCAAATCAAATGAAAGAGGAAGAATAAAAATATGAAAATAATCCAAAAAATTGAAGCGTGGCAGCAGGCGGCAGACTTTAACAGCAATATATACGACCAATTGCAGGAAGAATCCGTCGCGGCTGTTCTGGGCGGAAAAGAAAGCACTGCCTGGGAAACACATATGAGGCGTTTTCATTCCAACGCGGAGCAATTGCAGAGATTGCTGGGTAACGACAATCTTGATCCCCAATACAGAGATACCATTTTAGCCTACATCGGAAGCGGCGGAGCCTGCGGCGGCGGAACGAGATTGTCACTTGCTTTAAATATGCCGAATGTATATAAAGACGCGCTGGACAGCGAAAGTTTACCTGCCGACACTCGTGATGACGGCAGCGATCCGGTGTCAGTGCCTTAAGTAAATTGAGGCTTTTTTTTATCAAAGGTCAAAGCGCGGAAACGTGATTGAATGACGCAGATAAACAATTGCAAATTGGATTTGTCCGAACCGGCGCACATCAACGCAAAGCTCAAAGCCGCAGAGTTTTCGATGCGCTGGCAGCAGCTTTGCAGTATTTATTTGCCGTTTCAATCAGACGGCACGTTTTGGCGGGTAAGCCGTCCGACCAATCCCGGAGAACCGGCGCAGGGATGGAAACTTCACATCTCGGCGACGGTTCTTCAGGCTTGCGATTTGTTTGAAAAAGTCGCGCCTTTTTTGGTCTCCCGGAACGTGCGTTTCAAAGCCCCCGAATCGCTCAGAGAACTTATTAAACTCAATTCCGGTTTGGATTACGGTTATTGGCAGGTCGGAAAATTTCTCACGGTTTATCCTCCGACCGACACGGAAGCCGTTGAGCTTGCCCGCCAACTTGACGAATTGACACGCGAATTTATTTCGATTGCCGTGCCATTCGACCAACAATACTTGCCAAGCAGTTCCGTTTTTTACCGCTACGGGGCGTTTGAAGAAATCGAAATGAAAACCGAAGACGGCGCGACTTTGCCTGCCGTCAGAAATTTGGCGGGAGAACTTGTCCCTGACGACCGTTTTCAGCCTGTTCCCGAATGGCTGAACGACCCGTTTCAAAATAAGCAGGAAGTTGCGGAAGGCGTTTCGGAAGTGGTCGAAACGCCTTTGCTGACAACATATAAGGTTTTCCGGGCGATTACCCAGCGCGGAAAAGGAGGAACTTATCAGGCTCTGGATTTGAGCGCGGATAAGCCGCGTTTCTGCATTGTCAAAGAAGGTCGGCGGAACGGCGAGGTTTTTTGGAACGGTCAGGACGGTTACCGGCTCGTCGAGAACGAGCAAAAGGTTCTAAAAGCGTTAGGTGGAATTTACAAAGGCGTTCCGCAATATTTCGCGTCTTTTGAAGCGTTCGGAAATTTTTATCTGGTAATGGAGTATGTCGAGGGAAAAAGCCTCCGCGAGATGATGAAATTCCGGCGGCGGCGTTTTTCCGTCCGGCAAGTTCTCGCATATTCGGTAGAAATTGCGGGAATTATCGAAGAAATTCATCAAGCGGGCTGGATTTGGAACGACTGCAAACCGGCAAATCTGATCGTCACGAAAGATAAATCGCTCAGACCGATTGATTTTGAAGGCGCGTATCCGGCGGGTCAAACCGCGCCGTTCGATTGGCGAAGCCACGCCTTTTCCAAACCGCGAAAAAAGCAAACTTCAGCCGAAGCCGACGAACTTTACGCGCTCGGCGCGGTCATCTATTTTCTATTGACGGGAAAATTTTATAATCCGAAAGCTCCGACGGCAATTGAAAAACTGCGCCGCCGTGTCCCGAAAGAATTAAAGGAAATAGTCATTGATCTTCTAAACGCCGATCTCTCGAATAAAAAAACGACGGCGGCGGAAGTTCGCCGGAAATTTGGGAAAGTATTACGCTCGATCTAACCCGAAGTTAAAGATTCGCGCATTTTCTGAGGTCGGCAAATCTCGCGTCCGACCTTATTTCATCAAAAATCGGATCGGTTATCACGAATGGAAAAGCGGGAAATCTTTCCTGACAGGATTTATTCAAATGTTCAAAAACCTTGTCTATTTCACCGAGTCCGAGATAGATTATCGCCTTTTCCTGCGGCGAAACGTAATCTTCACCGTCTTTTTTTGAAAGTTCTTCCAATTCGGCAAGAATTTTTCGGGTTTCTGCTTTCCGCCCGGTTCTGCCGTAAGCCAAACCGAGCGGTGCGGCACCGTAACCCTTGTCTTCGCGGTATATTTTTTCAAAAATTTCGGTCGCTTCCGGTAATTTGCCGTCTGCTAAATATCGAAGTCCGCGGAAATAATTCAATCTTTTGTGATCCGGAAAATTTTCCGACGATTCGGATAAAACTCTGTCCACTTGTTCATAATTCCGCTCGAAATAATAAGTCCGCGCCAAACTTAAATCGGGCAGGACGGAAAACGGGGCAAACTCTTTTGCTTTTTTTGCTTCTTCGACCGATTCGGCAAACGCTCCCTTGATTATCAGCAGATTTGATAATCCCAAATACGCCTGCGGAAACTCGGGATCACGGGTGATCGCCGATCTGAAATAATTTTCCGCGCCGTTCCAGTCCCAATCATATCTGAGTTTGATCATCCCCATCGAAACATACGGCTCGCACAGGCTGTCATCAAGCTCAATGGCATTTTTAGCCGCCGCTCTGGCAAATTTTACGGCTTCGGCGGGCGGTATCGAACCTTTATGTCCGGGAACGCTGAAGAGCGAATAGGTATCGGCTAAACCCGTCCAGGCTTTCGCATAAGCAGGGTCTATCTCGGTTGCGCGTCTAAAATAGCGTTCGGCGTTTTTTAAATCTTCTCTCTCCTGTCTTTGCAAAGAGTGTCGTCCGCGCAAATATAACTGCTTGGCTTCCGGAAAACTAGTATCTTTTTTGCTTAATTTGGTTTCATCGTCGGCGGTCAGATTCGCGCTGATTTTACTAAGGATGCGGGCGGAAATATTTTCCTGTAATTCGATCAGATTCGCTTCGTCAATCTCATAATCGTTGGTGTCTATGACAAAACCGTCGGATGTTCTGACGAGCTTCGCCGTTAGAATTAAAGTATCGCCGCGTTTGATGATCGCGCCCGAATAGACGGCATCCGCGCCGAGTTCTTTCCCCGCCGTTTGCGGTTCGACAGACTTTTCTTTGTAACCCGCCACGATTGATTCGTTTTTGACTTTCAAGCCGGACAAATTTGAAAGTTTATAAATAATGCTCTGCGTCAAACCGTCTGCCAGATATTCTTTTTCAACCTGCGGACTATTAAAAGAAATCGGCAAAACCGCCAAAGTTCGCTGCGGGCGATTGGTACTGTAAAAGAACAACACCGCCAAAAGGGCGACCAACACGACGGCGGCAAGCGCGGCTTTCAAAAAAAATCTTCGGCGGCGTTTCGAGGGTGTTTCGACGCTGCCGGCAGAATCGGCTTTATCAAGTTCGACCAGTATTTCCGCCGCCGACTGAAATCTTTTTTCCTTGTCTTTTTGCAGGCATTTTTCAACCAGACCGATCAAATTTTCGGGAATTTCAGGCGACAATTTTTTGATCGTGGGCGGCTCACGGCTTAAAGTGGCGGCGATTGTTTCCGCCTGACTTTCGTGCTTAAAGGGATTTTGTTTTACCAGTAATTCGTAAAGAATGATTCCGACGCTGAAAATATCGCTTTGATAATCGAGTTTTTCACCGCGCAGTTGTTCGGGCGACATATATGAAACCGTTCCGATAATCAGCCCGTGTTGCGAAAACCGGCTCAGATCATCGCCCGAATCGCGCCCGAAAGGCTGTTTTTGCGGGAGAACTTTTGCCAGACCGAAATCGAGAACTTTGATTTGCCCGCCGGCGGTCAGCATAATATTGCCGGGTTTCAAATCACGGTGAATAACGCCGTGCGAATGCGCAAAAGCGACGGCGGTAACTATCTGACGCGCCAGCGTTTTAAATTCTTCGACGGTTACGGATTGGCGGACAATATAATCGGCAAGCGTTTCGCCTTCGATATACTGCATCACGATAAAGTAATGCTCGTCCGTCTGTTCGATA
>JALHNX010000180.1 GCA_022843305.1 Pyrinomonadaceae bacterium | reverse complement strand
CGCAGGTTCAGTTTCTCGCCGCGAAACGGGATCGTGTAGCCTGCCGTCAGGTCGCCTTTACGATTGCCTTTGAAGCGGTAAACGTAGGTTCGAAAAGTGTTGTTGCTGAAGATCGGCGCGAGATAATTGCTCGTCGCCAGAAAATCGAAATTAACCCAAGCGCGTTTGAAACGCTGCGTCGCCACGAGCGTGAATTGGTGTTCGGGAATGCCGAGCGTCGAGATGTTCGCGTTGCCCGTAACCTGCGGCGCGCGCTGGTCGCTGTTGGTGAAAGTGTAGGATGCGAAAACATCGGTTGCCTCCGAAGCGCGGAATTTTCCGCTGAATTCGCCGCCGCGCGCGATGCCGCCTTTCGTATTGAGATAACCGCCGAACGGTCGCGTGGTCGTGCCGATTGCCGGAACGACGTTGCCGTAACCGATGGTTTCGATCAATTTCGTGTAAAAATACGTCGCGCTTAATTTGGCGCGGGTTTTGAAAAGGTTTTGTTCAACTCCGAAGTCGAACGCGATCGTCTTTTCGGGTTTCAGATTCGGATCGCCGAGCGCGACGAAAGGCGGGCTGAAAAATGTGCTGTAAAACGTGCCGAAACGTTCATAAAGCGACGGCACACGGTAGCCGTTGCCGGCGTGTGCGCGGAGTTTCGTGCCGGTTTTATCGAAGAAATATGAAACCGCGCCGTCGAAAGTGTAAGCGGTCGGCGGATTTTCGAGCGACAGATTCGTATAAGGCGCGTTGTTGGCGCTGAATTTCGTATCTTTAAGACTAAAAAACTGGGCGCGGAATCCGCCCGCGATTTGCAGTCTGCCGTTTAATAAACTTATCAAATCCTGCGCGTAAAGCGTGCTGCCCGATTGATAAGCGCGCGTGAAAAAATTGCCCGCGCCCGTCGGCGTGAAACCGTCGTTGCCGTATTTTTCGTGTTCGAACTCGTAACCGAAGGTAATTTGGTTGAATTTGTTCGGTGTCCAGTTAAAATGCCCGTTAGCGGTTTGAATCGTGCCGTCGAAAATGGAAGATGTCGCGCTTTGAAAACCGATTCCCAAAACTCCGTTATCGTTTTTGCGCGATGTTTTCAAGCCCGAATAAAATCCCTGAAAGACTAATTTATCGCTAAAAATCTGCGTCAGCACGACTTGCCCGTTAAAGAATTGCGACTTTTGGAAATTGTCGGGATCGTTCCGGTCGAAAACGAAATTCACGCCGCTTTGCGCGTTGATAATCGCGGCGTTTGTCGCCGGCATCGCGCCGAACGTGTCGGGATTTGAATTGAGCCGAACATACGCGTCGGAAACAAAAAACCGCGCCGAAATGTTCGTCTTCTGAAACGGATTGTATTCGATGCGCGACTGAAAATTCGTGTTGTGCGCGTCGTCCTCGCCGTCAATCCCTTTCGTGTAAACGGTGCGCGAAACGCCGAGGTTGAAGCCGAACCGCTCGTTGCCGTCCGAAAGATTGCCGCGAAAACGTCCGAGTCCGTAACCGCCAAACGCGCCGCCGATCTGCCCGTGAAGTCCGTTTCGTGGTTTCGGCGTTTGAAAATCAATCGTCCCGCCGATCGCGTTCGTGCCGTAAAGCGACGAACCCGAACCGCGCAGAACTTCTATTTTACTGACACTCGTCAAAGTAAAATCTGAAAGGAACGCCGACGCGTCGCCGGTGATCGAAGACGCGTCGCGGAAACGAATTCCGTCAATCAGGATCGCCGTGTCCTGATTGCGAAGCCCGCGCGTCTTGATCGAAGCCGTGCGCCCGAATCCGCCGAGCTGCTGAACACGAAAACCCGGAATCGTCTTTAAAGATTCGGTTAAAGAAAAATCCGCGCGGTCGCGCATTTCCTGCCCGTCAATCGTGTCAACGGTTTTTGAAACCTGTTCGATCGTTTGCCGTGAATCTGCCGAGATCGTCACCGTTTCTTTGATCACCGGTGTCGGGCTTGGTGTCGGCGTTGCGGCTTGCGCAAAAGCACCCGCTGCCAAAAAACAAATTAAACTTAAAATCTTTACAATTTTCATATATCTCCTTTTCCGCCCAGCGCGGAATATGGTTTGTGCCTTAACAAACAGCCGAGATTTTCTGACTTTTCATTTATCATCGAACATTTTTCATTTACCGAATTGCTTTGATAAATGTTCAATGATAAATGCTTACAGTTGCGTGGGCAGTGTCGGATTCACGCCGAACTTCCCTCGCGCCGTTTATCTTTTCAATGGAACGCCGTCATCTTGACGGCAATGAACGCCTGAGCGTTCAAATTTCGCCGGATTAATTTAACAATAACCGGCGATCTTAGATTGCCCCGCAATCTGTGCCGTCAAGATGACGGCGTTCCGTTAATAAATCGTCGTCACACGTCGCCGACGACTGACCGGATTTTCGTCCAGTAAAACTTTTACGCCGAAGACCTCGCTTAGATTTTCTTCGGTCAAAACCGCTTCGGGCGCACCTTTTGCCGCGAGCTTGCCGTTTTTCAGCAGAATAATTTCGTCGGCAAATTCCGATGCGAGATTCAGATCGTGCGTGATGAGAACCGCCGATGCTTCTTCGCTCAAACATTTCTCTTTTATCAATCGAAACATCAACGCCTGATGCGCCAGATCGAGATTCGCGGTCGGTTCGTCGAGCAAAAGGATTTTCGCTTGCGTCGCCAAAGCCCGCGCCAAAACAACGCGTTGGCGTTCGCCGCCCGAAAGCTGATTCATCTGCCGTGCTTCGTAATTTGCCAGATCGCATTGCCTTAAACATTCAACGGCAATCTGCAAATCGTTCGCGGTTTCCCAGCCGAAAGCCGTTCCCTGTGCAAAACGTCCGGCGAGAACGAATTCCAAAACCGAGACGGGAAATTTCGTTTCGGTTTCCTGCGCGATGACCGCGATCTTCTGGGCAATTTCGCGGCGCGAATAATCTTTCAATTCTTTTTCGTCGAGTAAAATCGCGCCTTTGGCAATCGGTAAACCGCCGTTTAAGGATTTCAAAAGCGTCGTTTTGCCCGCGCCGTTTGCACCGAGAAGCGCGATGATTTTGCCCGAACGAAGCGCGAACGAAACGTCCTGCACGACCGCGCAGATGCCGTAATTTATCGAAATGTTCTGAACTTCAAGCATTTTTAGTCGTGAGTCGTGAGTCGTGAGTCGTGAGTCAAAATTCTTTTTTTCTCGACTCTCGACTCACGACTCACGACTTTCTAAGCAAATAAATAAACATCGGCGCACCGATCAGTGCAGTAATCGCGCCGACGGGCAATTCGCGCGGCGCGATTGCGACCCGCGCAACCGTGTCCGCCAACACTACAAAAGTCGCGCCCGAAATCGCCGAAAACGGAATTACCAGACGATTATCGCTGCCGATCATCAGACGAATCAGATGCGGCACGATCAAGCCGACATAGCCGACCGAACCGCTTGCCGCGACCGAACTGCCGACCAGCACGCTGGCGAGAGCGAAAACGATCATTCGGACGCGCTTTACTTCAACGCCGAAATCGAACGCGTCGCGCTCGCCGATCATCATCAAATTCAGAGCGCGCGCCTGCGAACTCAAAATTATCGTGCCGATTATGACGGCAACAAAAGTCAGGTAAAATCCGTTTAGCGTCGCCTGCGACAAATCACCGAGCAGCCAGAACGTAAACGAGCGCAGTTTTGCCGCGTCCAGCAAACTCGTCAGCAAAACGATGATCGAGGAAAGAAAAGTCGTGACGATTACGCCCGAAAGAACAAGTCTTTCGACATTCATTCCGGCGCGTGATTTTGCCATCCGGTAAACCGTAAATGTCGCCAAACTCGCGCCGGCAAAAGCAAAAATCGGACGCGCAAATTCGAACTGCGAAAAGAAGACGAACGCGAGCATCGTTCCCAAAGCCGCGCCGTTTGAAACGCCCAAAAGATAAGGTTCCGCCAAAGGATTTCGAAGCAGCGACTGCAGCCCAGCGCCCGCGACCGCCAGGCTCGCGCCGACACACGCGCCGAGCAGAACGCGCGGCAGGCGGATGTCGTAAAGAATCGCCGCCTGCGATTCGGTCAGCTCAAAGAACGATAACTTTTCACTGCCGAGAAAAATCGCCAGCAAAAGTGCCAGAACTAATAATCCGGCGAGAAGCGCGAACATTTTTGAAGAGGAGATGAAGAGAAGAGGAGAAGAGGAGATGGTTTCCTTTTCTCCTTTTCTCCTCTTCTCCTCTTCTCCTCTTCTTTTACTCATCGGCTCAAAGCCTCCGCAATCTGTTCGAGCGCGTCAACGATACGCGGCGCGGGACGCGAAAGAATGTCGGCGTTGACACGGAAAACTTTTTTGTTTTTTACCGCCGGAGAATTTTTGAAAATGTCGTTCGGCTCCAGATTGTCGGGGCTTTCCGAAAGAATTATCGCGTCCGGGTTTAGGGCGAGCGCGGTTTCCTTACTGATTTTCGGATAAGCGGTTTCGACATCCTTCGTCACCGAGGCAGCACCGGCGCGTTCGATGATCTCGGTTAAGAAAGATTCTTTGCCGATGGTAAAAAGCGGCTCTTTCGAGATTTGAACAAAGGTTTTCGTTTGCGCTTTGCCGCGCAATTGTTCCTCGACCGCACCCATGCGTTTCTGCAATTCTTCGATCAGATCCGCCGTTTTATCGGTCGTTCCGAAAATGTCGCCGAGCTGTTTCAGGTTGGCGAGAACGCCGTCTAAATCCTTCGGATTTGTGACGAAAACCGTGATGTTTTGCGCTTCTAAGGCTTTGGTAAAAGTTTCGATCTGCGAAGCCGTCGAAACGAAAACGATGTTTGGTTTTAGTGCAATGATCGTTTCGATATTCGGATTTATCGTGTCGCCGACTTTCTGAATTTTCTGCGCGTCCGCCGGATAATTACAGAAACTTGTGACACCGACCAATCTATCGCCCGCGCCGACGGCGAAGATGTTTTCGGTCAGATTCGGTGCTAATGAAACAACGCGCTCGACGCGCTCGGGAATTTTTATCCTGCGCCCCAGATCATCGGTCACATCGCGCATTTTTACTTCCGTCGGCGTTGGCGACCGATCGGTTTTACACGCCGTCAGCGAAAGCAAACAGATAAAAATCAACCCGACGAAATGAATATTCCGCATTTTTTTGCGGGTCGCGGATTTAAAGGAAAAAAACTTTCGGAATAGCTGATAGCCGATAGCTGTTAACTGATAACTATTTTTTATTTCCAACGGCATTTTGTTTCCGTCCTGCCGGTTGTTTTGTTTTTTTGCTGTTTTCAAACGCCTAACTCCAAATCATAAAACATAAAAAAGTCCTGTTCGGCTCAAAACATCTCGGACGAGCTAAACAGGACTTTTTTATAGTTAAAGAAAAAACAAAAACGACCCTTTCAGCCAACCGTCCTGACGCGAGACCGTTGAGGCTAAAAAACTTCTGAAAGGTTTCCTGACTTTATCAATTACGAATTACAAATTACGAATTACGAATGATTAAAACTTGTCTTTAATCCCTAATTCGTAATTTGTAATTCGTAATTGAATCACAGTGGCGCGACCGTGCGGGATTTTCACCCGGCTTCCCCTTTGTTCAAAAGCGTTTTAGTCTGAAAAAGAACTGTCTTTGGCAAAGCTGCTGCAAACTTACCAAAGAGTGAAAGGCAAGTTATCACGCTTTGGCGGAAAATGTCAAAGTTAAATAAACAAAGGGCTTGAAATTCGGGCATCGGAAAGCTATTGTAGAAAGCATAAGTTTTCTGCAAATCAAAACGAGTGAATTATTTTTACCTGAATACTATGGCTCAATACGATAACGTTGTAGCGGTGATTTTAGGCGGCGGTGCCGGCACGAGATTGTTTCCTTTAACCAAGGAGCGGGCAAAACCGGCAGTGCCGCTCGGCGGAAAATATCGTCTGATTGATGTTCCCGTATCGAACTGTATCAATTCGGGCATCACGCAGATTTTTGTTTTGACGCAGTATAATTCGGCTTCGCTCAATCGTCATATTTCGCGCACTTACCGATTTTCGTCGTTTTCGACCGGCTTTGTCGAAGTTCTCGCCGCCGAACAGAGGCTCGACTCTCCGGAATGGTTTCAGGGAACGGCAGATGCCGTCAGGCAGATGATTCCGCACATCCGCGATTGGCACATCAATACGGTTTTGATTCTTTCGGGCGACCATCTTTACCGGATGGATTACCGCAAATTTCTGGCGCGGCATTTTGAAACCAAAGCCGACATCACGGTTTCAGTCATTCCGTGCCGACCGGACGAAGCCGAAGGTTTCGGTATTCTGAAAGCCGATGAAGCCGGAAGAATTGTCGAATTCAAGGAAAAACCCGGGGGTGACGCGCTCGAATCAATGCGCGTTGACACGACAAAATTCGGTTTGACCGAAGAAGAAAGCGAAAAACGCCCCTTTTTGGCTTCGATGGGAATTTACGTTTTTAATTACGAACGGCTCATCGAATTTCTCAAAGAAGACGAAACGCGCGTTGATTTCGGTAAGGAAATCATTCCGTCGGCAATCGAAAAATACAACGTGCAGGCGCATCTTTTTAAGGATTACTGGGAAGACATCGGAACGATCCGCTCATTTTACGACGCGAATCTGGATTTAGCCGCGCCGCTGCCGAAATTTAATTTTTTCAATACCGACGCGCCGATCTACACGCGTTCGCGCTATCTGCCGCCGTCGAAGGTTCAAAATTGCGACATTGATAATTCGATGATCTCGGAAGGTTGTATCCTGAACGGAGTCTATGCGCGAAGATCGATTTTCGGGCTTCGTTCACGGATTGATAAAGGCGCGCACATCGAAAATTCAATTATTATGGGTTCGGACTTTTTTGAATCAATCGAAGAAATTCAAAAAAATAAGACGCGCCAGATTCCGGCGGTGGGCATCGGTCAAAACACGACCGTCCGCCGCGCGATCATTGACAAAAACACGCGCATCGGCAACAACGTTCAGCTCGTCAATCATAACAACGTCGAAACCGCCGACGGCGAGAACGGCTCTTACTACATCCGCGAAGGCATCATCATCGTCCCGAAAAACGCGACGATTCCCGACGGCACGATTGTTTAGAGAGTCAGAACCGTCTGCGTTAGCGGGCGGGTTTCCGCGCTCGATAACGAACTATCTTCATCAACAATTTACCCGCCCGCTAACGCAGACGGTTCTGACTTGTTCTTGTTGACTTTCCGCCCGGATTCAAACTAATATTTGTTCATAAAGTTTTACCCTTTCTGCAACACAAAATTCATACAAAATAATTAGGCTTTATTTTTTGCAAACTAAACGACAATTAAGGAGAAGAGTGTGAATAAACGACTATACGCAGGAATGACTGCGGTTTTTGTGTTAATGGTGTGCGGTTTTGCCGGGCTTTTCGGCAAATCGCAGGCGGCGACAATTTTAACGGAAGGTTTTGAAGCGGGCGGAAAAACGGCTTATGCCGCCGCCAATGTCAGCTTAGGCACGGGCAGTTGGTATCTTGACGACGCGCTGACGGGCAATACGACGAGCGACCGCAAAACGGGTTCGTGGTCGGCGCGTGTCCGCAACGTCGGCAAAGTGCGGATGAATTTCAACGTCTCGAGCGCGGGAACGGTCAGTGTTCAGCACGCCAAATACGGCTCGGACGGCAACAGCACGTGGGAACTCTGGTATTCGACAAACAGCGGCTCGACGTGGACAAAGGTCGGTTCGACCGTCACGACAAGCTCGACGAGCTTGACGACCGCGAACTTTACGGTCAACAACGCAACCGCGATCCGATTTGAGATCCGCAAAGTTTCGGGCGGCACGAACCGCATCAATTTCGACAATATTTCGATTACGGATTACGTCGCCGCCACGCCGACACCGACACCGACCGCCACACCGCCGCCATCGTCAAGCGTTCATCTGACGATGGGCAATCCGTCGGGCGCGACGACAAGCACCGGCAATCCGACCAATTATCTGATGGAAAAACCGCAATACGCGCTTTCGTATCACCGCGATAACGGCAGACCGAATTGGGTCGCGTGGCATCTGGCGACATCGTGGTTCGGTTCAACGCCGCGGCAGGACGATTTCCGCGCCGACACGACGCTCCCCGTCGGTTGGTATCGGGTCACGGGTTCGGATTATTCGGGTTCGGGTTATGATCGCGGACATATGTGTCCGTCAGCCGACCGGACATCTTCGGTCGCCGACAATTCGGCGACGTTTTTGATGACCAATATGATTCCGCAAGCGCCGACCAACAACCAGCAGACGTGGGCGAATCTTGAAACCTATAGCCGGACGCTCGCCAATTCGGGCTACGAGCTTTACATCTTTTCGGGCGGACACGGCGTTTCGGGCTATATCGCAAACGGCAACGTCGCCGTTCCGACGACGACCTGGAAAGTGATCATGGTTTTGCCGAACGGCACGGACGACGTTTCGCGCGTCACGACTTCGACGCGGCTGATTGCTGTTTCGATTCCGAACAACAACTCGGTCGTCAGCGACTGGCGGCAATACCGCGTGAGCGTTGACCAAATCGAATCTTTGACGGGTTATGATTTCTTCTCGAACGTTCCGACCTCGATTCAATCGGTCATCGAATCCACGATTGACACGCAGTTGGTCGAGGATTGGGAAATGCAGCCCGATCTAGCGGCGATTGAAGAAAACAAAGCCGCCTCGGAAGGCACGGATAAGAAGTAAAAAAGCAAAAGGTAAAAGGCAAAAATTAAGAGCGTCTTACTTGAAAATCAACCATCAAGTAAGACGCTTTTTACTTTTTACTTTTTACTTTTTGCCTTTTGCTTTTTACCTTTGACTTTCCTTTTTGCCGACAACGTAGCTGTCGCGTGTTTTGACGCGCGCGCCTTCGCGGTCAACGCGGACTTTTATTTTATATTTTTTACCGCTGTCCATCTCGTTTTTCGGGTAATAACCGATGCTGTAATATTCGCGCAGCTCGCTGGCGATGCGCGAAAAGGCATCCGAAAGATTGGCGATCGTGCTTGCTTTGTAAAGTCTGCCGCCGGTGCGATTTGCCAGTTCGTTCAGATATTCGGCGGCTTTTCGATATTCTTCGACGGTCGTTCCCTTCTCATCCATCGTTCCGACTCCGCCGACGGTCGGAATCGGAAACGGATTCTTGTTTTTTGAAGGAATCGGACTCGGCAGTTTCGGCTGTTGAATGACGGGTTTGTTTTTCATTGCCTGAACTTCTTTAAAAGTGTCGTATTCAATCGGATAAATCAGCGCGTCGAGTTCCAAAGCATCGCTCAGATTTCGTAAATCGTTCGATTGACGGCTGCTCGTGTCAACGCCGTCCGAGAAAATCACAATTGCTTTGCGTCCCGTGATTTTTTTAAATTTCTCATTCATCACCAAATCCATCGCTTCATAAAGACTCGTGCCGTAGTCAATTTTGGTTTTAAGAATCGCCGTCTGTAAAATTTTACGGTCGTTGGTCGGTTCGCAATGAATGTAAACTTCCTGATCGAACGAAACGACCATCACCTTATCGCTCGGACGCAGCTGGTCAATAAAGGCGAGTGCCGCCGATTGGATTTCCTCGGCTTTAAACTTTGCCGAATAGCTCATATCCAAAATGAGTGCGACCGTAAAAGGCTGTTGTTCATTTGTAAAATATTCGATTTGCTGTTCGACGCTGTCTTCAAAAACCTTGAAGTTTTCCTTCATCAAACCGCCGATAAATTTGCCGCCGCGGTCAACTACTTTAACCGGAATCGAAACCAGCCCGGTTTCGACTTTAATAACTTCGGAATCGTCCGTTTCGGCGTTTTCATCCACGTTTTGTTGAGTTTGAGAAGTGTTATTGGAAGGCGGGGTCGGGCTTTCGACCGGACGCTGATTGCTTTTCTTATTATTAGTGTCGGTAACACGGCGTGATTGGGCAAAATTTATCGTAAAACTCGGGCAAAGAACCAACACGCAGAAGAAAATTGCGAACTTTTTCATTATTGCACCTCGAAGCTGGATTATATGATGCCGTGAGGTTCAAGAAAAGATGCAAAAGTGAAAAGTAAAAATGCCACTGCCAAAGGCGGCGACTTTCTTATGTCCGCGCCCGCCGGTCGCCTGCCGCTATTAAGCAAACAAGCGTTGAAAAACTGCTTGCCGGCAAAGTTGTCTGTTTGAATAAGTATTCTCCGACGATTTTTTCCCTTTTTCATTTTTCCGCTTTTTATTGCTTCACTTTACTCTTGCATAAATTCCCCTTTTTATGTTAAACAATAAGCAGAGTCGGTTGCGCTCGAAACCGATTTCGGCTATCCATATCTGGACAACACATCCTCGTAAGTCCAGCCAACGAAAAATCTTTTGAAATCATCAATATAGGCAACAGATTTGCCTTATACTTTTCGGCAAGTCGGCTTTGAAAAATCGTCTTAGGTTTGTTGAAACGCAGATAGGGTTTTAAGCGTGGCAGCGAAAAAGGCGAGGAGAAACGAAATGAAAAACGAAATGGCTACAAAAAAGAAACAAACAAATGAAAAAATGGTTTTGCTCGACCCCGATATAAAATCGCCGCGCGCGAAAGAATTTGAGGATAAACTTTCAGCGCGCATCGTCGGTCAGGAACGCGCCGTCAGGCGTATGAGCGGACTTTTCCAGATTTATTTGGCGGGAATGAACAACCCTTCGCGTCCGATCGGCACGATGCTTTTCCTGGGTCCGACCGGCTCGGGAAAAACGCGCGTCGTCGAAGCCGCCGCCGAAGTTTTGTTCGGCGAACCGCACGCCGTCGTTAAAATTGACTGCGCCGAGTTTCAACATTCACACGAAATTGCAAAACTTATCGGCTCGCCTCCGGGATATTTGGGACACCGCGAAACTTCACCGATGCTGACGCAGGAAAACCTCGATAAAGCCCATACGGACGATACGAAATTGACCTTTGTGCTTTTCGACGAGATCGAAAAAGCGTCCGATTCGCTCTGGCAGCTGCTTTTAGGAATTTTGGACAAAGCGACTTTAACGCTCGGCGACAACCGCCGCGTTGATTTTTCGCGGGCGGTCGTCATTATGACCTCAAATCTCGGCGCGCGCGAAATGAGCGAGATGATTTCCGGCGGCATCGGTTTTGCTCCGACCAAAACCGGCAAAGCACAGGAAGACAACGAAATTGACGCAAAAATTTACCGCACAGCGTTGGAAGCGGCAAGACGTAAGTTCTCGCCCGAATTTATGAATCGGATTGACAAAGTTGTTGTTTTCCGCAGTTTGAAGGAACATCATCTGCGCCGGATTCTGGACATCGAACTCGATCAGGTGCAAGCCCGCATTACCGAATCTGCCGGCACGAAATTTATCTTTGAATGCACCGACGAAGCCAAAGAATTTTTGCTGAGCGAAGGCATTGACCTGAAATACGGCGCACGGCATCTGAAACGCGCGATCGAAAGGTTTCTGGTTTACCCGCTTTCGAATCTGGTCGCGACGCAGCAGGTTGAAACCGGCGATCTCGTCCTGATCGATTTTGACGAGGACGGCGAAAAGCTGACCTTTGCCAAACAATCCGGCAAAATGATCGTTAGCGATTCGGACGAAACGGCATTCGACGAAGAGCTTGAGCGAAAATCCGATTCCATCGGAATGCCGCTTCCGCAAGTTCAAGCCGCCGCTTCGGGCAAAGGCGAAAATAACGAGAGTTAGTTTCAATTCAACAAAAGCAAAAAAGCGCGAAATCATCAAATTTCGCGCTTTTTTGCTTTTAGAAGTTTTCGGGCAGTAACCGCCGCGCTTTCAAGTCTTCGGTCAATTGCCGCGCCGAAATAAACTGCAATCCATTTAAGCCGACTTTGCGCGCGCCTTCGACATTCGCCGCGATGTC
>JALHNX010000179.1 GCA_022843305.1 Pyrinomonadaceae bacterium | reverse complement strand
AACGTAGGTGAATACTTCATTTGATTGGGTTAGATCAGTAAACGAGGACCCATCAAACGGGGGTGTGATGTCGGATATTTCCCTTAAAGATGGTTTGCCTTTCTGTTTCATTTCAATTGGCAGATATTTTCCGGCTTATTTTTAAATGATAGCGAACACGGTCGCGCGAAACCTGCAAAAGCTCTCCGGCGCGGGTGATGTTTCCGCCCGTCCGTTCGAGGGCTTTTTTGATCAGCGCGTTTTCCACCGCATCGAGTGAAATCCCCTCGGGCGGAAAAACTATATACCGGCTGACATCCGCCATCTGCCCGTTCAAACCGGTCAGATACCGGGAAGAAACGATTTGAATATCGCGGGGCAGATATTTCATCGTAATTTCGTCGTCGTCGTCGAGAATCAAAGCCCGTTCAATCGCATTTTTGAGTTCGCGGACATTTCCTCTCCAGAGATACGTCCGGAAAGCATCGGCAACCCCCGGCGAAAGAGTTCGCGAATGATCGCCCTTCCAACTTTTATCGAGCGTTTTAATAAAATTTTCGGCGAGCAGCAGGACATCGTCGCCGCGTTCGCGAAGCGGCGGCAGGTCGATCTGAATGACGGACAGCCGGTAATAAAGATCGAGACGGAAATTTCCGGCTTCGCTTTCCGATTTCAGGTCGCGATTGGATGCCGCTATCACGCGGACATTGAGCGGCAGATCACGCAGACCGCCGACGCGCCGGAAAGTTCCTTCCTCCAGAACCCGCAGGATTTTGGCTTGCAGCGAAAGCTCCATCTCGCCGATCTCATCCAGAAAAAGCGTACCGCCCTCAGCTTGTTCAAAAAGCCCTTCCTTTCTGCCTTTGGCATCGGTGAACGCGCCTTTTTCGTAGCCGAAAAGTTCCGATTCCATCAGGGTTGCGGGAATTGCCGCGCAGTTGATCGCGACAAATGGCTTGCCGGCGCGATTGTGGGAAGAAAAATGGATCGCCTTCGCCACCAGATCCTTTCCCGTCCCCGATTCGCCCTGCAGCAGGACGCTCGAAACATCGCTCACCGCGACCTTTCGGGCGAGCGATTTCATTTCCTTCATCGCCGGTGAATTGCCGATGATCTGCTCGAAATTGAATTCACTGGCTTTTTCCTGCTGAATTTTCCTGACTTCGCGGCGCAGCTCGCGGGCTTCGATCCCGTTGCGTATCGTAATATGTATTTCTTCCAGATTGATCGGCTTTCCGATAAAATCGTAAGCGCCGGCGCGAAGCGCGGCGATCGTATCATCAACCAGAACGTTTGCCGTGATCATGATCACGATCGCATCCGGGTGCTGTCGCCTGATTTCCTGCAGTACATTGAGTCCAGAGCCGTCCGGTAGATTTATATCAAGCAGTGTGATCGCCGGTTGTTCAGCCTCGAAAATCTCAATTGCCGAGCGCACATTTTCCGCTTCTAACGGCGTAAATCCCCAACTGCGCAGCGATTCGCTCAGTGTCCAGCGAATCAACCGCTCATCATCGACCACGAGAATTTTTTCATGCATACAACTTTCCTGCCTGTTTAGGTTTACTCCAACTGCATATTTTCACTAAATCCCTTTGTTTGCCGAATTACGAGCACCGAACAGGGGGCGTGATGAATGACCTCGTCGGAAACCGAACCGAGCAGCATCCGTTTCCAAAATCCGCGCCCGTGCGATCCCGTGATGATTAAATCGGCGTTCCATTCTTTTGCCGTTTCAACTATTACCTGCGGCGGATTGCCGATAACAATTTCCGTCGTTAAATCAAGTTCTGATTCGGGGAAACAAACGCGAACCTCATCGGCGGCTTTTTCGGCAAAATCCACGGCTTGCATTTTTTGAGCCTTCTCAAATTCTTCGGCATATTCCAGTGACGGCGCAAAGGTATCGATTGGAAGAACGGCACTGTAAACGGAAACGATTTTTATCGCCGTAACTTCCGTTTTAGCGACAAACCGGTACCATTTTTTGACAGCAGTTTGGCTGAAAGTCGAACCGTCGGTCGCAATTAGAACTTTCATTATTTCCACCTCCGTCTATTTGAATTTTATTAAACTATTCGAGAATCAAGCTAATATTGGCAAACGGCGTTCCCTGTTAAATTCTTGATGAGAACGGTTTAATTGTTTGGTCGGCTTAGAAGCGAAAGCGGGAAATTAAATCAGGAGTGAGAAATTTTTCACGGTAAGCGGGTAAAATTACCCGCTTTTATCTGGAGAAAATTTATTTTTACCTAAACGGCGTTTGATAATCGCTTTATGAACTTTTAACAAAGTGGGTTTGAAGACCGTCCGTTCAACGGGCGAGACAATGTAATGGAAAACCCTTTCGCCCGGACCGTTAGAACTTGTAATTTGCACGACGCTGAAAAATCCGCTTTCGGTATCGAGCGTAAAAATGACACCGGCGAATGCTAAATCCGAGCGCACCATCGGCTGCACGCCGACCGAAAGCGCGACCTTTGACCGGTCAAAACCCAGCCGGACGCGGTAATTAAGAGCGAAGCGAAGCAATCATGGACGGTGCGAAGCAAAGCCTCCCGACCGCGAACGTTTAAAAAGCTTCCGCGGCGCCGGCAAACGACGCTTCCGGTAAATCCTCGGCGGTCGCTGACGAGCGCACCGCAAGTTCGGTTTCATGCCCGAAATTGGCGCACAAACGGTCATATCTCACGAGAATCGCCGCCCGCAGATCTGCGGGCAAACTGGCTTTTAAAATTGCGCGGCTGGCGGCTATTCCGCGGCTTTGTAATTCAGGAGTGTCTTTCGGATCAAAATCTGAAAGGTCGGAGCGAAATCGTTCTTCAAGGTTTTCTTCTTTTAAGAATTGCCGAAAAGCGTTCGCCGTCGTCGCAAAGCCGTCCAGAACATTTACGCCGAGGTTTTTCAGCGAATTGTAAAGCTCGCCGAGCGAGGCGTTTTTGCCGCCGACCTTTCCGAGGTCTTTTAGATTAATTTCAGAAAAATCAAATATGTCATCATTCCGGCTCATTCAGCCTCCTATCTCGCCGTTCAATCCCGGTGCCAATAGACCCTCGCGGATTTATTTTCGTGCGAAAAATCGTACCGTACAGCGCCGTCGTAAGCACGTTTAAGTGACCAGCCGAGATGTTTCGCCAGATAGACGTTAGTGGTTGTCACGGTTAGACCCGTCTTTGCATCCTCCCACTGCATAATTCGCGCCAACGGATTTAACTGCGAAGTGCGGTTCGTTTCGTTTTTGAGAAGATTTATTATTTCTTCCTTGTGTTCAACGTAAAAATTGCCTTCGAGGTAAACGTAACCGGCAGGTTCGCCCGTTTTGATCTGCCGGCAGGCGGGACAAATCACATTCTGCGGCGCGATTTTTTCAACTTTACCGGTTTTCAAAACATCCTTGTCGAATGTCCACCGTCCATTTAAAAAAACGGCTTGACAGTCTTCGCAGAGCGCCGGTCCCTGAAAGTGTTTGCGGCTTGAATGTTTGACTTCCAAATCCGTCCGTATATGAAAATTCGTATTTGTAATTCCTTTATTGCTCGGCATAGTACCTCAATATAAATTTGCGTTGTTTGTGAAGGCGCAGAAGAAGGGGGGATTTTCCGCACCTTTTTTGCCAATGCGCGTTTAAAGTAAGCGGGCTCATTCGATTCGGGTCAAAATCGGTTTCCCGCCGGAGAACCGGTAGATTTGCCGAAACGGTCGGCGTTTTTTGTCGTTTTGTAATTCTTCTTTTTTTTGCTGCGCTTTTGCCTAATTATTCCTCCATTTAAGGTTTTGTTTAATTTCTTAAATGTCCGGAAATTTTTTGTAGCGCAACAGGCGTGCCGGAGGTTTTATTCCCGAAACGTTGCGGATTAGCCTGGTTCGCGGAAATTCGTCGGGGAAATTTCCCCAAAAAGACCTGAATTTTTCCCCGAATTTAAGCTCTGCGGCTTCGGGTCGGTTGAGTCTTAAATTATTCGTTTGACGGGTCAAAACAAGTATTTATGCGGTCGGTTTTATCTTCTTGCCGTACCGCCGGCTTATTTCCGAATTGCAGCATGCTTAGGGCTTTAAGGTGATTGAAGGAAGTAAAACGCGAATGAATGACAAAATCGACGAATTCGGTTATATGGCTGACCGTTAAGAGCGAATGGTGCAACAATTATTTAAAGAGGCGCAAGAATTACAAACTCGGGCGGAAAATGCTTCGAGCGAGAAAGAACGCCGCGCTCTTTCGAAGTGGGTGTGTAGTAAGGATCTGGAAGCGATTGCCTTTATCAGTGATTCAAATTATTTTGTTCATAAAATGGCGAAGCAGCAATTCGCCGAGATTCGCCGGGACCGGAAAAACCTGCCGGAAGAGAAGAAAAAATTACCGTAAAACGTTTAGCTATCGCTGCATAATCGGGTAATTTTTCATACCCGACCGCGAAAAGTTTCGTGCCTCTTCGTTGCCCGACAATCAGGATTTGTCGACAAATAACATTAAAGCCAGTGAAAACGGTCAATGCCGCAGGTGGCATATCACTTGCTGAATCCGTGATTGCGGGGCGGAGGAATGAGTCGGGATTTTACGCCTGACCGCTCTGAATGAATTATGAAAATATTAGTCGGATATGACAGCTCCGGATCAGCCGACGCGCTGCTCGGCGAATTGCCGGACGAAGTCGAAACATAAATCCGCAAGGGGGCGAAAATATGGATGCCGCCGCCGGAAAACGGCAGCGGTGCAGGCAAGTATTTCCCGGAAGTGGATTCGGAGTGGACGCTGAAACTATTAAAAGATCAAACAATCCGCACTGAAGGAATCGGAAACCTTGCGCCGTCACGCGCGCGAATGCCTGCAAACCAATTTCTGAACTGGAAAACCACTTGTTCGGTGCGCGTCGTGCGAAAACCCGCCGAGCAGCGATTCCGTTCGGGAAAGCTTAAAAGTTGCGGGAGGGATAATAAATGTCAAATCAGAAATCCGAAACCAGTCAGCCCGTCATCAAGGTAGAGCATACGGAACGTCACGGCATCAACGCCCAGAGCGGAACGCTTAGGGCAGCTGTTTTCGGCGTCAATGACGGGCTGGTTTCGAATCTGAGTCTTGTCATGGGAATCGCCGGTGCCAGCGCCGAATCGAAATTCGTTTTGCTGGCTGGCGTCGCCGGTCTTCTCGCCGGGGCGTTTTCGATGGCGGCGGGAGAATTTATTTCGATGAAGGTTCAGCGCGAAGTTTTCGAAAATCAAATCGAAGTCGAAAAACGTGAGTTAGCGACTATTCCGGGTGAAGAAATTGCGGAACTCACGAAAATCTACGAGTCGAAAGGTATTCCTTCGGAAAGCGCGGCGCAAATGTCCGAAGCGGTGATGAAAAATCAGCAATTTGCGTTGGAAACACATGCCCGCGAAGAACTCGGAATTAATCTCGACGAACTCGGCTCGCCATGGGGAGCATCGGTCAGCTCTTTTCTGGCGTTCGTCGGAGGCGCGGTGATACCTGTCCTGCCCTATTTTTTTTCGGACGGTCAAACCGCTTTTTGGTGGAGCGTCGGATTAAGCGGAGCGGGCTTGTTCGGCGTCGGCACAATGCTTTCATTTATAACGGGGAAAAACCGTCTTTACAGTGGATTGCGGATGCTCCTCATCGGCGGACTGGCAGCGGCAGTTACTTATGCAGTCGGCTATCTACTCGGTGTTTCGATCGTCGGTTAGAACTTATTAAGGCACTCGATTTTTTTCCTGATTTTCCAGATTGATAAGTACTCCCGTACTTAAAATTTGTTTTTTTTCTTTTCTCCCCGATATTCTGCCCGCCGTGTGTTTTTTCTATAGGGACGGAAACCACCGGGGATGAAATACATTCGCCATTATTATTTACTGACAAATCAACTTCAGTGATTTGTTTTCTCCTATCAAAAAAAATTGGAAACTGTTGTTGACAGTATAACCAGATAGTTATATAGTCATATTAGATTGATAGATTAGACAAAAAAAGTTAAAAATCGAAAAAGGGAGGAAAAATTATGGCAATTATCTTTGAACAAATAAATTCGGAAGGACTGGCGCAGCTTTCATACATCGTCGGCGACGACAAGGCGGGTGTCGCGGCGGTCGTTGACCCGCGCCGCGATGTGGAAATTTACGTCGAACGGGCGCGCTCGCTCGGCGTCCAAATCACGCACGCGATCGAAACGCATATTCACGCCGATTTCGTATCGGGAACGCGTGAGATCGCCGAACGAACCGGCGCGAAAGTAGTCGGCGGCAAAAGCGCGGATTACGAATTTGAACTCGAACAGTTAAAAGAAGGCGACCGAACAGAACTCGGCAATGTCACATTGCGCGCGCTGCACACGCCCGGACATACGCCGGAACACATTTCTCTGCTCGTTCTGGATAAAAAACAGGGCGACGAACCGTTCGCCATCCTCACGGGCGACACGCTTTTCAATCTCGACGTCGGGCGACCTGACCTTTTGGGAAAAGGCACGGAAAAAGATTTGGCGAAAAAACTTTATCACACGCTTTTCGAGAAAATTCTCCCTTTGGGCGACCGCCTCGAAGTTTATCCGGGACACGGCGCGGGTTCCGCCTGCGGCAAATCCATCGGCGACCGGCGGCAGACGACCATCGGCAACGAGCGCGTTTTCAGCGAAACCTTTAAAGAGCGCACCGAAGAGGAGTTCGTCGAATGGATTTTGGAGGGAATGCCCGAACCGCCCGCTCATTATCCGAAATTGAAAAAAGTGAACGCTCGGGGAGCAAAGATTTTCGGGCATCTGCCGCTGCTCGCGCCGCTCAAACCAAAAGATTTTCAAGCCGCGCTCGAAGATGAAACGGCAATCGTCATTGACGCGCGTTCGATCCTCGCCTTTGCCGGCGGTTATATTCCGGGCGCGATCAACATTGCCCTGCGCGACGAATTTCCGAACTGGGTCGGCTGGATGATAGACCCGTCGAAAAAAATCTACGTCGTCGTCGAAAGCGTCCGCGACGTTAAACCGGTTTCCGAGCATCTGTTCCGCATCGGTTACGACAACATCAAAGGCTATCTTCATCAGGGAATGGCGGCTTGGGAAAACGCCGCGCTGCCGCTCGAAACTCTCAATATTTGGACCGCCCCGGAATTGGACGAACATAAAAACGACAAGGATTTGCAGATTCTCGACGTGCGCTCGCCCGGCGAATGGGAAAAAGGTCATGTGCCTAACGCGCGGCACAATTACGTCGCGCATCTGGAAGAAAATTTAGGCGAACTCGAACGCTCGAAGCCCGTCGCCGTCTATTGCGGCAGCGGTTATCGCGCCTCGATCGCGGCGAGCATTCTGAAAAGAAACGGCTTCGAGCGGGTGATTAACATTCCGGGATCGTGGAACGCTTGGACGGCAGCAAACTTGCCGGTCGAAAAAGAAGACAAAAAACAGGAAAAATCAGCCTGATATTATTTAAACGAAACAGGCGGGGAAAAGATAATGAAAACGGGAAAACTGACGATTCTGCAGATCAACGATACGCACGGTTATTTGGAAGAACATCAGGAACTGTTCTGGGAAGCGGGCAGCGCAAGGCACGAATTAATCGGCGGCTACGCCCGGATCAGCGGTTATTTTAAAAAGGTCCGCCACGAGCGCGGGTTGGATTCGGTCATCGCGCTCGACAACGGCGACACGCTGCACGGCACGTTTCCCGCCGTAAATTCAAAGGGCGAAGAGTTCATCAAGCCGCTCAACCACTTAAAGCTCGACGCGTGGACGATTCACTGGGACATCGCTTACGGTCCGGAAAAATTGAAGTATCTGACCAGACAACTCGATTATCCGTTGCTCGCCATCAACGGCTATCACGCGGATTCCGACGAGCGCGCGTTTCAGCCTTCGATGGTTTTAGAGCGCGGTGGCGTCAAGGTCGGCATCATCGGCATTGCCGCTTATATAATCGATAAAACATTCCCGAAGCGTTACAGCGAGGGGCTTAGATTTACGCTCGGGCGCGACGAACTGCGTGCGGAGATCGAACGGCTGCGCGCCGAAGACGGCGCGGAAATCATTGTCGTGCTGACGCATCTCGGTTTCGCGCAGGACTGCAAGCTCGCCTCCGAGGTTGACGGCATAGACATTCTTTTGAGCGGTCACACGCATAACCGCATTTTTCAGCCGACGGTTATTAACGGCGCGACGATCATTCAATCGGGCTGTCACGCTTCGTTCGTCGGGCGGCTCGATATCGAAACGGAAAACGGAAAAATATCGAAGATCACGCATGAACTTGTTAAGCTCGACGATTCGGTCGAAGCTGATCCGCAGATGCAGAAGATTGTCGATGAAATCTACGCGCCGCACCGCGAGATGCTCGGCGAAGTCGTCGGCGAAACCGCGACCGATCTCAACCGATACACCACGCTCGAAGCGACGATGGACGATTTCCTGCTCGACGCGATCGCGGAAACCGCCGCGACGGAAATCGCCTTTTCCAACGGCTGGCGCTATGGCGCGCCCGTTCCCAGAGGAGTAATAACTGTCAATGATTTATGGAATATCATCCCGACCAATCCGCCCGTTTCAATTGTCGAGCTGACCGGCGCGGAAATGTGGGAAATGATAGAAGAAAATCTTGAAAGAACCTTTTCGCGCGACGCTTACCGGCAGATGGGCGGGTATGTGAAACGCTGCCGGGGCGTGAATGTTTACGTTAAAATCGAAAACCCGGAAGGCGCGCGCATCCAGGAATTTTTCGCCGAAGGCAAGCGGCTCGAAAAAGATAAAACTTACACGGTCGCGTTTGTCCCCGAACAGGGCGTTCCCGAAAAATTCGGACTAAACCGCCGCTCGCTCGACATCAAAGCGATAGACGCAATGCAAAATTATCTCAAACGAAACGGCGCGGTCAATTCGGAAATCCGGGGTACGATTGTGGCTGTTTAAATTCTTTTAGGGCAAACTTTATCAACCCTCTTTCAATGAAAAAGGTAAAATAAATTTAAATTGTTTTCGTAAAGAGCATTGATTTTATAATCTTTGAATTACTATTCACCGAACTCAACCAGACTGGCGATGACGGCTGCCAGTTCCGCCGGTTCGACCGGTTTCGGGACGTGCATCTGAAATCCCGCCGAAAGCGCCTTCATCCGGTCTTCGACGCGCGCGTAAGCCGTTAAAGCGACGGCGGGCAATCTTTTCAGTTTCTCGCTTTTTTCGCGCTTCCTGATTTTTTTAATCAGCGAATAGCCGTCCTCGCCGGGCATTCCGATGTCGCTGATCAGAATATGCGGCTCAAATTCCGGCAAAATCAGCATGGCTTCTTCCGCCGAGCCGACCGTGACGACATCAGCCTCGCATTGTTCGAGAATATTTTTTAACAGATCGCGCGAATCTTTTTCGTCATCAACCGCCAGCACGCGCAGATTTTTCAGATTCGGCGGACAATCGAAGGCGATTCGACTGCCCGAATTCGCTGCCGGGTGAACGCGCTCGACGCTTTCGTTAATTTTCGAACTGTTGGCGACCGTAACCGGCAGAGCGACCGTAAAGGCTGCGCCGTGACCGATGCCCGGGCTTTCCGCGCGGATGCTGCCGCCGTGCATCTCGACGAGCTGTTTGACGATCGAGAGTCCGAGTCCGAGTCCGCCGTGCGTGCGCGAGCTTGACGAATCAGCCTGCCGGAAACGGTCGAAAACTTGCGGCAGAAAGTCTTCGGCGATTCCTTGTCCCGAGTCGCTGACGACGATTTCGAGGTGCGAGTTGATGCGTTCGAGCCGCACCTGCACGCGCCCGCCTTTCGGGGTAAATTTAACGGCGTTTGAAACCAGATTCCAGACGATTTGCTGAAGACGGTCGGGATCGCCTGAAACGGGACCCGCGTGTGGATCAATCAGCATTTGCAGACGAATGTTTTTCGATTCGGCGGCATGAAGAAGCGAATCAACCGCCGCTTCGATAACCTTGCCCGGCTGGACGAGCTGCACGTCGAGCCGCAGTTTGCCGGTCACGATACGCGAAATGTCGAGAATGTCTTCGATGATCTGCGCCTGCGAGCGGGCGTTGCGGTTGATGGTCTCGACGGCGCGGCGAATTTCTTCACTTCCGTCACCGTTTGAAAGCAGAATGCTCGACCAGCCTAAAATCGCGTTGAGCGGCGTGCGGACTTCGTGCGAAACGACCGCCAGAAAATCGTCCTTCAGACGACTCGCTTCCTGAGATTCCTTTAGAAGCCGCTCGTTTTCGGCGGCGGCGCGCTCGGCGCGCTCGCGCTCGCGCTTGGCTTCTTCATAGAGCCGGGCGTTGTCCATCGCGACTGCCGCCTGCGCCGCCATCGCTTCGACGATTCTTTCGTCGCGCTCGCTGAACACGTCCGGCTCTGAATGCCCGAAAAACAAACCGCCGATAACTTCACCCGAACGCGAAACGACCGAAACCGCCAGGTAGCTGACGACCGGCAGATGACCTTTCGGCATTCCGTGATACGGCGGGTTTTTGCCGAACCGCGCGTCTTTCGTAATATCGTCGCTGCGCAAGGTGCCTTCGCCGTGAAAGGTCGGGCTGAAAACCTGCGTCGCGCGGGGCATCGGAAAATTTTCGAACTTTTCGCGCGGCACGCCCGAAAGCGAATAAAGCATATAACTTTCGCCCTGGGCATTTAGCACGTTGTAAAAGAACGCGCCGAACTGCGCTCCCGTTAATTCGGTCGAAGCGTCCGTTACGGCTTGGACCACTTTATCCAAATCGAGTTCGGCGGAAATCAATTGTCCGAGCCGGCGAATGGTTTCGCTTTCCTCGCGGGCGTCCTGTTCGGCTTTGAGCAGATTTTCGCGTTCGAGCGCGAGTTGTTGTCGTTCATGAATGTCAACCGCCACGCCGACCCACCGGGTGATTTCGCCGGTTTTATCGCGTGTTGCCAGTCCGCGCGCCAGATGCCAGCGGTATTCGCCGTCCGCGGCGCGGCGGAACGGAATCTCCAATTCCCAGCTACCGCTTTGACCGGCATCCAGCCACGCCTGTTTTACTCTTTCACGGTGTTCGGGATGAATCGCATCAACCCAGCCCGAACCAAGGGTTTCATTGACCGACAAGCCCGTATAATCAAGCCAGTATTGATTGCAGAAGGTGATAAAGCCGTCGCCGCGCGCCGTCCAGACGATTTGCGGCGAAACTTCGACCAGCGCGCGGTATTGTTCTTCGGATTCTTTTAAGATTTCGTCGGACTGTTTGCGTTCGATGCCGAGCGCGATGACGTTGGCGATCGAAGCGAGCGCGTCGAGTTCGGAGTTACTCATAACATTTCTCGAAAACATTCCGATCACGCCGACAAGGCGGTTTTCGACGAGCAGGGGATAACCGGCAAAAGCCGTCATCTTTGCGCACTTTGCCCATTCCTGATCGCTGACCTGTTTATCGCCGATGACCTCGTTGGTCAGATGCGGTTGGCGCTCGGCGGCGATCCGCCCGATCTTGTATTTGCCGACGGGAATGCGTGAATGCTCGCCGTCGAGATGCGTGTATAACCCGGCACTGGCTTGCAGGTTCAGAACATTTTCCGTTTTATCGAAAGTCCAGACGCGGGCAAAAGCGGCACCCAGATATTTGACGACCGACTCACAGCAGGTGTGAAGAATTTGCGGCAGCGAAACGCTCTGCACGAGCGCGAGGCTGACTTCCGAGGTTAAACGCGCCAGCCGTTCGCGTTCGAGCAAAATCTCCTTGTCTCTTTTTTCTTCGGTGATGTCCCGGACTTCGATAATCGTCCCGACGGTTTTTTTGCCCTCGCGGACGGGGCTGGCGGTAAAAGCGACCGGGTAGAATGAGCCGTCCTTATGAACAAAAAGTTCTTCGCCCTGTTCCTGGTTATTTTCGGGAAAAACGCGGTCAATCGGACATTCTTCGATCGGGTA
>JALHNX010000178.1 GCA_022843305.1 Pyrinomonadaceae bacterium | reverse complement strand
ATCAATACAATTTGTCGGGATTGATCGCCGAAACTTACCCGTCGGGGAAAACCGTTTCCTACGAATTCGATCAGGACGGCGACCTTTCACGCGTCGCCGGACAAACCGCTGCGGGCGCAAAAACCTATGCCAATTCGTTCAACTATAATTCAGCGGGCGCAACGACGAGTTTCAAACTCGGCAACGGCAAATGGGAAACTGCCGAATACAATGAACGACAGCAAATCACCGAAATCGGTTTGGGCAATTCGGCGGATGATAAAAGTCTTTTGAAATTGGAATACGATTACGGGAATAATCAGCAGAATAACGGTTCGCTTCGTGAGCAGCGGATAAATTTCGCGGGGCTTGCCCAACCATTCGAGCAAACCTACGCTTACGATGATCTGAATCGCTTGCTGTCAGCCGAAGAAAAAGTCAATAATGCAACGACTTGGAAACAGACTTTCTCTTACGACCGCTACGGCAATCGTCGTTTCGATGCCAATAACACGACAACTTTGGCAAACTCGAACAACCTGACGAATCCCCAGATTGACACGGCAACTAACCGTTTCTCAGCGGGACAGAATTATGTTTATGACAAAACAGGAAATTTGACGCAAGATGCCAGCGGCAAACAATTTCTCTACGACGGTGAAAATCATCAGAAGGAAGTCAAAGACGCACAGAATCAAACACTTGCGATTTATCTATACGACGGTGAAGGGCGAAGAATAAAAAAAGTATTGCCAAATTCCGGCGAAGAGACTATATTTGTTTATAATGCCGGTGGACAACTTGCGGCGGAATATGTTATAAATCCTGAATCGCAAATTGAATCGCCTTCCACGAATTATTTGACGGCAGACCATCTCGGTTCCCCGCGTATAATTACTGATGAAAACGGTAGTGTTACATCAAGACGAGACTATATGGCGTTCGGCGAAGAGACTTCCACGTCGCAGAGAACAGAAACTCTAGGCTATCAGCCGACGAATGAAGTCAGACAAGGCTACACCGGTTACGAACAGGACACGGAATCGGGCTTAGATTTCGCACAGGCGAGATATTACAACTCCGCACACGGCAGATTCACCTCGGTTGACCCGCTCACAGCATCAGCGAACGTCAAAGATCCGCAGACGTTCAATCGCTACAGTTACGCTCTCAATTCACCCTATAAATATACTGATCCTTTAGGTCTCATTTCTGAAAATACAGTCGCGTGTGGCAGCAGATGTGGTAATGGAATGTATGGTGGCGGGTTAGGACTCGAATCATATAATGTTAATGGCGAAATCATTCAAATCGGACACCAACAACAAGCTGAAGCTCCAGCATCGCCACCGCCGCCGCCAGCAGAGCAAAATGAAGATAAAATACCATCTCCCCCAGTGATAACAGCCATTTGTGAATGTACAGAAAATAAAGAGGAAAAAACGGAAAAACTACAAGCAATCATAGATAAACTTAAGGATGACAATTGGAGTATCATTTATGGTGCAACTAAAACCGAGGTTGCAAAAACCCGAGTTCCGTCAAGCGAAGTTACCGAAGAAACAGAAACCGACTCTTCAAAAGGCTCCGTTGGTTTTTCAAAAGATGGAATAGGATTAAATGGTGAGAAAGAAATTTCAACCTCGGCAAAAAAAGAGCACTTAAAGAGTCTTGAAACCAAATTAAAAGCAAATGAAAATTATCTTAATAACAATGCAATTGCAGTTCAATCGGCAACAGGGATCATTGACAATCCGGCTCAGTTCATTGCAGGCGCAAATAAGTTTATGATTAATTACGCATCTGAATTATTAGGTCAAGCTGACCAATCTCCCTCACTATCAGGTAGTTTGCCAATAAGAAGAGCAGATCCAACTAAGGCTTTGAACCCTCCAAAACAATTTACTCCGCAACAAAGAATGCGGGCAAGGATGCGTATCCTTGATCAAGATTGGTAGTTAGTTAAGACTAAGGAAGTACTGACGGAAAACATGAGATATACTTAAAAAATTTCGTTGGAACTAAATTTTTCATCAGGAGATTAAAATATGAAATCCAGAAAAAAAAGGATCTCAATTTTTGTGGCTATCTGTCTATCGCTGGGGTTTTCTGTGATGGTGGTTTTTACAACACTAGCAAAAAAATATATAAGCAATGAAAAAACCTTTCTGCAACATGATGAATTAATCAAAAATGAAGCCGTAAAAGTGGTAAAAGATTATTGGCGGTTTTCGGAAGAGGGTAATTACTTAGAGGCAGGAAAACTAAGAACAAATAAACGAAAAGGATTTACTTTTATTGTCGAAAATAGCCCCAGAAAATTTGAGGAGAGCATTTACAAAACAGGATACACTTTTATTTCAATAGAACAGATTGAGGTTGTCGATGATAACGAATATGAAATTGCGGTTAAGGTAAAAAATAAGCAGGAACGGGAATTTTATCTTTTTCATACAATCGTAAAAACGAAGATGGTTGGAAGATTTTTAGCACTTCATATTAATTGTAGTAGTAACGACTTAATCAGCCGAGAATATCAGATTAAGTCGTTACTACTACATATCAAACAACATCACGAATTCAATTTCATTTCAAATGGGCGTGTCAGATTTTCTGTGTAAACTCAATTTTTTGATTTTTACCTTGTCCGCCCAAATCCCCTATTATCAAGAATTTGGTGGACAAAACGGAAAAACACAAAATTTCTTACACCCTCAAATTTTCCAATATCTTTTGGCTAAGATATTGTCAAAAACGATCTTTTATTTTTTGTCTTTTTTAATTATTTTGTCATATTCTTTCTTCCAGATTATGACGCTTGATCATTCCATATAAACGCGGTCGGTAAAGCCCCAAGAGATTCGCGGCGGCTTGTTTATTGCCGTTTGTGCGGCGCAAAGCCGCCAGCACAACGCCGGTTTCCAATGAATCGAAAACGTCTTTTTGTTCCGTGCCATCACTTGGTTCGGGTAAATTTTCGACGATTAACTTCCCGACTTCTTCAAAAAGCTTTTCGCCTTCCAGATTATTTCCGACTTGAAAACTCTGCCCGCCGACACTCGCTCCGTTTGAAGATAAATTGTTAAAAGACACTTCACTTTCAACGCTGTTTTCCGCAGCTGCCGTAAATGTATAAGAAACTGATTCGGATGAAGTTTTCGGAATATTCAATTCGGTAATCGTATTTGTTTTGCACAGCAAAACGGCACGTTCGATTGTGTTCTGCAATTCGCGCACGTTTCCGCGCCAGTTGTAATTAAGCATCTGGTCAAAGGCGTGCTGCGAAAATTTATTGGCTTTTCCTTTATATTTCGCGGCATACATTTCCAGAAAATGCTCGGCAAGCATCGGAACGTCTTCCATTCTTTCACGAAGCGGCGGAATTTTGATCTCAATAGTATTGATTCGATAATATAAATCCTCGCGCAAATTTCCATCTTGAATTGCCTCAAACGGACTGCGGTTGGTCGCGCAAATCAAACGGAAATCAACTTCCTGCGGTTTGTCGCTGCCGACGCGGTAATAAACTCTTTCCTGCAAAACCCGCAAAAGTTTCGGCTGAAGTTCGACCGGCATTTCGGCAATTTCGTCCAATAATAAACTGCCGGTGTTCGCCTGTCCGATAAAGCCCGATTTATCGCTGGTCGCACCCGTAAAAGAACCTTTCGTATGTCCGAAAAGCTGTGATTCAATCAAATCTTTCGGCAAAGCCGAGCAGTTTACTTTGACAAACGGCTTTTTCGAGCGATGGCTTTTATAATGAATTGCATTGGCAATTACTTCCTTACCGGTTCCCGATTCGCCGAGAATAAAAATATTCGCGTCCGATTCGGCAACGCTTTCGATCATCTCGTAGATTGACTGCATAGAGCGGCTTCCGCCGATAATTCCTTCATACGAAGTGCGGCTCGAAAGTTTTCCGCGCAGTTCTTTAATTTCTTTTGTTTGCTGTTTGCGTTCGACCGCTTTGCCGATTAAGAGAATCAATTCATCAAAATTCACGGGTTTTTCAACGTAGTGAAACGCTCCGGCTTTGGTCGCTTCGATGGCTTTTTCCATCGAACCGAACCCGGTAATCATTATAATTTCGGTGTCAGGCGATATTTGTTTTGACTGTTTAACCATCTCGATGCCGTTTATATCGGGCAAATTTAAATCGGTCAAAATTATGTCAAACTCGGTTTCACGCACAAAATCCAACGCCCTTTGTCCGCGTTCGGCGGTCGTAACGTCGAATCCTTCATCCTTTAACTGAAATTTCATAAATTCCAGCGTTGCCAAATCGTCGTCTATCACCAATGCTTTATATGCCATAATTATACTTATAGTTCTAATATCAAATTTAAAAAAAATCTGTAGAGTTTTGATTATTTTATCAATAAAAAATTTACAAATATTGTTTGAAAATCCGTTTGATGCTCAGCGGAAGAGGCAAGTCCCCTTTATTCTTGCCCCCTCCTTAAATCCCACAACCTGAGCTGTAGGAAATTAAATCAGAAAATTAATTTCGTCTAAAGATTGCATTTTCAATCTCCAACTAATAGAACTTGAATATTTATTTTCGCAAAGCCTGTGCCAAAACTCGATAAACCTAATTATTGATTTATTTAGAGTTTTTTAATAAATTAAAAAGGCATTTTTATCAGATTGCCCTGTAATATTTTGATACACATTATAATACAATTTTAATTAGCTTAAAATCAATACAACCAGATATATATTTTGTGCATTGTTTTGATGCTTTTTCTTGCTAAGTAAAAATTATAAAACTTTTCTTAATCCCATTAACTCTTTATTTTGCAGTATTTTCTAACTTTGGCACACGAATTGAAAAGCTAATTGGCAAGTGCCAACGGGCATAAATTTTAATTTAGAAACTTGAAAAGGGGGAAATATGTTAGAAACAATTATCGTTATCTTATTGGTTTTATGGTTGATCGGATTAGTTGGCGGACAAACGCTTGGTGGATTTTTGCACCTCTTGTTAGTTATCGCTTTAGCAGTCTTCGTAATTCGACTTTTGACCGGCAGAAAAGTTGTTTAATCTGGATTAAACTTGACCAGCAACAATTTAGGTAAAACAACTTTCTACCGATTTGACCTCGTATTCTTCGGAATGTCGAGGTTTTTACCCTTTTAAATTTAACTATTGCAATTATAATTAAATTCAATTGCCTGAAATTATAAATTTTTCCCGTGATATAATTTTTATATTTCATACAAATCAGAGAACAAATTCTTCATTGGTAGATTCCGATTCTCCGATGAAGCAGGTAAAAAAAAATGGAATTCCCCTTTAACGGTCAGACGATTGAGATTTTCAAAAACTTGTTTTCGATTTACGGAACGCTAAACCCGCAAGGCAAAGTATTATCTTTGGACGGCAATATTTTTGATAAAACATTTGCCGACCCGAAACTTTTGATCGGTCAGAATCTGACGGAAACGGTTTTCTGGCAATCGTCGGATGCCAATTTTCGGACGATAAGCGATGCCGTTGACGCGGCAAGCAAAGGGATTACATCGAAAAATACGTTGGAATTTAGAATCAGCAAGGAAGAAAAATCCTACGTCGAACTCAATCTCTTCCCGATTTTTGAAGAAAACACGAGAAAAATCAAACATATTTTTCTGTGCGGTCAAGACATCACGCCGCGCGAAAAGGAAATTGAATTTTACAAACGGCGCGGCGAACAACTTTTATACGCGGCGGAAAGCGCCGAAATCGGTTTGTGGTTTTGGGATTTAAAAGAACAAAGCATCTATTCGACTCCGAAATGCAACGAATTTTTTGAAATTTCGCCTTTTGAAACGATGAGTTACAACGGCTTTCTCGAAGTCGTTCACCCGGACGACCGGCAAAATCTGGTTGATACTTTTATCGAATCACAAAAAAACGGCGCGGAATACGATGTCGAATACCGTGTTATTTATTCCGACGGAAGCGTTCATTGGCTTTCGACGCGGGGTAAAACGTATCTCGATTCGGAAGGGCTGGCGGCAAATATTATGGGTGTCGTGCGCCGCATAACCGACCGTAAAAATGCCGACGAAGAACTTTCGCGGGTTTATGCGCTCGAAAGAAAAGCCCGCGACGAAGCCGAAGACGCAAATCGCACCAAAGATTATTTTCTGGCACTGGTTTCGCACGAGCTTCGTTCGCCGCTCAATGCGATTTTAGGCTGGACGAAAATTTTGCTGACCAAGGAAGTTGATGAGAAGATGCGCAAAAACGCTTTGCAAACCATCGAACGCAGCGCATTGTCGCAGGCAAAATTAATCGGCGATCTGGTTGATTCATCGCGGATTGCCTCGGGCAAACTGCGGCTTGAAATGCGCCCGATTAATATTTTCGATGCGGTAAATACAGTTTTCAATTCGCAGAAACCGACGGCTGAAACGAAAAAAATAAATCTGACTTTTAATTTCAACACGGAAAACGCATCGGTTTTCGGCGATTTATTAAGGCTTCAACAGGTTTTTACAAATCTTCTGACAAATGCTTTGAAATTTACGCCTGAAAACGGAAATATCGAGTTGAATCTGACGGCTGATGACGGAAAGGTCTTAATTTCGGTCAAAGATGACGGGCAAGGAATCGGCACGGAAACTCTGCCGCATATTTTTCGACAATTCTCACAGGGCGATCAAACAAATTCCCGCGATCAAGCCGGTTTAGGTTTGGGTTTGTCAATCGTCAAAACACTGGTCGAGAAACATGAAGGAACCGTGACGGCAGACAGCGAGGGCGTTGGGTTCGGTTCGGTTTTTACCGTTATTTTGCCTTTGGTCAAACCGACAAAAAACGTGGTAATCGAAGAAAAAGAAGTGCCGAAGCCTGAAGAAACGCCTTTGGCGAATGTAACTATTCTGTGTGTCGAAGACGATTTGGATTCGCGCGAAGTTTTGCAGTTATTTTTGGAACAAAGCGGCGCAAAAGTTAAAAGCGTCGAATCGGCGGCGGAAGCAATGGCAGTTTTGAATAAAAACGGGCGCGTTTTTGACGTTATTATTTCTGATTTGGGGATGCCCGATGAAGACGGCTATTCCTTGATTTCGCAAATCCGCCAATTCCCGTCGGAAAAAGGCGGACAAACTCCGGCTTTGGCTTTGAGTGCCTTTACGACCAAAGAAAACAAGGACAAAGCCTTTGAAGTCGGCTTCCAAAATTATCACACAAAACCCTTCGAGCCGGATTTATTAATTAAAGATATTCTCGCTTTGATTAAAAAATAAAGGTTAAAAGCGGAAAAGGTTAAAAGCGGAAAAGGTTAAAAGGGAAAAAGTGTTGTTCAATACAAGTGAGCCGACTTTTTCCCTTTTTCCCTTTTTCCCTTTTTCCTTTTTCCCTTTTTTCCCTTTTTCCCTTTTAACCTTTCATTCTTCGCGCTTTTTCGATTAATTCGAGAAATTCATTGCGGTAATTTTTCAAATCACTGCCGCGCGACGAACCGGCGATTTGGCGAATGCTGTTAAAATTCGCGTCGCCCTTGTAATTAGAATCCCGCAAAAGCATTCCGAATCCCGCGACCGCCGAAGCGAAACGCAAATTTTCCGAAGCGTTTTCAAACGCTTTGTTATTATCGAGCAAACCAATCGTCAGAAGTTTCGACTGGTCGCCGTCCGGTTCTTTATAACGAAGTTTGACGGTCAGAAGCTCGGCGTTAAACTGCGTGTCCGAAGGCTCGACCTTGCTGTAGCGAAGCTCGTCAACGCCCGGATTGACAACCTTTTGCCCGACAGGAACGATCTCATAAAGCGCCGTTACCGAATGCCCCGCGCCGATTTCGCCCGCGTCTTTTTTATCGTCGTTAAAATCCTTGTCGGCAAGCAGACGATTTTCATAACCGATCAGGCGATAGCCCGCGACTTTCGCCGGATTGAATTCGACCTGAATTTTCACGTCTTTCGCGATCGTGTAAAGCGTTCCGGCAACCTGCTGTCCGAGTGCTTTGCGCGCCTCGTCTGCCGTGTCAATATATGCATAATTCCCGTTGCCCTTATTGGCGAGCTTTTCCATCATCGAATCGTTCAGATTTCCGGTTCCGAATCCCAAAACCGACAGAAAAATATTGCTTTGTCGTTTTTGTTCGATCATCGAAACGAGTTCGCCGTCGCCCGTCAGCCCGACGTTGAAATCGCCGTCGGTCGCCAGGATCACGCGGTTGTTGCCGTTTGCAATAAAATTGTCCTGCGCGACCTGGTAAGCGAGGCGAATTCCCTGCCCGCCGTTGGTCGAGCCGCCGGCTTCGAGATTGTCGAGCGCCTCGTTGATTCTTTGTTTGTCGTCAACCGAAGTCGAGGGCAGCGCCAAACCGCTCGCGCCGGCATAAACGACGATCGCCACGCGGTCTTTCGCGGAAAGCTGATTGACCATCGTTTTCAAGCCCTGTTTGAGAAGCGGAAGTTTGTCGGGCGCGTTCATCGAACCCGAAACGTCGAGCAGAAAGACGAGATTCGACGGCGGAACATTGTCGAGCGAAACTTTTTTGCCCTGCAAACCGATCTGCACAATCTTATGTTTCGCGTTCCACGGGCAAGCCGCCACTTCCGTGTTGACCGAAAACGGCAGATTGCCTTCGGGCTGCGGATAATCGTATTCAAAATAATTTATCAATTCCTCGATCCGCACCGCGTCTTTCGGCGGCAGACTTCCCTGATTCAAAAAACGGCGGACGTTGGCATACGAAGCCGTGTCCACATCAATCGAAAAAGTCGAAAGCGGCGCGCGGACGGTTTCCAAAAAAGGATTTTCCGTAATTTCCGCATAACGCTCGCCGTTCCCGCTTTTTTCGTCCTGACTCTCTTGATAAGCACTGGTTGTTGTATTTGCTGCCGAATTCGAATTAGACATCGGCATCGGTGCTGTTTTATCCATCGAATATGATCTGTTTGTCGTTGTGTTGGTGTTTGATGCAGAATAACCCGCACAACCCGATAAAATCACCGAATACAACAAAAACGCCGCGATTAAAATTTTGTAATTTGAAACATTTGCCCTTCTCATAAAAAATGTCCTCTCAAAAATAAAATGCAAGTTTGAAACTTGACCGAAACCACTCTATGCGAAAGAGAACGATTCGGTTATTTCAAACTTGCAAAAAAATTTTGATTTTTATGATTATTTATTCGGTATTTTTTTTGGCTCTCTGAATTGTTTCCGGCTTTTCATCATAAACGAAAAGCACCGGCTTGGCTTTAGTTATATCCTCATTATTCTTGTAATTTGCTGAACCGTCATAATCCGTAACCGAAACCAGCGCGTACAAATTTTCATCAATGTCTAACTTTTTGCCGCTCGAAACTCTCGAAACAACATCTACAACCAATTCGCGGGTATAGGCGAACGGATTTTCCAAAACTTTATTTTCTCCAAATCCGTCTTTTCCGACATTTCCGGCTGAAGAATAAGTAGTCGTGACATAAATTTTGGAAGGCGCCATTCCAATCGAACCGTTAAATGACACGCGAATCTTTGAAACGATCTTGTTTTCTGCAACAAAATACTGCGAACTCAGAACTTCATACGAAAGTTTGTTTCTTTTCGGATAGCAGGAATAAGGTTTTTCCGACCGCAATTCTTTCTGCGAAACCGGCGGTTTGACAGCTTCCTTCGACGGAATCGAAGGCGCACAGAGAAAAGCGTAAGCAAAAACAAAAGATGCGACGATCAGACTAAAAAGCGCGAAACCGAAAATATGTTTCTTCATAGTAAAACTTCTCCTTTTCAAAACTTAGAACGATTGTAACGAATTTGCTTGCAGATTGACAAGGTTTTTTGTTCAAAGATGGTAGCACCTCAATAAAAAGTTAGAGAAGGATTGTTTTGCCCACGAAACACACGAAAGATACGAAATAGTTTGATGATTTAGCATATTTTCGTTTTTTTCGTGTGTTTCGTGGGCAGATAAAACTTTTTATTCAGGCATTACCAAAGATGCGGATTTATTCCGAAGCATTAACTCTAAATTATTCAGCAATCGGCAGAAGTCTGATATACGCGAATTCCGCCGTGATTTTATCCGCCGTGTTAACGCCAATCAAACCGATCTGCAAGGCTTCGGGATAGCTGTTCGTAACTTTCCCGACCTCGATCCATTCGGATTTTCCGGCTTCCCGCCAAAATGCGGTGAAATCCTTTCCGACTCGCCGAAATTTTAACTCGACTTCGCGGGCTTCGGTCGGAAATTTGTCCTGCATTGCGACGGGTTCGTAAGTTTCGTCCTCGCGTTTGTCGAAACGGATTCCGCTGTCGCCGCCGCCCGTTCCGCCGAAACCGCGTTCGAGCCGCAGATAATTATTGTCGTTGCGGAAAATCAAAAGTCCCGCGCCTTGATAGCTTTGCGACGGCGAAAATTTGACCCGCGTTTCGATTTCAAAATCGCCCGAAACCGTCTTTAAAAGTCTCGGCGCGGTCAGGTTTTCCCCGTATAAATCTTTGCCCGACGGAATTTTCAGTTTCAAAACGCCGTCTTTCGTATCAAATGTCGAAGGATTTTCTTTTTCAGGATCAGACGCTTCCCAGCCTTTCGGCAAACCGTCTTTGAAGTTCGTTTCCGAAACCTGCTCGACCTTTTCGCCGCTTTTCGGGATTTGCGACGTGTTGTTTGCCGCTTGATTCGTATTCGATGCGGAATTACCGACAGAATTTTGCGGGGTTGCCGTGTTCGTTTTTTCGGCTTCTTTCCGATTTTCGCCGCCGCATCCGAAAAGCGCGAGCAAAATCGTTAAAATTACAAATATTTTTTTCAAATGTTAATCTTCCTCCAATTCCCTAAATCTCGCCTCGATCAAATCGCCGTTCTTTTTTCCGAATTTCGCAGTTAAGATCGGATATGTTTCGGGAACAACCTCGAAATCTTCCGCGCCGAGAAACATTTCGGCTTCGGCAATCGCGGTCAGCGAACCTTCGATTTCCATAAATTCGCCGAACGGAAGCGTGTCCAGAACGATTTCGACCTGCCGGAAATTCCACGTCCGGCGGCGTTTTTCGTAAACCAGTGCGCGTCGAAAACCGAGATTTTCGACGATCTTTGCGATCTCGTCAAAATCCGCGACTTCGGTTTCGTATTCGGTATGATGTTTGGCGGCGGAATTGCTTTGAACCTTTTGTTTAAAAGTAATAATCGTCCGTTCGCCGATGCGCCGCAAACGCAGAACGGCTTGTTTTGAAATCAGTTCGTCATTTGCAAACAGAATATTTTCCTCAAAATCCTCGCCCTGAAACTCCGCGCCGATCTCGTCCAAAGATTCTAAAACACCGGCTTTTTCCGCTTCGCTCAAACGATATTTTTTCTCGATCTCATTCGCCATTCTCGTATTTTTCGATGTGTTCGCGCATCAACTTCTGATAAACTTCATCGTTTTTCGCCAGATAATATTTCTCGCTGAAAATCCGCGCGCTTTCCGCTTTCTCGACGTCGAAACCTTTCGGGAGTTCTGCGCGACCGTGCGCGCCGGAAACGCCTTTTTTATCAGCCGGAACCGCGCCATCGTATTTTTTGCCCGACGGGTGATTCGTGTAGCGCCGCGCCCGCGTGATTCCCATTTGCAGAAATTTTCGCGCCATATCCATCCCGACAAAATCTTTCTGCTTTTTGTATTCAAGGAACATTTCGTAAATTTTCTGCGAAGATTCGCGAGCGATTTCCGGCGTTTTGAATCGCCAGTTCGGAAGAATCTCAGATTTATAGGGTTCAATCGTCAAAACTCCCTGTTCGCCCCTGCCGATGCGATAAAGTTCGGGATTTTTCCGCAAATCCAGATTTTTATAATCCAATGAATAATCAAACTTCTTCCTGCTCATATAAAATTCAAAGAGCAAGATTTATGCCTAAAAAAATCCAAAATCCGAAATCTAAAATCCAAAATCAAGCCTGCCTGATCCAGTGCCAAACGTGGGGTCTCGTGGC
>JALHNX010000177.1 GCA_022843305.1 Pyrinomonadaceae bacterium | reverse complement strand
ATTAATTTCAGATGCACGACCGTTTCGACGTGATGCGTTTGCGGAAATAAATCGAGCGCGGTAATGGATTCGATTTCGTAAAGATTTTCGCACAAAATCCGTAAATCCCGCGCGAGTGTCGAAGGTTCGCACGAAACATAGGAAATATGTTTCGGCGCGAGCTTTAAGATTTGTTCGACTATTTCCTTTTCCGTTCCCGAACGCGGCGGGTCGAGCAGCAGGAAATCAACGTCCGTTAATTTTTCCGAGTTTTCCGCGAGCCATTCGCCGACCGGTTCGGCAAAAAATTCCGCCGTTTCGAGCCGCGCACTCTCGATATTTTTCCGGGCGGATTCGACGGCGTTTTCGTTTGCTTCGACACCAAAAACCTTTTCAAATTTTCGTGCCAGCGGCAATGTAAAAAGCCCGACACCGCAATATAAATCGAGTGCCGATTTTCCTTCCGCGTTCCGCAAAGCGGTCTCGACGAGCGTTTCGACCAGATACGGATTCCCCTGAAAAAAACTCTGCGCGTCGTAAAAATAGCGGTTTTCCCCGAACGAAAAACTTATCTCGTCGGTCGGTTCGACGATTTCCGACGAATAGATCGAAACCTTTTCGCCCGCGTTCGCCGCTTCGATCTCGACCCGTTCCGCCCGGAAACTTTCCCAGTCAATTTCCGAACGCAGATCGGTTAAAGTTTTTTGCAGTTCGCCGGTAATGATCGGGCAGATTTCGACATCAATCACGTCGTGCGAATTGCGGCGGAAATAACCGATTCGCCGGCGGTGCGTGTCAGCGTGCCATTGTGCGCGTGCGCGGTAGCCGAAGGGCTTCGGGCTGCCGATGATCTCGATTTCGCGCGGGTAATTTATTTTCCCGATTCTCGTCAGGCAATCGTTGAGAATACCGACTTTTGCGCGGAGCTGTGCGTCGTAATCCATCTGCTGAAAATCACAGCCGCCGCAGCGTCCGAAATAGACGCACGGCGGTTCGATTCGGTGGGCGGAGGGTTCGAGGATTTCGACGATTTCGGCAAACGCGGTTTTTCCTTTGGTTTGATTGACTTTGACGCGCAGACGATCGCCCGCCGCCGCGAGCGACACGAAAACGGTCAAGCCTTCGGCAAATGCCAGACCGTAACCGTTGGGAACGATCTTTTCAATCGTTACGTCGAAGATTCTGCCGTGTTCTTTCGATTTATGCAAAAAGCGTTTTGCCATCTGATGTCTGAAAATTCATTATGCAAAATTAGAGCAATTCAGGTTTTGATATATGGGTCAGAACCGCCTGCGGTAGCGGGCGGTTTAACGTAAACAACTCGAATGATGACAACGACATTCAAATTTTTTATCTTCAACCATCCGCTACCGCAGATGGTTCTGACTTGTCGCCGCAATCCTGACACTGATTCCGAAATCGCTCTGGAAATGGGAGTTAATCAGTCGGGAACCATTCGGAATAAGGAATAGGTGTCAGGCGACCGGCGGTTTTCACCTTTCACCTTTCACCTTTCACTTTTCACTTTTCACCTATTCCTTATTCCGAATATAAATCCATTTGTTTCTTAATTTAATTTTCAACTGCCTGACTCCAAAGAAATATTCGCTTAAATAACTTTACACTCTGCACTTTACGCTTCTCACTGTTTTGCAGTAAATAACTGTTCGTTAGTAAAAAGCGCAAGGCGCAGAGTGTAAACTTCCGTTTTAATTTAAGTATTTTTCAAGTTTTGCGGAAAGCCGACGCTTAAAAAATAAATTTTAGTATCCCGGCTGCTGTCCGAAATTAGGCGGCGGCGGCGGATTGTAGTTTTGATAACCGCCGACTTTGCCGAAAACGCTTTGGTATGCGGCATAAAGTGCGGCAAAATAGATCGGCACGACAAAAGGCAATCCAAGAAGACAGGGTATAGCACCGACAATAAGCATTAAGCCGCCTAAAATCAACAGCAGAATAAGCCCGCCGAGATTAGCCAATCCGCCTTTGACGCTGGTCAAAAGGGCTTGCCCGCCCGATAAATTTCGCTCGGCAATCAACGGATAGGCAAAACTGGTCAGCGCAGAGATAATCAGGCTGATAACGATGGACACGCCGACAAATGCCAGTATCACCAAAAACAATCCGCCGAAAATAGCCGGATTCAGTTGTCCGTCGCTCGTGATTATGCTTGCGAGTCCCATTCCGAGCGCGCCGATGCCGACCGCCGCGGCAATCATCAGCGAAACAACGCCTATTACGAATTGAACTACCGATAAAACAGCCGCGACAATGAAACACGACTGAATATATTCAAAACCGCTGAATAAATCGGCGAAGTCGGCTCGCGCGCCGCCCGCGACACGCGACAAAGATTTATAGATTCCGCAAAGCAGAACGCCCGAAATCGTTGCCAGGATAATGTTGGTAAAGAAACCGACAATTTGCCCAACCACCTGCGGAAGAATCGAGGCGGACATTCTTGCCGTATCGCCTGCGCCGCTGGTCGCTATCCCGAGTACTCCGGCGAGTCCCGTCGTAATCGCCTGATTGATCATTCCCAAAATTATAGCCCCGAAAATTAAAATAACGCCGAAAACCAGCGACATTAAAACGAATATCCAATAATCGTTTTTGATGATTGACCAGCCATCGCCGAAACTATCTACCGGACGAACCGCTCCTGATTGATACTCCATAATTTTTTCTCCTTTTTCAAACCTTTTCGGTTTGCATTTTTTTACCACTACTTTACAGATAAAACAAACTGAGGCGCGGAATTTTCGCTTCCTCGCGCAGTTTTTTCAGAATCATCAGTTCAAACGTTCTTTGATAAACTTCCGTTTCCATTTTATTTCGATAGGAAGCCAGATTTTTTTCGGTGTCGGCTTTCAGATGCCCGGTTTCCGATTGTTTAAGCAGGCTTTCGTCAATCAGCGCGTCGAGTTTTTCCAACGATTCTTCCAGTTTTTCCGCCGATTCGTAATTTCCCGCAAGCTGTGCGAGCCGATTCGAAACGCGCTCGAAGGTTTCGCGCAATTCGCCGTTTGCCGTTTCCCGGCTTGCCGCCGATAAATCCGCCGCAGTTCTTTCGAGGTGCGATTCGATTGCCTCACGCGAAAACAATTCGCTTTTTTCCGGCGTTTGACTCTCGACTCTCGACTCCTGACTCCCGGCTACGGCAGCCGCGCCGACCTGCGTTTCGAGCCATTCGGCAAACTGCGCTTCGATTTCCTCTTTGCAGTAAAACAGGCTTTTGACCGAGCGTTTCCGGTTGGGCTGTTTGTCAATTGTATCAAAAACGCGCTCGATGCCGCGCAGCACGATATGGAGCGGCACTTCGCGTTCCTGCCAAGATTCGATCAACGCCCAATCGAGCGGCGAAAGAAGCAGATTCTTCCCGCGCCGACGGATAAAGGTTTCTTCAATTTCGGTGAAATAATTGTAGTAATTCAAAGCTAGTGGAGAGTCGAGAGTGGAGAGTCGAGAGTGGAAGAAAGTTTTTTACTCTCGACTCTCGACTCTCGACTCTCCACTCTTAAAATCTGATTTTCATTCTCTGCAAAGTCCGCACGTCTTCGTCGGTCAGATCGAGTTCGAGATTTTCGGCAAATTCTTCCTCGCGGCTGCCGCCGATTTCCTGCAAACCGATTTCGAGTTTGAGCGTCAGCACGGATTCGTAGCCGAGTTCGCGCAGGTTTTCGATGGCATCGCGCACGTCAAACGACTTTTCAACCGCCGAATTTATCGCATCGCTTAAACTTTGCACCGCGTCTTTTGCGTTTTGGTCGAGATTCATTCGTTATCTGAAATGCTACGCGAGCGGCTGAAAACTTTCAAGTTTTATATTTCAAAATTTCAAGCACCGGAAAACGACGAACGGAGGACAAACTGAAGTTTGTCCTCCATTTGTACAACAAACTTCAGTTTGTTGCCAACTCTCTGAAGAATTACCGCTTATGTCGTAAGTCGTAAAATATGCTAATCTATCGGCGATATGGCTGAACGACGCGACAAATTCGAGACTTCTTCGGGCATTGAACTGCCCAATGATTTTAATCCTTCAAACACGAAAACAGATTTCGAGAACGAAATCGGCAATGCCGGCGAATTTCCCTACACGCGCGGCGTGCGCCGGAATATGTATCGCGGGCGTTTTTGGACGATGCGCCAGTATGCCGGATTTGCGACTGCCGGAGATTCGAATCGGCGTTATAAATATCTGCTTTCGCAAGGCACGACCGGGCTTTCGGTCGCGTTTGATCTGCCGACGCAGATCGGGCTTGATTCGGACGATTCGCTGGCGGCGGGCGAGGTTGGCAAGGTCGGCGTGGCGATTGACAGTTTGGACGATATGCTCGCGCTGCTCGACGGAATTCCGCTCGATACGGTTTCGACCTCGATGACGATCAATGCGACGGCTTCAACGCTTTTGTGTCTTTATCTGGCGGTCGCGCGAAAGCAGAATGTCGCGTTCGATAAAGTGAACGGCACGATTCAGAACGATATTTTGAAGGAATATATCGCGCGCGGAACTTATATCTTTCCGCCGAAACCTTCGATGCGTCTGATTACCGATACTTTCGCTTTTTGCGCCGCTGAAGTGCCGAACTGGAACACGATTTCGATTTCGGGCTATCACATCCGTGAAGCCGGTTCGACTGCCGCACAGGAAATTGCGTTCACACTGGCGGACGGCATCGCGTATGTCGAAGCGGCGATTTCGGTCGGGTTAAAGGTTGACGATTTCGCGCCGCGTCTTTCGTTTTTCTTTAATTCGCATCTGAATCTGCTCGAAGAAGTCGCCAAATTCCGCGCGGCGCGAAGGCTTTGGGCGAAGATTATGCGCGATAGATTCGGCGCGAAAAACGCGAAATCTTTGATGCTCCGCTTTCACACGCAAACTGCCGGTTCGACCCTGACCGCGCAGCAGCCCGAAGTCAACATCGTGCGGACGACGATTCAGGCTTTGGCGGCGGTTTTGGGCGGAACGCAAAGCCTGCATACGAATTCGATGGACGAAGCGCTTTCGCTTCCGACCGAAACGGCGGCGCGAATCGCTCTGCGAACTCAGCAGGTTATCGCGCACGAATCAGGCGTGGCGGATATTGTTGACGCGCTCGCGGGTTCTTACGCGATTGAGGAATTAACGAATCAATTGGAAAAAAAGGCGGTCGAATATATCGAAAAAATTGATGCGATGGGCGGAATGCTCAAGGCAATCGAAAACGGCTTTCCGCAGCGCGAAATTCAGGAAGCCGCCTACGTTTATCAGCGCGCCGTCGAAACGCAGGATGCGGTCGTCGTCGGCGTCAATAAATTTCAGATCGAAGAAGATACGAAAATCCCGATTCTTCGTGTAGATGAGCAAATCGAACGCGACCAGATCGAACGCGTCCGCGCCGTCCGCGCAAGACGCGATGCCGAACGTGCGGAAAATGCTTTAACGAAGATCGAGGAAGCGGCGCGCGGCACGGAAAATTTAATGCCGCACATTCTCGACGCGGTCGAAAATTATGTAACGGTCGGCGAAATCTCGCACCGTTTACGCAAAGTCTGGGGCGAATATCGTGAAGCCGTCACAGTTTAGACTAAATTGTGTGATAATTGTTTTGGAGTTTTTATGATTGCAACAGTTTCAAACCCAACAACCTTTGAGTTGAAAACGGCAAATGGTTTTCTACCTTCGTTTTATCCGAATTTCATTCAAAATCCGCAAACATTTAATCAAAAAAGCGAAAAACAATTTGTTGAAATAGAGTTCCCCGATTTTGATTATAAGTTTAGGTTGAAAATTGTTAAGCAAAATAACGACTCAAAAAAAATCGAACAAACGCTGGAACTCACGAAAGATGTCTATGTAAATTTGCAACTTTTTGGGGAACTGTCAAGAAAACCCGAAAGATTTTACATTAACGATGTCAATTTAGGTCTGGAAATGAAAAATCAGCGTCCGATTTCCAATTTCATCGCAAGTTCATTTTTGGCAATGTTGGGGCTTTCAAAAGTTAATCTTTCTTGGATCAATAATGGAATTGGTAGTTTCCCAAAAAGTTTAATTGAAATAAGCACATATTTACAGAATCGTCAGTTTTCATATAGATTGATGGTTATTGAAAAGGCACTTAAAACTTCTTTTCTGATTTCAAAAAGAAAAATAGAGAGAGAAGAAATTGATTATATTTCATACTGCTATCATTCAATTGTTGATAGAAAATTTGAATTTGAGGCTGATTCTAAACATGATATTGGTGAAACTGAAACCAAGAATACTGGTGGAGAATTATTTGGAAACAAAGTTGATTTAGGCATTCAAAAAGTTTCAATTGTAAAAAGGGGAATAATGGAAGTTGAATCAATCACCACACCGCATTTGCCAAAAAATGCGTTTAACAAAGACATTCAAAAATTGATTGCTTTAAATGAAAAGTTTAATGCCTTGTTCTTAGAGAGATATTTCAAACTTGCCGCTTCGACTTTGGAAGGATTATCGAAAGAACAAAAAAAATCAATAACCGAACGTCCTAAACTGAGCATTATAGGTTTTGATTAAACCCGAATGTCAATAATTGAGGTTACATTTGAATATCCACTTGCCTTTGATACAAGTGTCTTTACTCATTTGAGAACAAATCAAAAATATGTTCGAGAAAAAATATTTGAATATTTTTCCCAAACCCAACGAGTTCCCGCTTTGCCTGCAATGACAATTTTTGAAGCAAGATGGGGAGTTGAAAAAGAGTTTTCCAGAGATAATATTAAAGAGGACGAATATAAAATTTATATTGCCAGAATTGAAGAATTAACCCTACAACACTTAATTTTACCGTTTAATGAAAAAGCCGCTGAAATTGCTTCTTTTATTTACGCAAGATTAGGTAAATCCGATCAAAATAAGCATTGGGAAGATTTGTTTGTAATGGCGACTGCCATAGCACATAATCACGGCTTGATAACTCAGAATGTCAAGGATTCAAAGTTTCTTGCCAATTATTTGCCGGAAGGTAGGTCTTTAAGATTAGCCGTTTGGAAGCCGTAACTGTTTAAATGACTAAAACGCAGAATTATTGGAAACGTTTGACCGCGACGCTGTGGTTTATTCCGGCGATGCTCGCGCTCTGTGGCGGTTTGCTCGGGCTTTTGATGGTGGCGGTTGATTATTACGCGGGCAGCCTCGGTTATTTTCCGCATTTTCTCGACGTTCAGCCATCGGGCGCACGCGATATGCTGGCGGTCGTCGCCGGTTCGATGATTACAGTCGCGGGAACGGTTTTTTCGATCACGATTGTCGCTTTGACGCTGGTTTCGACCCAGTTTTCGCCGCGCATCCTGCGGAATTTTATCCGCGATACGGGCAATCAGGTCGTGCTGGGCGCATTTGTCGGAATTTTCGCCTACTGCATCGTCGTTTTGCGGACGATCCGCGAAAACGGCACGGGCGACGGCGGCGAAAGCTTCGTTCCGTCAATCGCCGTCGCGTTCGGCATTGTTTTCGGTCTGTCGGGCATCGGGTTTTTGATCTATTTTATTCACCACGTCGCGACTTCGATTCAGGCAACGAACATCATTTCGCAGATCGCCGACGAAACCGTCTGCGAGATCGAGGAAAATTACGCGCCGCGCTACGACAAAAAACAATCCGATCCCGAGATAATCGCTTCGCTTCGCGCGAAAAAATGGCTCAAAATCCCGTCCGCCGAAACGGGTTACATCCAAAATGCCGACACGGACGCGCTTTTCGAGCTGGCTAAAGCGCACGATCTGATCGTCCAGATGCGGCGGCGCGTCGGCGAATTCACGATTTACGGCTTGCCGCTTTTGCAGATTTCGCCGCGCAGCGAAGATTTCGCGCCGGACGAAAAATTAATCGCTAAATTTAACGCGGCTTACGACATCGGAAATTTCCGCACCGTCGAAGGCGATGTCGCTTTCGGCTTGCGGCAGATCGTGGACATTTCGCTGAAAGCACTTTCGCCCGCGATCAACGATTCGACGAGTGCGCTGTCGTGCATTGATTACCTGACCGCGATCCTCGTTTGTCTGGCAAAACGCCCGTCGCGCCCGCCGCTTTATTTTTGCGAAGGCGAATTGCGCCTTGTTGTCAATCAGCAGCGTTTCGAAGATTATTTCGATCTCGCGTTTAACCAGATTCGCCAGAATGCGGGCGGAAACGTCGCGGTCATCCTGCGGCTTTTGAATGCGATGGAGGTTCTTGGCAAAGCCAATCAGAATTTCAAGGACGAGGACGAACGAACCGAACGCCACGAGCTGCTCGAAACGCAGGCGCGGCTTTTGTTCGGTCTGGCGCAAAGAACCATCGGCGCGGATTCCGATCTGCAAGCTGTCGCACGGCATTACGATCACGTTAAGGAAACTCTCGAAGGTTTGCGGTAACAGACAAATTGAACGCCTTTTAAATTGCCAATAAATACTAATCCAAAATCTTGAACCGCTCGAATGCTTGTTTTTCCAGTTCTTCGCGGTGCGCGGGATGCGCGATTTTGATAAGTTCTTTGGCGCGTTGACGAAGAGTTTTGCCGTAAAGATTCGCCGTGCCGTGTTCGGTAACGACGTAATGAACGTGCGCCCGCGTGGTGACAACGCCCGCGCCTTCTTTTAGAAACGGCGTGATCTTCGATTCGCCTTTGCCGGTGACCGACGGCAGCGCGATGATCGGTTTGCCGCCTTCCGAGAGCGACGCGCCGCGAATGAAATCCATCTGCCCGCCGACACCCGAATAAATTCTCGTGCCGATGGAATCGGCGCAAACCTGTCCGGTCAAATCAATCTCGATCGCGCTGTTGATCGCCGTTACTTTCGGGTTGCGGCGAATGACCGCCGGATCGTTGACGTAGGCGACATCGAGCAGAACGATTCCGGGATTATCGTCAATATAATCGTAAAGCCGGCGCGTTCCCATAACGAAGCTCGACACGATTTTGCCCGGATGAACGCGCTTCATTCGCCCGTTGACGACTTCGCGTTCGATCAAATCAATTAAACCGTCGGAAAACATTTCCGTGTGAACGCCGAGATTTTTATGATTCGCGAGCGCGACCAGCACCGCGTTCGGAATCGCGCCGATGCCCATTTGCAGCGTTGCGCCGTCTTCGATCAGCGCGGCGCAGTTGCGCCCGATGGCAAGTTCATCCGCGCTCAGCTCGGCGGCTCTGACTTCGGGCAGATCGTCACTGACTTCGACCGCAAAATCAATATGACGCGTGTGGATCAAACCGTCGCCGTGCGTGCGCGGCATTTTCGGATTGATCTGCGCGATGACGAGTTCCGCCATCTGCACGCCCGCCAAGGACACGTCAACCGATGTTCCGAGCGAACAAAACCCGTGACGGTCAGGCGGCGAAACGTGAATCAGCGCAACGTCAATCGGCAAAATCTCGCGGCGGAAAAGCAGCGGAACTTCGCTCAAAAATGACGGAATGTAATCGGCTTCGCCCGTTGCAATCGCCTTGCGGACATTCGCGCCGACAAAGAGCGCGTTGGTATGAAAACTTCCCGCAAATTCGGGCGCGGTATATGGCGCTTCGCCCTCGGTATGCAGATGATAAATCTCGACCCCTTTTAGTTCGGCGGCGCGTCCGCACATCGCTTTGATCAAAGTCTGCGGCGCGGCGGCAACACTCTGAACAAAGATGCGGTCGCCGGGTTTTATCGTTTCGACGGCTTTTTCGGCGGTTGTATATTTCATAATCTTCAAAGTTTTGCTGAAATTTTATGATAGCCGCCGGAACAATACAAATGCTTAAAACAACGGCAATCGCGGATAAGAGCGGAACGCCGTCATCTTGACGGCACACGCCGCTGAAAGCGGTGTAATTTGCCGCGATTTTATTAATACTTGTCAGATAACCAAACAGTTTGAGCGTTTTTCAAACGCTGGCGGACGAGCCGTCCGCGCTCCGATCTTATCCAATACTCACGTTAAATCAGTATAGCGAGCGGTAGCGGGCAGGTTTGCAAACCAAAGATTTTAATTAAGAAACGCGCCTCGCTGCCGCTCGCTATACCGATGGCGCTCACATCAATTTGAGATTTGATTTGATCTCAAAACTTTGCTATCGTTTCACAGATGAAACGAATTTTGAATCATTTGGAGAAATAGACTTTATGACAACTCAGGCAAGCACCGAAATGGAAAAAGGTGAAAATCAAACCGGCGAAATTTCCGGCGAACTGCGTTCGATCCGCGACATTGTAAAGGATTTATCGAAACCGATTGCCCAGAAACATCTGCGCAAACGCCGTCAGGGCGGCAAGGAAATCAGTTATCTCGCGTGGCACGACGCGGTCAAATATCTCGACCATTACGCGCCCGGCTGGTGTTATGAAATCCGGCGGATTGATTCAATCGGCGGAAAACTGATCCTCACGATCCGGCTTTCGATCCTCTGCTCGGAGGGCATCGTCTATCGTGAAGCGACCGGACAGGAAGATGAAGAATTGGACAGCTATGGAAATTCTTCCAGTAATGCAGAAAGCATGGCGTTGCGACGGGCAGCGGCTAAGTATGGCTTGGGGTTGTATTTATATGACCAGAACAAATGATTTCAACCGCGAAACACGCGAAATATTTGGGTTTTATTTTCGTGTATTTCGCGTGTTTCGCGGTTAATTTTCAAGAATTCGCCGCGCTCAGTTCCAGATTATTCGCGCCGGTTTTTGCTACCAGATTGGCGGCGTGAAGCAGGCTTTCAAAAGTTCCCGCGTCCGTCCACCAGCCTTCGAGTTCCGCCCAGGTCATCGTGCCTTCGTTGATGTAATGATTGTTGACATCCGTGATTTCCAGCTCGCCGCGGTCTGACGGTTTCAGGGTTTTAATGACATTGAAAACCGTGTTGTCGAAAAAATAAATTCCGATAACCGCGTAATCCGACTTCGGTTTTTTGGGTTTTTCCTCGATTTGAATAACCCGTTCGCCGTCAAGTTCCGGCACGCCGAAACGCTGCGGGTCGTGAACCTGTTTGAGCAGAATCTTCGCGCCTCTGCCCTGTTTTCTATAATCTTCCGCCGCTTTGCGGATATTTCCCTCGATGATGTTATCGCCGAGAACAACACAAACCGGCTCGTCGTCGGCAAAATGCTCGACCAGACTGAGCGCGTCGGCAATGCCGCCTTCGCCCTGCTGGTATGTGTAATTCAGATGTTTCAAGCCGAAATCCTTGCCGTTGCCGAGCAATTGCAGAAAATGCCCTGCGTAATTTCCGCCCGTAACGATCATAATGTCGTCAATTCCCGCGTTTATCAACGTCTGAATCGGGTAATAGATCATCGGTTTATCGTAAACCGGAAGTAAATGTTTATTGGTAATTTTCGTCAGCGGATAGAGCCTTGAGCCAAGTCCGCCTGCTAATACAACGCCTTTCATATATGTTTTTTATAGATTTTTAGATATATTGTTATTTTTAAATATTACTTTCTCTGTTTCTTTGCCCCATTTTCCGAAACGGCGTAAAAAATAATCCTTGTAACCCTGCAAAAATGCGCGGCTTTGCTCCTTTGGAGTATATCTTTTACTATCGGCAATAAAATTTCCGACGTTTAACAAATTCCAGATAAATTCCTTCGCCATTACCGGATACGATTTTATTTTTCGCCTAACTGGAAGATTTTCTTCCATCCATAAAAGGCGATTTCTCGTCAACAAATAGGTTGCGACTAAATTCGGTGTCGAACCACCAACCTTATGATATATAAAAGCGGATGGAATCACATACGAAGTAAATCCTTTTTTTTTCATTCGGACACACCATTCAGCTTCGTCAAAAAAGGCAAAATAGCGTTCGTCGAATATTCCGACTTCTCTGATGACTTTGGTTGAAACAAACAGACAACAGCCGCAAGCAAATTCAGTCGGATAAGGTTTTTTATCTTTCAAACTTTCGTAATCTTGATCCAAAGCAAGTCGGAATTTCGCTACTCCGGTTTTCCAGACGGCTTCCCACTCGGCTATCGAAAACCAGATTTTTTCGGTTTCGGGATGTTTG
>JALHNX010000176.1 GCA_022843305.1 Pyrinomonadaceae bacterium | reverse complement strand
TTATCAAAGTTCACGATCAGATTCAAAAGCAATTAAATGTTTCTTTTCCGCTCATCAGATTGTTTGAATATACGACGGTTAGTTCGCTTGCCGGCTTTATTGATTCGCAAAACACAGACCCGGCAAAGGAAAAATCTTATGAAAATTGGGCGGAAATGAGAAGGAAATCAATGCGTTCCAGAGTCAGACTTTGATTTGAGAAAAAAAGGATTTTAATTTATGCGTCTGATAACGTAACAAATCCCTAATCAAGCCTCTGACAAAATCTCAATAAAGTTATGAACGAATCCGATTTCATCAACAACTACACCAATCGAATTTCCACTCTTTCAAAAGAAAAACAAGAAGTAGTTTTGGAAAAACTCACTCCTTTGTCAGAAAGCCAGAAAAGAATTTACTCAATCGAAAATAACCTAAGCGACATCAATAATGTAACCCTTATACCGCTTCTGATCAGCAATAAATTCAACATCCGAACAATTGAAAAAACATTAAACTTCATCGCCCGAAAACACGAAACATTGCGAACCGTTTTTCTCGAAATAAATGGTGAACTGAGACAGCTTGTTTTACCGTATAAAGAAATCAAATTAAATGCCAAACATCTGGAAACTCCAAATCAAAATGAAGAAAACAAACATATCAAAAACTTAATCTCGGAAATAGAGTCGGAGCGATTCAACCTTACAAAAGAATATCTTTGGAAATGTCATATCTACAATTTAGAAACATCAAAATACCTCGTCATCTTCGTATTCCACCAAACAATCTTTGACGGATTATCGCTCTACATATTTCTAAATGAATTATTGACCTTTCAACAATTCACCGAAAATGCCAACAATCTAAAAGATTCTCAACTAAAAATCCAATACACCGACTACGTAAGGTGGCAAAAAAAGAGCCTCTCACCGGATTATTTAAACAGAACAAAAGAGCTCTGGAAAACAAAACTTCAAAATCAGACAAAGAATGCAAACATCGTCCCTGACCATCCAAGACCGCAAAAATCTCTCTGTCAAGCCGGAGAAATCGAAGCCGTTTTTTCCGATAGCCAAACAAACACCATCAATAAATTCTGTTCATCAAACAAAATCACTCTGCCAATGCTCGGAGCCGCCATTCTCACACTTTCGCTTTTCAAAACAACTAAAATCAACGAAACAATAATCGGAATCCCGATAGCCGGCAGAACACTGCCCGAAAGTGAAAAAATAATCGGAAGTTTTGTAAATATCGCACCGCTCATAATCAAAATAAACGAAAATCAAACGGTCAAAGAACTTCTCTCGGCAATAAAAAACGAAATGCTGTTTATACAGGAAAATCAAGAATTCCCATTCCGGAAAATTCTGGAAGCTCTCTATCCGAACCAGCAACTGGCAAATTACGGAGCAGCAAATCAAGAACCTCTTTTACGAATATTTCTCGACTACAAAGGAAAAAATTCGGCAAATAACACCAACACCAACACCTCGGATTTCTCCATTTTTGAGACAGTCGAAAAGAAAACAGGCTGCGATATTTACTTAAAACTCTGGGAAAACACAAACATAACTTCAGCTTTCTTATACAACGCCGAAACTTTCGATTTATCAACAATTACAGACTTTATTAACTTGTATAAAAATATCTTTATTAAAGTTACCGAAAATTCAGAGCTTAAGATCAATGAACTTATTTTTATAAATTAAATCATAACCAATCTCTTCAAAACATCCATATTTATAAAGATAAATTACATAAGGTTTATTATCAGACGCGAACAATATTCAGACAATAAATAATTTGAGGCTTGAAATCATAAGTCATTTTTCAAGATAATTTTTCAATCCGCGATTCCCTTTTAAGTAATTCAAAATCATGAATGACAAAACCGTTAAATTTGAAACGATACTGCACGACAATCCGTTGCCGTTAATGATTTCTCCCGAAATTGAAAATTTGAGCCTTTCCGTCTGGGCAGCTCAAAACAAGGATTTGATTAAACAAAAATTACAAATCCACGGAGCGGTTATATTCCGGGGTTTCGCGGAAAGCGATATTCAAGGATTCGAAAAATTTACGGAAATAGTTTCGGACGAAATTATGAACTACCGCGAAAGGTCTTCGCCGAGGCATACAATCAAGAATAACATATACACTTCGACCGACTATCCGCCAAGCGAAAAAATCTTCCCGCATAACGAACATTCGTATTCAAAAACCTTTCCCCAAAAATTGTTTTTCTACTGTTCCGTGCCGCCCAACAGCGGCGGCGAAACACCGATTGCAGACTGCCGGAAAGTTTTTCAGCGATTATCTGCCAAAACAATCGAGAAATTCAGAACAAAAAAGTGGATGTATGTCCGAAATTTCGGCGACGGCTTCGGGCTTCCCTGGGAAACCGTTTTTCAGACCGATGATAAGAACGAAGTCGAAAACTACTGCCGGGCAAACTTCATCGAATTTGAATGGAAAGCCGATAATCAACTCAGAACAAAACAAATCCGTCCGGCAATCATCCGCCATCCGTTAAGCAATGAAGAAGTCTGGTTTAATCATCTGACCTTTTTCAATGTTTCCACCTTAAATAAAAACATTCGAGAAATCTTACTCGAATCATTCGACGAAGAAGATTTACCGAACAACACTTATTACGGCGACGGCACGAAGATCGAGAATGAAGTTTTAGACGAATTGAGAAACGCCTACCTCAATGAACTGGTCGCTTTTTCCTGGCAGCAAAACGACATCATTCTAATCGACAACATCCTGACCGCGCACGCCCGCAACGAATTTACAAAGCCGCGTGAAATCTTATTCTCGATGGCTGACCCATATACCAGAACAGACCTGTAAAATTTTCAAATTCATAAAGGAAAACCGGTATGAAGCAATTTATTGAAGTAAAACGCGTCAACAACCCTAATTTTGAAGAATTCGTCAATGAAACGAATAACTACACAAAACCGATCATCATGACTAATATTGTCAATAAATGGTCTGTTTTTAAAATGTTCAACCTTGAAACGATCAAATTGAAATTCGGTTCCGCAAAGGTTACTGTCCGGGAAAGCGACGACGAATTCGATTATTTTTTCGGCGAAGGCAGAAAAAAGGAAATTATGTTGAACGAGTATATAAAGCTCATCACCGCGCCATCGAATTCCGAAACGCGACTTCCCTATATGGGCAACCTTCCCTTTGATCACCCGAATATCGCCAAATATTTAAGCCCCCTGAAACCGCTTTTCAAGTTTCCCAAATATATTCCTTCTCAAAAATACGGCGAATTACGATTATGGATCGGGGGCAAAGGACAACGTTCGACCATCCATAATGACAACTATCACAATTTAAATGCCCAAATTCACGGGAAAAAAGAATTTTTATTGTTTTCACCCGACGAAACCGAAAAACTCTATGTAAAAGAACTCAATCAGACTTGCTGGGTGAGTCCGGTTGACCCGCTTAATTATGACCGCGAAACATATCCTCTTTTCAAAGAGGCTCAGAGCTTCAGAGCAATTATTTCCGCAGGCGAACTTATCTACATTCCGGTTTTTTGGTGGCATTACGTTACTGCTTTGGAGACATCAATCAGCGTCAGTATGTTTATTCATACCGATCAACCGCAGTTTTGGTCTAATAATTAAAACGCACTTTGCTTTCCGCCGCGCCTCGGTGAAAACAGCGAACGGATTATCTTAAAAAATATGGAAACCGATCAACAGGAACAAATCAAAATAGCTGATTTAGTTCAATCTGTTTCCAAGCTCCCAGATTAAAAATTGGAGGAAAAATGAAGGAAGAAGAACTCGGCATCGTGATAGCGACGGTTATCTCGGCTGAACATATTACAGGCACACAAAGACTGCACCGGATTATTTTGGAAACCGGCGGCGGCGAAAAAGTACAAATCGCCTCGGGAATTGCAGGTGACTTTCCAGCCGGTTATTTAATCGGCAAACAAGTCCCGATTTTAATTGATGTCAGTCCGGTAAAAATCCGGGGAATTCTCAGTCAGGCTCGTTTTTTGGCAACCAGCGATGATGAAAACAAACCTGTATTACTCGTGCCGGAAGTCCGGGTGCCTGACGGCAACAAGGTTTGGTAATCATTTTTCAAACAAACCACAGAATATAGCAAACTCTCTTTTTTGAATTCCATATAGAAATTCCCGAATCAGAGTAATTACATTAGCTTCTAAATTTGTTTTCACGGCAAGAAGGTTTGAATTCCGATTTAGAACTGACCGTAACTAATTGCATCACTTTTAGTCCACAACAAACTTTTGACAATTAATGGAGGATTTAATTTATGGCAAGACTATCCCAATTTAGCTATCTTACGGAGGTCTATAGAAATGCACAAACCGTTTGGAACAATGGTAAGTTCACAACCGTCAACGAATTATGCGACCAAGTTCCGGCTCTTCGCCCCGAAGTGGTTCGGGAGGCAGTTGATTGGTTTATTTCGGAAGGAATATTTTCCGGCAACAAAATTGTTACCGAAGAAGATAAGGGCGCGATTCTCGCAGGATTAGTTATGGCGAGAACCGGAAAACCGCTGGCGGTCGCCCGTTGGTATCCGTATAAACTTCCCGATTCAGCCACCATCAAAGTTCATATGAAATCCGAATATCGTGAGGGCGATTTGTATCTCAATGGTATTTTACCCGGCGACCGGATAACGATTATTGAAGACACTATTTCCAGCGGCGGAACGATAATCTCTCTCGTCGAAGCCGTTCGAAGATCCGGTGCCGAAGTAACGGAGATTCTGGCTTTAGTAGAAAAGATGGATTTTGGCGGTGTAGCAAGCGTAATGGCTCAAACCGGAATTCGGGTAAAAACGGGGGTCGGCATAAAAATTGATGAATTGGGCAGAGTCCACGTAATTACAAATGTTGTTCGAGAAGAGGTTCTAACATGAAAAATAAACAGCAAAAACAAGTTGGAAACACACCGTTCATCCAGATTCAAGGTTTGGCAGAGGATGGCATCGCCGGTATTTGGGGAAAGTGTGAGTTTCTAAATCCGACCGGAACTCCAAAAGATCGGTTATACACTTACATCATCGAACAGCTTGAGCAAACGCAACAAATTCAACCCGGAATGACGCTGGTTGACGCTTCGACGGGCAATGGCGGCGGTGCTTTAGCACGAGCGGCAAAGCAAAAAGGCTATAAATCGGTAATAGTTATGCCCCAGGGAATGACACAGGAGCGAAAAAATATGATTCATTCATGGGATGGACAAATAATCGAGTCCCCGCCTGATGAATTTCTCGTCGGCTCGGAAAAAGTTGCTCTCAGGTATGTTGCCGAACATCCAAAAGCCTATTATCTGAACCAAGCCGCAACACCATTAAATTGGCAATCAATGAGGTCAATCGGCAAGGAAATTGTCGCGGAATGTAAACAATTGAATCTGAAACCCGACGTGTTCGTTTGCAGTATCGGTACCGGCGGCACTTATACCGGTGTGGCAACAGAACTCGAAAATGCTTTTCCCGGACTTCTTAAAGTGGGAATTGAAGTAGATAATTCCGCTCCGCTCTTTGCTAAACGAAACGCCCAATCATTCAGGCATCGTCCGCATAATCTGATGGGACTCGGTCCGGGCAAGATCGGCGGGAATTTGAATGAAAATCTAGTTGATGAAGTTGTCACCGTTTCCGGCGACGAAGCCTGGCAAATGATGAAAAAGTTGGTAAAACAAAATATTGAAACAGGTCCCACGTCAGGAGCGAATATCCTGGTTGCGACGGAATATGCGCGACGGCTTGGTTCGTCAGGGACAGTTGCGACCGTCCTCTTTGATGCGGCTTGGAAATATATCAGTATTTGGGATGGTCGCTATCAATATTATCAAGACAATTTTAAAAAAGATAAAAAACCTATCGAGGAAAAAGCACTTACGTAATGATCCGGGATAACTTAAAACGAGTCGAAGACCGGATTGCGCTTGCGGCGGAACATACGAATTGAAGGACTGATGACCCTGGTAGCCATAAATGCAACTCCGCTTCAGTGCCGCTCGACATTCGCACGTCTGCGCGAACTACGTGACAAATTGCGAGCCGTTTGGGGAGCTGATTTTCAGCTACCCCATCTTTCTATGGGTATGAGTAATGATTTTGAAATAGCCATTAAGGTAGGCGCGACAATTGTCCGAATCGGGATGGCTGTCTTCAATTCGAGAAACCCCTAAATTCACTAACAAGACTCTATTTTACTGAATTCGAGAATAAATATGTGCGGAATATTCGGGATAGCCGGCAATACAGACATCAGTCAATATCTTCTTAACGGAATCACCGAACTTAAACATCGGGGACCGAACGCATGGGGAATATCCTTGATTGATTCCGAAGGAAATACCCGGTTATTTGCTGATAACCATACTTTCCCCGAACTTTTCAACCTGAGTGATTTTAAAGGGCGGATGGGAATCGCGCATGCCAGATATATTACAACTTTGAACAAAACCAATCTCATTCAAGACGCTCAACCCTTATTGGATAAAGATACCGGATTAGTTATTTCATTTAACGGGCATTTACAAACTTCCGGATTACGGGAGCAGCTGGAACGGCAAGGAAGGCGTTTTCAAACTAACAATGACGGAGAGCTGATTCTCAATTATCTCGTCAATGAGATTTCAAAAAAATGGAGATTTAACGGTTCGATAGATTTCACGACACTATTTGATCAAATTCTAAAACCTGCGGTGACAAACCTGATGCGCGAATTGCAGGGACGCGGAGGATATTCGGTTGTCGGACTGCTTGGTCAATACGGATTATTCGCATTTCGTGATCCTCACGGTTTTCGCCCTCTGACGTATGCCGCCAGCTCCAACAATCGAACCTCACATGTCTTTGCGTCGGAAACTACTGTTCTCAGAGTTCTTGGTGAATTTGAGACTGTCAGGCATATCGAAGCGGGTGAACTGATCTATATTTCGCCAAATCTGAATGTTTACAAAGCTCAAATGCCTCGTGCAAGTCCGGCTTTTTGTGCGCTTGAACCGGTTTATCTTGCCGCCGCCGATTCTATTTTAGGAGATGTCGAAGTAGATCAACTGCGTCGTCGTCTCGGAACGGAACTCGCCAATACTTTTGCTCACCTGAATTCCCGGATTGATGTTGTCATTCCCATTCCCGATACGTCAATTCCGGCGGCATCCGAACTCGCTTTCAGATGGCGGAAACCTCTCGGAGGAATTATTAAAACCACTCCCGTCCGAAGTTTTTTGGAACCCAATCAATCGCGGCGGGAATTTGCCGCTAAACAAAAATACCGCTACTTCCCTTCCTTTATCAAAAACAAACGTGTCGCTTTGGTTGATGATACTATTATCCGGGGAACAACGATGAGAAATGTCATCGGTAACTTACGACTGCACGGAGCATCTGAAATTCACGTTCTGGTTACTTTCCCCCAAATTACGCACCCTTGTTTTTATGGAATTGATATACCTTCGACGAAAAGTTTAATCGCCGCTCAAAAAAATGGTGACTTAAATTACATCTGTCAAGAAATCAATGCCGATTCAGTCAACTTTTTGAGTGAATCCAAAATACGAAATGCCCTCAGTTCTCTGGGACCGCTTTGTCTGGCTTGTACAAACGGTAAATACATTGGCGGAATCCCTCAGAAATCATCCGAGATCACAAAGCAAGCGACCAAAAGTTTCGCGGTCTAATGCCATATCTTAAGCTAAGTTCCGGTTAAAGAATTAAAAGGGATTTTGCCGGCGAAACATACGAAAGATACGAAAAATCAGAGAATATTTTTATCTTGTTTCGTTTTTTTCGTGTGTTTCGCAGGCAAATAAAATTTATTTTTCATAACCGGCAACTTGGATTATCTTAAGAAAAACTCGAAATTAACAACTCAAAATCTATTTTTAAGCTGACAATTCGATCAGCAGCGAAGGCTTTCGTCTGATGATTGAAAGCAGTTTCAAAGAAGCACCCGTCGGTCTGCCGATGCCTTGTTCCCATGCCTGAACGGTTTTAACCGAAACATTCAGGTATTTGGCAAAAACCGCCTGCGAGAAATTCAGGCTTTCCCGTATTTTAACAACTTCTGTTTTATCCATCGCCGCGAGCGGCGGCGGCAGCAGAGTTGTTCTTAATTCGCGTTTTCCTTCCGCATGTTCTTTCGCCTGATGCGCTGACTCCAAGAGTCTGGAAAATTGTTTTTCGTTCATAATGCTATTCCTCGCCGTATAATTTTTTGATTTCCCGAACGATCTCGCCTAACATTTTGGCTTGTTCGGGAGTTAGATCGCTTTGGTCTTTTTTGCTGTAGATTGCCAAAAGATAAAATCTGTCATTTTTCGGCAGATAGATATAAATAAACCGGAATCCGCCGCTTTTTCCCGACCTCGCTTTCGGATTACCGATGCGTCCTTTTCTGGCTCCGCTCGTGCCTTTAATGACATCGCCAAGCGAAGGATTTGCCAGGAGCGCGTTTTGGATGGCGTAGAGAGTTTCATCATCAGTGATTTCCAAGAGGTCTTCAGTAAAAATAACAGTTTCAGTAAAACCGAAAAGTTTCCTCTCATCCATTTTGCAACTATACTATTAAATCGGATATATTTCAATATATCTGAAAACGAAGAATATTTTTAAGTATCTTTTTATCTTAGAGCAGATATTAAAAGAATGGACGGCATACGCGGAACGCACTTTGCCGATCTCCTTTTCTCAGTGAAACGCCGGGCAACAAAGGGCGTTCCGCGTTTATTGTGCTTTTTTCCATAAATTCAATGTGAATCTGCTATAGAAGCTGTTTGAAAACTCGAAAGACAATAAAAAAACAAGCAATATCAAATATCTGATATTGCTTGTTTTTCGTTCTTAATCTTTCGGTGTTTTCAAACAACTTCTAATAAGAATAAATCGAGATTTTTCCTTTATTTGGCTGAATTTTGATGTTTGAATCCCCCGCGCCGAACGAATATTTTTGCCAGCCTTCGCCGTTTTCTCCCAATTGTTTAAGAGTGAAGTTCTTCACCGAAATATTTCTCGTGTCGGCTTCAATCGTGCCGCCGCCCGATTTCGGTAAACCGAGAAAAACGTCGCCGCCGCCGGTTTCGATAGCTAAATTTTGAAAAGTTCCTTCGACCAGCACGTTGTCGTCGCTGCGGTTGGCAATTTCAGCGTTTCCCTGATAACCGCTCACGCTCACTTTGCCGTCATACGTCGCGGCGGCAAGCCGACCCCGACAATCTTTTACGGTGATGCTTCCGTCCTTAAGCGAGAGTTTTATTTCGCCGTTCACGCCCTGCACGTCAATTTTTCCGTCTTCCGTTTCCAGCACCAAATCCGTTTCGGTCGGCAAAACCAGTTCCCAATTGACGTATGCGCCTTTCATATAAAAATATGAGTTTCCATATGGCACTTTCCGTTGAGGTTTCGTGAAATCGGCAGTTACGCTGATCGTGTCGTTTTGCTGCGAGAAATCATACGCGACACCGTCGGCGGCATCCCGGTCGAGCGCGAATTTCGTCGCCCGCATCTTTACGACCGGCGCGTTTTCCGTCCTGACCGTGATCTCGCCGTTGAAATTGTAGATTTTGACGGTTGTTCTTGACGAAACGGGAAAAGTTTTTTCGACCGTCTCTTTAACGTTAAAAATAGTTTTCATATTCTTGTCTTTCCGCTCGGGTGTCTCTTCCGATTTTGAAACCGTTTGATTCCCCTGCGAATCATTATTTCTCGCCTGCATATAAACGCAGGAAGTGCCGTTGACCAAAATTAATATTGCGACTGCGAAGTAATTTACAACTCTCAACATATTTCTTCCCTCGTATCTAACCTCTTTAGTTTTTACCCTGCGATTTTTTTTCAAGGTATCTTAAGACCGCCGGCTCGTTCTTTTCCTTTAACAATTCCAGACCGTGGTCAATTAAATCCTTGCCGGTTTCGCGCTCGATTAAATCAATCAAAGCCTGCGACGCCTCCGGCGCGTCAATTTCGCTTAAAGAAATCTGAACCTGCTTTTTCAGGTCGGCAACGATATAAAAGGCGTAGAGTTTTTTAAGCTCTTCAACCGCTCTTTTCGATTTGATGTTGCCGATCCAGATGATGCTTTTTTGTTTCAGTGCGTCGCTGCCGCCGTTTTGCGCGTATTCGACCAGAGCGGCTATTGAAGTTTCACTGCGGCTTTGGGAAACGGCGTAAAGCGCGGCATCGAGCAAATTTTCATTCTCGTTGCGCCGGAGAAAATTGCTTAAAACCGGAAGGCGCGTCTTTTCGTCTCTTCTGCCCAGACCGATCAACGCCTGCTTTAAGACTTCCTCGCTGGTTTCGTTTTTCAGAGCCTGAACAAATTTATTCGTCGCCCATTCGCTTTTATCGTCGAACAAAAGAGTCAAGACCGACTCTTTCAAAAAATCCGCCGATTGGCTTCCGGGCGCAAGTATTTCGTCAATCATCGAAACGGCTTGCTTACGGTTGGTTTTTAGCATATTTTGAACTGCAAAGGCTTTCGCCTCGTTATCACTGCCGGCAAATCCATCCTTTTCGACCTCTGCCTGACGACCGTTTCGCGAGCTGATCTCGGCGAGCAGCGATTTCGATTCCTCAATCCAGGCAGAGTTCGGAAATTCGCTCCGTAAATTGGCAATAACCTGTTCGGCTTCGGAAAATTTTTGCTCCTGAAAAAGCGAATACGCCAGCCAATAATAAGCAATATCGAGATGTCGGTTTTGCGGAAAATTCCTGATAATGTCCGTCAGTTTGAGACGGGCTTTTTCCCAGTCTTCATTCTCGATAAAGCTTTTGGCAGTCCTGATTTCAGCCAGAATTTGTCGTTCATCCATATTTTGACTGTCTGTTTTAACCGTTTCCTGCGCGAAAACCGGCGGTGCGAAACCGGCTCCGAAAACCGTCAAAACGATTGTCAAAAAAATTATTTCAACAAAACGTTTCACACCGTCGCGGTAAGCGCGTCGGTTATCTGAAAAATCTGGAAACCTTCTTTCCGTCATATCACTCATAACACTCTGTCCGCTTTGGCGGCGGACATCCAAAAACGTATTTTGAAAACGACTCCCGACTGTTTGACCATCATCGCCGCGTTGCCGATGTCGTCCTTCGCGCCGCGCTCGTCAAGATTCGAAACGGCTTGCAGAACCGGCTCAATTTCATTTAATAATTCAACAGCGGGAATGTTTTTGGCTTTCCGCGCCGTTTTTTTATAATAATTATTGTTATCGAGAAACGTTCGGGCTTCGGTTTGATATTTGTTTCCGAGGACGGCGTTGATCGTTTCGTCGCTGCCGAGATTGCGAAACATCAGCAAAAACAAATGAACTTTATTCAAATGTTTCGCCAGTTTTTCGTCGTCCTCTCTCGTTATTTGAAAATTCTTATCCTCTTTTTCGAACGATTGCCGCACGGCGGACAGTTCGGCATCCGCGTTGGTTGTTTTTTCCGGTTGTTTAACGCGGAGCTTCGTCTTTTCATAATTTCTGCCGGTCGCGCCCGAAATTACTTTTCGTTTTATCACCGGCGGCGATTTTCGATAATTTCCCTTCACCGTTTTTCGTTCCGAATCGTCTTCGGGCGCGAAACCGGAAACATTATTTTCCGGCAGATTAACCTGATTTTCGGTATTGGAAACTTTTGACGGCGAGACGACGGCGACGACTTGACTCTCGGTTTCGGTTTGATCGCGGCTCAGTAAAAACATCGTTGCCAAACCCAAAACGATTAACGCAAGAGTTCCGAAAACCGGGCTTTTCGTCCGAAATAAACTTTCAAATCGCGCTAAAAACACCGGAATAAACGAGTTTCGACCATTCTGCGGGATTGCCGATTCGCGGCTGATAAGCGATTCCGCAACCAGACGTTCGCGCATCGCCTTCCATTGCATGGCAAAATCGTGTTCCGGCATTATCACGGCTTTTCGGTAAAAAGCCGTGTCGAGTCTTAAAAGCCGAATTTCCTCGCCGCACGCCGCGCAATCGTCAAGATGCGCCGCGACCGCGCTGTGCGTTTGCGCGTCCAGTTCGT
>JALHNX010000175.1 GCA_022843305.1 Pyrinomonadaceae bacterium | reverse complement strand
GCTCTAAATTAGCGTCGTAAAATCTCGCTCTGTAATAATGCAAGCCCGTAAAATTATCATATTCCCGACCTGTAAATTGATAACGAGTCGAAAGATTGTTGGTCGCATTGCCGAAACTGTCATAAGAAGTTTGTTCCGTCAGATTGCCGCTCGCATCAGCCAAACCATTTGTTGAGCCGAGATGGTCGGCGATGAAGTATTTTGAAACACCGTTTGAAGTTAGCTTGAGCTTATTATCAACCCCGTCGCCGTTGAGATCTTCGTCAGAGTTCCGTTGTTGCCGTCAACCAAAACATCCTGCCTGTCGTAAATGAACTTCGTGTTTTCATCATTAGTGAGAAATTAGGTTTGAGATAAATAATTACTAAATTTTTTCCAAAACGTATCCTCAAACACACTAGCCTCTTTTAAGCCTAATTCCTCAGCTAAATTTATCCAATCGCTTTTTGTTTCAAATTGATATTTTATATTTTTATCAATCATATCCAAAAAAAGTAGTTCAAAAGCCATCTCTAGTTCGCCATGCTTCAAATAATGCTCAATGCCTCTTAAAACATCAGGAGAAATCTTTTCTCGTATAGAGTTTAAGAGATTTATTATTTTTTCTTCATTTATACGGTATTCTTCTTTCGTCATATATTTCAAAGTTTTTTATGGGTTGAGTGGAGCATTTATTGGATAAGCTGTTGAAATTTTTCCGAAATGTTTGGAGTTTGAACCAAAGAAATCAACTCGAATTTCAACGCCATCTCTAATTCCTATTGCATAAGGCACATCCCAGCTTCCCATATTATCAACACCTCTAATTGAATTAGGGTCAGTAGCAACATCAGATACATGATGCATTAACTCATCATCTGACCATAAAGACGGAAATTCACTTTTTCCACTCTTGCCCACACCTGCTTTGTGGTTATTAAGAATGTGAGTCCGACGAAAATCAGTTAAATCAACATACTTTGAACCTTTTAGTAATTTCTTTCCGCCTTTTAGTAATTTACCATAACCCCCACCGGGTAAAACTGCGCCTATTACTAATCCGCCAGCCCCTAAACCGACATCCCACCAGTCAGAACAAGGGTCAACTAAACTAGTGCCAAGATCGTAAATGTCATAAGCTGTCGAAGCCGCTTCAATTACAGCCCATGCTATTCCCAATCCAATTAATATAGGTATATTACCTGACGGGTCTTTGAAATTTTGTGGATTATTGTGGACATATCCGTATAAATTAATTCCGCCTGCCAAACCAATCGGGTCTTCGGATATGAATCTGCCGAGATTACCGTCGTAGAATCTCGCTCTGTAATAATGCAGGTTAGTGAAATTATCATATTCACGACCTGTAAATTGATAACGAGTCGAAAGATTATTGATCGCATTGCCGAAACTGTCGTATGAAGTCTGTTCCGTCAAATTTCCACTTGCATCCGTTAAGCCGTTTGTGCTTCCCAGATGGTCGGCGAGAAAATACTTTGAAACTCCGTTTGTTGTCAGTTTGAGTTTGTTATCAATGCCGTCGCCGTTGATGTATTTCGTTAATGTTCCCGAATTATCATCAACTAAAACGTCTTGCCCGTCGTAGATAAACTTCGTGTTTTCCTTATTGCCGACGATGTATGTTTGGACTCTGCGACCTAAAGCGTCATAGAGGTAACGAACCTTTTGTTTTCTCGTCGAAACTGTTGTCAGACGGTTTTCATAATCCCAGCCGAAGCGCCACAACTCTTTACCTTCGGCTTTCGACACCAGATTGCCGTTCGCGTCATAGTTGTAGTTTGCCGAACTGGTTGAAGCGACGCGGTTAAACTGTCCGGTCTGATACGCGTAGCTTGCCGACAGGTGCGACGACAGCCGATTACCGACATCATCGTAATTGTAGCTTTCATTCGATGTGCCGTTGGTCATTGACATCAGACGGTCAACATTGTCGTAGCCGAACGTCCTTATTTGCAAAGGTTCGGCAATCTGGTCGATCTGCGAAGCCGTGTTGTAGCCGTATTGCCGGTCGAACAAGGTCGCTGATAAGGAAACATCTTTCAATCGCTTTAATCTCGACATTCCATCGTATTCGTAAGTCGTCGTTACGCCGTTCGGAAATGTCCGCGAAGTCAATCTGTCGGCATTATCATAACCGAAGGAAATCGTCGTGCTGTCGGCTGAATCGGTGATGCCCGCCAAACGGTCGGCATCATCATAGTTGTATTCGGCATAGTTCGCGCCGTCGAATTTCAGACTCTTGCGATTAACGGTCGAAGAAAGCGTGTAGTCGTATTCGAGCAAATGCCCGAATACGTCGGTCGTATTCTTGATGCGGTTGCGGTTGTCGTAAGTGAACGAAACCGTTCCCGCTTCATTCGTCGCCGAAATCAGCCGCGAGATCGAGTCGTAATCGTAGGTCGCCGTTTGAGTCGGCATTTGCGCGGGTGCGGGAATCGCGCCGACTTCTTGCGGCGGCAGATAGCTGATTTTCTGCAAACGGTTCAGCGCGTCGTATTCGTAACTCGTTTCGCGTCCCGAATAATCAATGCGCTTCGTGCGGTTGCCGACCGCGTCGTATTCAAAGCTCATGACCGCGCCCGCCCGTGTCTGCGACAGAGTGCGTCCGAGCGCGTCGTATGTAAAATCGTAAACCTGATTCTTTGCGTCCGTTACCTGAATCATCTGCCGACGCGCGTTGTATTTGGTCGTCGTCGTTTCATTTTCGGCGTTGGTCACGGTGTTGATACGCATTGCATCGTCATAGGCATAGTTCGTGATACGGTTTGCCGTGTCCGTAACCTTCTTGATTCTGCCCAATTGGTCGTATTCGAACAATTCCTTGAGCCGCGCCGCACCGACGCTTGCCGCCGGATACTCGACTTCCTTCAAACGGTTGAAATCGTCGTATTCGTAATCGGTCTGATTGCCCGAACCGTCTTTATACGAAGTCTTATTCGACATCAAATCGTAACCGAATTCTCTGAAATGACCGAGCGGGTCGGTGATTTTGGTCAGCCGATAAGCCGTGTCGAAAGTATAACTCGTCAGCTTTCCGCGCTCGTCCGTCACGCTTTCAAGCAGTCGGCGAATGTCGTATTTATAAGTGATTTTGTCCGCGTTCGGATAAATCATCTCGACCTTGCGCTGTGTATCGTCGAAATAGTTATAGACGGTCGTGTGGTTGAGCGCGTTCGTTACGGTTTTGATTCTGCCGCGCGCGTCGTAGGTGAAATTCGTCTTTTTCGCGTCAGGGTCTTCCGTTTCTTCGAGCAATCCGGCGGCATTCCATTTGAATTTCGTAATATTATTCCGCGCGTCCTTGATCGAATCCGGCAAACCTTTGTTATTCGTCGCCGGATACACAAGTGTTGTCGTTTTATTCAAAGCATCTTTCGAGGTTAAAAGGTTTCCGTTCGCGTCGTAAGTCAGGGTCGTAACGCCGTTCAACTTGTCCGTCCACGTCAAGATTTGCCCGAAAGCATTGTAGGTGAAAGTGTCTGTTCCTAAATTAGTCGTGCCGACCTTTTCCGTCTGCGTCAAACGATTGCCGTTGCCGTCGTAGGTATAAATCGTTTCGTGTCCGAGCGCATTGATTTTTCTTGTGAGATTTAATTTGCCGTCATAAAAAAACTCTGTAATCTCCGAACCGCCGCCGCCGCAATTGCAAATACCTTCGGTTTTCGAGACGACGTTGCGCCCTTTCGATTTGTCGAACCAGTATTTTGAAACTTTTCCGTTGGCATCCGTCACGATTGTGAAAAGTGCCTGATAATCGAATGTATATTTCTCTACGCCGCCTTGTTTTTCGGAAGTCGTGGCGCGTCCCGCGGAGTCATAATCGTGTGTTTCGAGAATATTATCGTTCGCATCTTTGACGGTTGTCAGTAATGTCTTTCCCGAAGCGGTTGTCGTATCGTATTCAAATTTGTATTTTGAACCGTCATTGTAAGTTACGGTTTTCAAAAGCGCAGAATTTACGGAGTCGTATTCATATATCGCTATCGGATTATTTACAGTTCCGAGCGCGTCATAGATTTTTTCAACCGTGCCGTTGAAATTCGACACGATATTCAAAGTTCTTCCGAAAGCATCTGTAATCGTCGTCAAATTACCGGTTCCGTTACTTCCGCTATAAGTCAAAGTCGTTTGATTGCCGTTGCGGTCTTTTTGCCAATCGAGTCTGCCGTTTGTATGAAATTTATGAACCCGCCCGTCTTTGAATGTTAAGGTATAAGTATTGTTGCTGTTATCCTTAACAACAGTGCCATAAATTCCGGGTGAAAGGGGAATAAACGGGGCAGTCGAATCTTGCCGCCCGAAATAAACGGCGCGTCCGTCGGGCATATTGAGCCGGAGCAGTCTGTCATCGTAAAACCATAACGATTCGTCATACTTGGTTGACCATCCGAATCCGAAAAGTCCGCTATATTGAATTATGCTGTTGTAAAATCGGTTGATTTCGATATTCTCACCGACTCCCGGCAAATTATAGTCGGTTTGCTGCAGCCACATATTGCCGTTGGTGACGTTGACCGGCTTCCCGACAACCGGACAGGAATATCCGGCATTGTTAATATCGTCGTTAGGATAGCTGTACAAATATACTATTCCGGTTGCCGTTGCCCCGAACAAATCCTTTCCTTTATATGTAAAACTGTTTAGCCCGACATATCCGTTAATTGCGTTATAGATAAATGTTCCGTCACCATAAGCACCGACGTTCGTGAGTATTCCGTGAGTTGAATTTACATTCGTGACTATCGAGTGAAAAGAAATGCTATCTCCGTCAAGGTCATAATCATTGGCTAAAAAACCGCCATTGCTGCCTTATCCAATGCAAATTCCCGATCCATTGTTGCAATTACTTCCAAAAAAATCAGATATTGCAATCGGAGCGCGGTTCGCCTCGATTAAAGTAACAGTTCCGATACTGCAAGCTCCATAAATATCACATATCTCATAAGTAAAACTATCGTTTCCTAAATATCCCTGATTAGGACTATACATAAATCTGCCCTGACCAAAAATTTTCGGATTGAGTATACCGTGTGAAGTATTGGTAACTATTCTCGAAAAGTTGAAAATATCTCCGTCAGGATCAGAATCATCGGTCAGAAAATTTACCGAATTCTGACCTCGCGCCTCTAAATTATAAAATGTATCGGGATTGGCGGTTGGCGGACGATTCGGTTGATTTAGAGTTACAGTCGCCGTATCACACAATCCTCCTGTCGGACTGTCGCATACACGATAGGTAAAACTATCATTGCCGATATATCCGCTATTCGGCTGATAGTTGAAACTACCTTGCCCGTAGGTGTTTATCGTAACCGTGCCGTTACTTGGAAATGAAACAATCTCTCTCAAATACAATGTATTTCCGTCCGGGTCGGTATCATTTGCAAGAACTCCGGGTGCGGATTGTCCGCGTGCGGCAAGTCCGGAATAAGAATCATCATTTGCAATCGGCGGATTGTTTGACTTTTTTGCCAATGCGAAATTATTGCAAAAGCAAATCAGGAAAGTTAAAACAACTGTTTTTACAAAGAAGCTGGTAATACCACGAATTAAAGATTGGTTGACTTTTACACGTTCAAAAGTAGTATTCGGACTATAATTCGGTTTTGTGGTCATGATCGAGGAACCTCGTTTTGTAATAGATTCTCGGGTAAAACACACGACACAAATAGGACAAGAAAGAAATTATTCGGTAAGTAACAAAAGTAATTTATTGCTCAAATTTCGGAAGCGAATCTATTTGTGAATGCTCCAAGTCTAATCGGAATTAAAAATTGTGTCAACAAAAAAAGTTTGTCTTCCCAAATCTGCGAAATTTCGGTATCCTTTCCAAAATGACGACGGAAATTGGCATCACATTGGGATTATTACTGCTTGCGCTGATCCTGTTCGGGACAGAGAGAATTCCGGTTGACGTGGTCGGCATCATTCTCGTTATCGGGCTGGTGATGACGAATGTTTTGACCGTCAATCAGGGGTTGGCGGGCTTTGGCGATAATGTCATCATCACCATCGGCGGGCTGTTTGTGCTGACGGGCGGGCTGATAAAAACCGGTCTGGTTGATCTGATCGGGCGCAGGCTTTATAAAATTGCGGGCAATAACGAATTTGTTTTGACCGCGCTGATAATGTTTGTCGCCGCCGCGAGCGCGTCCGTGCTGAAAAATACGACGACGACCGCGATGTTTCTGCCCGTCGTCATCGGTTTGGCGGAACGCGCCCGCATTCCGCCGTCGAAACTTCTGATGCCATTGGCGTTCGGCGCGATTTTAGGCGGCAGCTGCACACTCATCGGAACTTCGACAAATCTCGCGGTTTCGGGCGCGATGACGCGCTACGGAATGGACCCGTACACGATGTTTGAATTAACGCCGGTCGGCGTGATAATTGTTGCCGTCGGTGTGATCTATATGCTGTTTATCGGCAGAAAAATGCTGCCCTCGCGCGGCGGCGAAGATTCGTTTACCGAACAATACAGCATCCGCGAATATATCTCCGAATTGCTGGTTCTGCCGGGTTCACAGCTCATCGGCAAAACTCTCGGCGAAGCGAATCTGAACATGGAACTCGATCTGAACGTGCTCGGTATCATTCGCGGCAAGGAACAGAAAATCGCGCCGACGGCGCGCGAACGAATCGAACTCAACGATCTTTTAATTGTCGAAGGAAAACTCGCCAATATTCTTAACATCAAAGCCGAAGCGGGACTCGAAATCAAGGCGGATTTTATGCTCAACGACGAAGTTTTGGAGGGCGGAAACATCGAGCTTTTTGAAGTGATGGTGATGCGCGATTCGCGGCTGGTCGGGCAAACCTTGAAATCCATCCGTTTTCGCCAAAATTACAATCTGACTGTGCTGGCAATCAATCGCCACGGTGAAACGATTGTCGAAAAACTCTCCGAAGCGCGGCTGAGATTCGGCGATGTGTTGCTCGTGCAGGGAAAACGCGAGGAAATCGAGCCATTGGTTGTCGAAGGCGAAATGCTTCTGCTGGAAGACGTTTCAAAAGGCGCGATGCGGACGGAAAAACGAAAATGGGCAATCGCGGCGTTCGGTCTTTTTCTCGTGCTGTCGCTAACTAAAGTTATTACGGGCGGACTGATTGATGTTCCGCTCGCCGTCGCTGTTTTGCTCGGAGTTTTACTGTTGCTGGCAACCAACACCGTGCGTTATTCCGAACTTTATTCGCTGATTGATTTCCGCCTTTTGGTTTTGATCGCGTGTATGATGAGCTTCGGCGTGGCGATGGAAACTACCGGAACGGACAAATATTTGGCGGATTTGATCGTCCGGTATTTCGAGCAATACGGCTCGGTTGCCGTTTTGGCGGGATTTTTTATTCTGACTGTCGGGTTGACACAGCCGATGTCCAACCAAGCCGCCGCGCTCGTCGTTCTGCCCGTCGCCGTCAAAACGGCAATCGCGCTCGGGTTGAATCCGCGCACATTTGCGGTGGCGATAACTTATGCCGCGTCGTTTTCGTTCATCACGCCGCTCGAACCCGCCTGCGTTCTGGTTTACACGCCCGGACGCTACAAGTTTATGGATTTCGTCAAAATCGGCACGATCCTGACGATTGTCGTCTTTATCGTCGCCATTCTGCTCGTGCCGATTTTCTGGAAACTCTAAATGAGAAGAGGAGAAGAGGAGCAAATTTTCCGTTATTAATCTTAAATCTTAAAAATAAATTTCAAGATTAATAACAAGAAAAAATCTCCTCTTCTCCTTCTCTCCTCTTCTTTCTTAAGATGAAGCCGGCGCGACCTTTTCGGAAACCTCAGGTTCGCTTGCCGGCGAAACTTCGTCCGTTTCTTCAATTATCGAATCGTTGACGAGTTTTTCCTGTTCGAGATTGTGGATCGCGTAACTGCCGGTCGCGGGCGAAGCCGACGGGGAGCGTCCGACATATCGCAGACTCAAACCGCCTTTGATCTCGCCGAGACGGCTTTCGACAAACGCCCAGCCGCCCATATTCTGCGGTTCTTCCTGCGTCCAGAAAAGCTGTTCGGCGTTCGGGTAAGAGGCAAAAACTTCCTTCAATTTTTCGGCAGGGAACGGATAAAATTGTTCAAGCCGCACAATCGCCACGCGGTCATCGTCCGAATCTTTTCGTCCCGCGTCCAAATCATAATAAACCTTGCCCGAACATAGAACGACGCGTTTGACCTTCGCTTTATCTTTAACTTTTTTATCGTCAATAACGGGCTGAAAACCGCCGTTTGTTAATTCTTCAACGGTCGAACTCGCCGCCGGAAGGCGCAATAAACTCTTTGGTGTCATCACAATCAGCGGGCGCACCGTTTCCTGGATGACTTGGCGGCGCAAAAGGTGGAAATACTGCGCCGGAGTCGTCGGATAGCAAACCTGCAGATTGTTTTCGGCGCAAAGCTGCAGAAAGCGTTCGAGCCGCGCCGAACTATGTTCGGGACCCTGCCCTTCGTAGCCGTGCGGCAGAAGCATCACGAGCCGGCATTTCTGCCCCCATTTGTCTTCCGAAGACGAAATATACTGGTCAATAATGACCTGCGCGCCGTTTGAAAAATCGCCGAACTGCGCTTCCCACATCACGAGCATTTCCGGCGCGTTAAACGAATAGCCGTATTCAAAACCGAGAACGGCATTTTCCGACAGCGAGCTGTCATAAACCTGAAAACGCGCCAGCGGATTTTTGTCCGAGCGTAATTCGCCGAGCGGCGACCACATTTCGCCGTTAATCGTGTCATACATCAAAGCGTGACGCTGCGAAAAAGTTCCGCGTCCCGAATCCTGACCGCTGAGCCGGACTCGTTTGCCTTCGAGAACGAGCGAGCCGAAACAGATCGCTTCGGCAAAGCCCCAATCCATCGGCACTTCGCCGCTTCCCATTTTGGCGCGCCGCGCCAATTGCCCGACCATTTTCGGATTGATTTGGAAATTTTCGGGAACGAGCGAGATTTTTTCCGAAACCGTTTGCAGAGTTTCCTTTGTAATCGGCGTTTCCAACACCTTTGAGCCGTCTTCGTCTTGAATGTCGGCGGCAAGTTTGGCACGTTTCGGATTTTCCGTGGCGATCTGTTTCGCCCGTTCGAGAATTCCTTCGTATTTGGCGACCACCTCATCGGTCATCGCTTTTAAATCGTCTTCCGAAATCACGTTTTCACGAATCAATTGCCGTGCATAAAGATGGCGCGTGCCGGGATGCGCTTTGACGCGCGCATACATAACGGGCTGCGTGTAGCTCGGTTCATCGCCTTCATTATGTCCGAGACGGCGAAAACCGACGACATCCAAAACCACGTCTTTGTTAAATTCCTGACGATAATCGAGCGCGATCTGAACGACGCGGAAAGCGGCTTCGGGGTCGTCGCCATTGATGTGAAAGATCGGCGTTTGCGTGATCTGCGCCGCATCGGTCGAGTAAATTGACGAACGCGAGGCTTCGGGCGAAGTTGTAAAGCCGATTTGATTGTTGATGACGATATGAATCGTGCCGCCCGTTCGATAACCGCGCAAATTCGCGAGCTGCAAGGTTTCCATCACAATTCCTTGTCCGGCAAAAGCCGCGTCGCCGTGCAGCAGAACCGGCAGAATGCGGTCGTGAACGGCATCGCGCAACGAAGCATCGGCTTCTTCGCCTTTGAGCAGTTCGTCCTGCCGCGCCCGCGCCATTCCTTCGACGACCGGATCAACAAATTCGAGATGCGAAGGATTTGAAGAAAGAATGACTTTTATCTCGTTTCCGCTATTTGATTTACGCGTTCCGATCGCGCCTTGATGATATTTCACGTCGCCTTCGTCTGCCGGAAAACTCGGATGCGAGGTTCCTTCAAAAATCGTGAAAATGCGCTCTGCCATCGAATAATCGACGATATTCGAGAGAACATTCAGCCGTCCGCGATGCGCCATTCCCATAAAAATTTCTTCGACGCCTTTTTCCGAAGCATTTTCGACCAATTGATCGAGCATCGGAATCACGGTTTCGCAGCCTTCGAGCGAAAAGCGTTTTTGTCCGAGATATTTTTTATGGATAAATTGTTCGAGCTGTTCGGCTTCGATCAGTTTTTGCAAAAGTGCCTTTTTGATTTCGACCGAAAGCGGCTGAGTATCAACAAATTGCTCGCGCACTTGATTGCGAATCCAATCTTTTTCTTCTTTTTTCTGAATATGCCGGTATTCGATGCCGACTTTTCCGCAATATGCTTTTCGCAGAATGTCCAAAATCCGCCGTAATGTCGCGGTTTTTTCGCCGTGCAGCCCGCCCGTGATAAATTCGCGGTCTAAATCCCAGATCGTCAGACCGAAATTTTCAAGGTCGAGTTCGGCGGCACGGTATGAAGTCATATTAAGCGGATCGATGTCCGCCAAAAGATGCCCGCGAATTCGATAAGCATTGATTAACTGCAAAACATTCGCTTGTTTTTCAGCCAATTCGCTGGCGCGATCGCTGCCGAAAAGCGACGGATTATAATCAACCGCCCAACGCATCGGCGGATAGTTGATTTCCAAATCCGTAAAAATTTCATCGTAAAAATTATGCTGACCAACCAGAAATTCGTGGATCTTTGCTAAGAACAAGCCTGATTCCGCGCCCTGAATAACGCGATGATCGTAAGTCGAGGTCAGCGTGATGATTTTGCTGATGCCTAAACTGGAAAGCGCGGCAGGCGTCATCGCCTGATATTCCGCCGGATATTCAATCGCGCCGGTGGCGATGATCGCGCTTTGCCCCGACATCAAACGCGGGTTTGACGCGACCGTGCCGATTGTTCCCGGATTGGTTAAAGAAATCGTCGTGCCTTGAAAATCGCTGATTTCGAGTTTTCCGTCGCGCGCCTTTTTAATCGTTTGGTTATACGCGGCAAAGAATCCGGCGAAATTCATTGCGTTTCCGCCTTTGATGTTCGGCACGAGCAGGTTGCGCGAGCCGTCTTTTTTCTCGATGTCAATCGCAATGCCGAGATTGATGGATTCATTTTCGAGCCGCGAAGGTTTGCCGTCAACAAAACCGTAACCGTTGTTCAGCGCGGGATACGCTTTTGTCGCTTTGATGATCGCCCACGCGATAATGTGCGTGAACGAAACTTTGCCGCGCCCTGACGCGCTCAAATGTTCGTTGATAATGCGGCGGTTTTCTTCCAGAACCTTGACCGGCATATTGCGAAACGTCGTCGCCGTCGGCACGGTCAAACTCGTTTCCATATTTTCGACGATTTTCTTCGCCACGCCCGTCAGCGGTCTGACTTCCGTATCCGCGCCGACTGCAACGGTCGGCTGCGGTTTGGCGGTTTCAGCGGAAATCGGTTTTTGGTCTTCAGTTTTCGGCTTTTGGTCTTCGGTCTTCGGTTTTTGGTCTTCGGTTTTCGGACTCTCGACTCTCGACTCCCGACTCTCGACTTGCACCGGCGCACCGCCGTTCAGCATTTCGCCGAAAAACGTCCGCCACGATTCGTCAACCGAATTCGGATCAGCCTTGTAACGGCTCAATAAACCCTCGACATAACTGGCATTCGCGCCGAAATTTTCAGAAATATACTCGGAAATATTTGTTATCTGTTCGCTCACTTTTTTATAACCTCTTGTTACACTTCAGGTGTAATCAATAATTTTATCGCAAAAGCAAATAAAACATAAGTGAGGCAAAAGATTTGTCAAAAAACGGCAAAAGAAAAAGGTCAGATTTATGGTCTGACCTTTTTTCCCGCATAAGTGAGTGAGGTAGTTGTCCAAATTGAAAAAGAATAGAATGATTAGAAACAGCAAGTAACTTGAGAAAATTCGGTTTGATTCAAGCTAATGTCTGCCCGTGCAGACGCTTTCTTATAAAGCACCCGGTGTGCCAAAGTCGTAAAATGCGTTGAAATGCCGGTAACCAAAGGGTTTTGTGTTAAATGGGTTTTGGCGGGAGAAATTTCGTTCGGTCAGAATGAATGAATTTTCGGCTATTTGAAGCATCAATTTGAAGGAATGTTCAGAAACAGAGCGTTTTCTTTTTTGAGCGGGTTTTTTACTTTAACATTGACTTCGACCGGCACGACGCGTTTGGCACTGAAGCCCCATTTTTTGTAGCGT
>JALHNX010000174.1 GCA_022843305.1 Pyrinomonadaceae bacterium | reverse complement strand
GTAAAAGCTGACGTTTTATTTCAAGATGAAAGTAAGTCATATGGTTTTGATAACGAAGAATTTGCAGGCTTTTTTATTTCTGAAGACGAATTTAGCAGATTTGAAAATATAGATGAAGAGGACAAAATTGACCTTGAGATTCCGAAAGGAACTTTTATCGAAACGCCTGATTGGGAAAGTAAAGAAGTCGAAAATTTTGAATATATCGGAACTTATTAGAAAAATGGAACAAGTAAAAATAGGAATTATCGGCGGCAGTGGTTTATACCAGATGCCGGAATTGACGGACATAACAGAAACGGAAGTTGACACGCCGTTCGGGCGACCTTCGGACGCTTTTATAATCGGGACTTTGGAAGGCGAGCGCGTCGCGTTTCTGCCGCGTCACGGGCGCGGGCATCGGTTAACGCCGACCGAACTTCCCTTTCGGGCGAATATCTATGCGATGAAGCTTTTGGGCGTGGATTATATTTTATCGGTTTCGGCGGTCGGTTCTTTGAGAGAAGATTACGCGCCGACGGATTTTTGTATTCCCGACCAGTTTTTTGACCGGACGCGCGCACGGGCGGAAGAATCAACGTTTTTCGGCAACGGAATCGTCGGACATATCACGTTCGCGCATCCGGTCTGCGCGGAACTCGGCGATATTTTGGAAGCTTCGTGCAAAACCGTGGAAGATTTAAAAGTTCATCGCGGCGGCACATATATTTGTATGGAAGGTCCGGCGTTTTCGACAAAAGCCGAATCGAATGTCTATCGCGCGTGGGGAATGGACATTATCGGAATGACGAATTTGCAGGAAGCGAAATTGGCGCGTGAGGCGGAAATCGCTTACGCGACGCTCGCGCTCGTGACGGATTACGACTGCTGGCACGAAGAACACGACGCGGTTTCGATTGATATGGTCGTCGAATATCTGACGAAAAACGTCCGCAACGCGCAGCTCGTCTTAAAGGAAGCCGTTAAACGCGTCGCTGCGAAAGGCACGCCGAACCCGTTCGAAGGCGCAACCAAAAACGCGATCTTTACCGCGCCCGAACATTGGAATCCCGCAACGGCGAAAAAGCTCGAAGCGATTATCGGCAAATACGCGCCGAAATAATTTGTCAATAAAAGAGGTTAGCTTATAAACTAATCTCTTTTTATTTTGACCGAAATCTGCGGGCAAGGTATTATTTCTCAATAAGAAATACTTTCCAAACCGCTTCCACCGACCTAAAAATTTATGACTGAAACAGTTGAAAATTCTGCCGACGCGCAGATGGAAGAAAAACCTGCGCCAATGAAAATCGGCGTTCCGAAGGAAATTTACGAAGGCGAATTTCGCGTCGCGGCAACGCCCGACACGGCTAAAAAACTGCAAAAGCTCGGCTTTGAGGTTTTGATCGAATCGGGCGCGGGCGCGAATGCCAATTTTCCCGACACGGCTTATGAAAAAGCTGACTGCGAAATTGTGCCGAACGCGAAAACTCTCTGGGAACGCGCCGACATTATTTTGAAAGTTCGCCAGCCGATGGGCAACGAAGCCGAATATCTTTCGGCGGGCAAAACGCTCATCAGCTTTATTTATCCCGCGCAAAATAAAGAGCTTCTCGAAACTCTGGCAAAAACCGGCGCGAGCGTTCTGGCGATGGACGCGATTCCGCGCATTTCGCGGGCGCAGAAAATGGACGCGCTCAGTTCGATGGCGAACATCGCGGGTTATCGGTCGGTCGTCGAAGCGGCAAACGGTTTCGGGCGATTTTTTACGGGACAGATCACTGCCGCCGGAAAAGTTCCGCCGGCGAAGGTTTTGATTATCGGCGCGGGCGTTGCGGGACTCGCGGCAATCGGCGCGGCGCGCTCGCTTGGCGCGATTGTCCGCGCTTTCGATACGCGCCCCGTCGTTAAAGAACAGGTTCAAAGTATGGGCGCGGATTTTCTCGAACTCGATTTTGAAGAGGAAGGCGAAGGCGGGGGCGGTTACGCGAAAGTGATGTCGAAGGAATTTATCGAAGCCGAAATGGCTTTGTTTGCCGAACAGGCAAAGGATGTTGACATCATTGTGACGACCGCACTGATTCCGGGCAAAAAAGCGCCGACCCTGATTACGCGCGAGATGGTCGAAAGTATGAAACAAGGCTCGGTCGTCGTTGATCTGGCGGCTGAACAGGGCGGCAACTGCGAGGTTACGAAACCGGGCGAAAGCTACGTTTATAAAGGTGTCACGATCATCGGCTACACCGATCTGCCGTCGCGGATGGCAAATCAATCAAGCCAGCTTTACGGCACGAATCTCTGGCATCTTTTGAGCGATATGGGCGGCTCGGAGAAATTTGCGATTAATTGGGAAGACGAAGTCGTGCGCGGTGCGCTGGTCGCGCAAAACGGCGAAGTCGTCTGGGAATTGCCGAAACCCGCCGCGCCCGCAATTCACACTTCGCAAACGCCGAAACTTCACGCCGCCGACAAAAAGACGGAAGCCAAGCCCGTGTCGGGTTTTAAGAATTTGGGCAGTTTGATTCTCGTCATCGTCGGGGTTTTAGCATTAACCGGAATCGGCATTTCCGCGCCGTCGAGTTTTATCTCGCACTTTACGGTTTTCGTGCTGGCGTGTTTTATCGGGTGGCAAGTTATCTGGAACGTCACGCCCGCTTTGCACACGCCTTTAATGAGCGTCACGAACGCCATCAGCGGAATCATCATCATCGGCGGAATGCTGCAAATTTCGGGCGGAACGGATTTTTCGGCAACAACGATTCTCGGCGCAATCGCTATTTTAATCGGCACGATCAATGTCGCGGGCGGCTTTCTGGTAACTCAAAGAATGCTTAAAATGTTTCAAAAATAAGGAGAAAAATTTTGTTATGTCCAAAAACCGGAGAACAAAAAACATTGCTAAGGCAACGGTTTCTATTTACTTGTTTTTGCTGATTTTATTTGCGGGAAGCTGTTCGGCAACCAATGAGCTAAATTCCAATAATGCGATTGCTTCCGCTAACACGAATAAAAACGATAAACAAATTTCGCTTTTTGACGGTCGGGTTTCTTTTACTCCGCCCGATGGTTTCAAGTCTATACAACCTGAAAAACTTAAAAGAAAAGGTGCGGACAATGATTCGCCGAAAAATATTTATACGAACGAAAGCCAATCCGCCAGCATTAAAATTTACTTCGGAGATATTGATTTAGAAGCCGATCAGCTAACCGCCACCAAAGAATTTGTCGAAAAAACGCACCAAAAATTTTCAAAGTGGATAACGAGCGAAATTATCGAAATGAACGGCAGACAATGGTTTCATTTTGAGTGGGAAACACCTGCTAAAGATACAACTCTGGTTGAACTTGTCGCCCCTGAAGAAGATACCTCCGACGGAAATACAAAATCCGAGGTTAATGAAGAAAAGCCGATTCATTACCGGGAATACACGACTTCATTAAACAAAAAAAATCTGCGGTTCGTTTTTGAGACCGATGCCAAACAATACCCGCAAATCAAAGACGCTTTTGACAAAAGCATCCGGACAATTCAGGTCAAAGATTAAAAGTTAATAAAAATAAATGTCAGAAAATCTTTTAACAGTCGCATACATCGTCGCCAGCGCGTTTTTTATTCTGAGTTTGAGCGGATTATCGAATCCCGAAACGTCGCGGCGCGGAAACATTTACGGCATTATCGGAATGTCAATCGCATTTTTGGCAACCGCATTCTTAAGCCCGAACGTTTCAAATTACGGACTTTTGCTCGCCGTTATCATTCCGGGCGTGATCATCGGCGCGATTCTCGCGTCCCGCGTCGCGATGACCTCGATGCCCGAACTCGTCGCCATTCTTCATAGTTTCGTCGGCGCGGCGGCGGTTCTGGTCGGCATCGGAAGCTATTTACAGCATCCGACATTTCCGACCACCGCCGAAAAAACGATTCACGACATCGAGATTTTTGTCGGCGTGTTTATCGGCGCGATCACTTTTACGGGTTCGGTCGTCGCCTTCGGAAAACTTCGCGCATTAATCAGCAGTGCATCTTTGATGATTCCCGGCAGACATTTATTAAATCTCGCAATGCTTCTGGCTTGCATCTTTCTCGGTTATCAGTTCGTGACTGCCGACCACACAAACGGTTTACAGCCGCTTCTGATTATGACGGCGATTGCTTCCGTCCTCGGAATTCATCTCGTCGCGGCGATTGGCGGCGGCGATATGCCGGTCGTCGTTTCGATGCTCAACAGTTATTCGGGATGGGCGGCGGCAGCGGCAGGGTTTATGCTTTCGAACGATCTGCTGATCGTGACGGGCGCACTTGTCGGTTCATCCGGCGCGATTCTTTCGGCGATTATGTGTAAAGCGATGAACCGCTCGATTTTCAGCGTCATTATGGGCGGATTCGGCACGACGAGCGGAACCGCGCCCGCTTCGGGCGAACTGCCCGAAGGCGAAGTTACGCCGATCTCGATTGAAGAAACCGTTCATCTGCTGACCGAAGCGCGGCACGTCATCATCGTTCCGGGTTACGGAATGGCGGTTGCACAGGCACAGCACGCCGTCGCCGAAATCACGAAAATTCTACGTGCAAAAGGCGTTACCGTTCGTTTCGGGATTCATCCCGTCGCCGGACGCTTGCCCGGGCATATGAACGTGCTTTTAGCCGAAGCGAAAGTTCCCTACGACATCGTTTTGGAAATGGACGAACTCAATCGCGATTTTCCGACGACAGACGTGGCGCTCGTCATCGGCGCGAACGATACGGTCAACCCGGCGGCTTTGGACGACCCGAACAGCCCGATCGCCGGGATGCCGGTTCTCGAAGTCTGGAAAGCGCAATTTTCGATCGTGATGAAACGCGGTATGGCGAGCGGTTACGCCGGTGTTGAAAATCCTTTGTTCTTCAAGGAAAATAACCGTATGCTTTTCGGCGATGCGAAGAAAAACGTTGACGCGATCCTGGCGCAGTTGATCGAAAATAAAGGCAGAAACGGCGATTAGGAGTTTTTCAACCACAGATAAACACGGATTGACACGGATTTTGATGATAAAAAAGTTGCCGCTAAGATTCCGAAATCATCTGAGTTTATCTGTGGTTAATTTGTCTTTTCCAAGCTAACGCGAATAAACTATTGCCCAATTGATTGCATCAAACTTGCCGGAGCTTCAAAAATTTTATGAAAAAAGCATTTTTAATATTCGGTTTATTCTTTAGTCTTTTCGCATTTTCGGCGGGAAACACTTTTGGTCAGCAAACACCTGAGATTGAGCGCGATCCGATTATGGAAGCCGACGCAAATCATAATCTGGAAGTCGCAAACAACTATTACCGCACGAAAAAGGCTTACAAAGCCGTTCTGCTGCGTTTTGAAGAAACTTTTGCGGCGTATCCCGACTATTCAAAGATGGATGAATTTTTATACATCGCGGGAATGAGCAGTTTTTATCTTTCAAACAATAAAGGCAAACAGAAAATTGACGTTGGCTTAACGGAAGACGAAAAGAAAAAATACGCGCCCGAAAAACTGCGCGAAGAAGCGACGATGTATCTGACGATGCTCGTCGAAAAATATCCGAACAGCAAGTTTAAAAACGATGCCGCCAAAACTTTGAAAGAACTGAAGAAATAGCGGAAAACGGGAAACGGAAAGCGGAAAATGATGTTTTTATTTTCCGCTTTCCGTTTTCTACTTTTATGAATCTTAATCAGGTTACAATTTTTTCAAGCAAAACCGAAGAATTGGTCGAGTTCTACAAAAAACTCGGGCTTCGATTGATTGTTGATTCTCTGCCGCGTTACGCGCGAATGGAATGTCCCGACGGCGACGCGACGCTTTCCGTTCATTCGACCTGCATCACGGAAACCGATTCGAATATCGTGCTTTATTTTGAATGCGAAGATTTGGACGCGCGCGTTGCCGAACTGAAAAAACTCGGTTTGCAGTTTGAAGAAGAACCGAAAGATCAAGACTGGCTCTGGCGCGAAGCCTATCTGCGCGACCCGTCGAATAACCGCATCTGCCTTTTCCACGCCGGCGAAAACCGCAAAAATCCGCCGTGGCGCGTGAAATGATTATGAACTTTTCGAAGCTCGCCGCGTGAAATGAATTTATGTCCGGCACCGTAAAATTTTGCTTATTATGTATCGCTCTGACTTTTGCCTTTATCTTTTACTGTGGTTATCGGTTGTGGGAAAACGCCGAAGAAAGCGCTCAATTATCCTGTTTAGGTTCCATTTCCACCGCGACTGCGAAAGCATTGCAATCGGGACGGCTGCAATTTAACGAAAAATCCCGCGAATTAACAAAAGAAGAAATCGCCGATCTGATTAAACAGGGCAAAGCCCGAGATTGCGGAAGAGTCGAATATATTTTTGAAGAAGTTCATATCTCCATCGGCGAAGTTAACAAGAAAAGCGACGGTAAGATCAGAGTTTGGATAAACGGCGACGACGGTATTTCAGGAACAAGCGATGACTTAATATTTCCCTGGGAAGAAAACAGCAAATAGAATTTAGGAAAATTGCTTTGCCAAACCGTTTTGCTGTTATTACGTGAGCAATGAGCAAGCCGGGAACGCCGTCATCCTGACGGCACAGCGTTTGAAAAACGCTCAAAATTTTTGTTTGTTTGCAAGTTTTAAGGGAAAGCGAGGTTGTTACGCCGCTTTCAGCGACGTGTGCCGTCAGGATGACGGCGTTCCGGTTTTGCATTCGGTTTTTCGCTCCTTTTTGTGCTAATCTTTCATTTTGTTTTTCTACATCAAAAATTCACTTTTTAATCAGAGGTAATTTATCAAAATATGTCTTTAACAGTTGTTGGTTCGGTCGCGTTCGACGCGTTGGAAACGCCTTTCGGCAAGCGCGACAAGATTCTCGGCGGCGCGGGAACGCATTTTTCGCTATCGGCGAGCTTTTTTACGCAGGTCAATGTCGTCGGCGTGGTCGGCGGCGATTTTACGGAGACGGAATGGGCGGTTTTTGAGCGTCATCACATCAATACGGACGATGTCGAAGTCGTGCCGGACGGCAAAACCTTCTTTTGGAGCGGGCGTTACGATTACGATATGAACACGGCGCACACGCTCGACACTCAGTTGAATGTTTTTGAAACGTTTCAGCCGAAATTGTCGGAAGAATCGAAAAACGCGCGGCTCGTTTTTCTCGCCAATATCTTGCCGATGCTTCAAAAAGAAGTCCGCGAACAATGCGAACGCGCGGAGTTTGTCGCAATGGACACGATGAATTTCTGGATTTCTTCGATGAAAGATCAGCTTATCGAAACCGTTAAAGTCGTTGACTGCATCATCATCAACGATGCCGAAGCGCGGCAGCTCACGGACGAGCCGAACATTCACAAAGCCGCGAAAATTATTCTCGATTACGGTTTGAAAGCGGTCGTCATCAAACGCGGCGAATACGGCGCGACGCTCTTTACAAAGGATTCTTATTTCGTCGTTCCGGCGTATCCGCTCGAATCGGTTTTCGATCCGACCGGCGCGGGCGACACGTTCGCGGGCGGATTTATGGGTTATCTCGCCGCGCAAAATGAAATCACGAACGAAACTCTGCGCCGCGCAATGATCTACGGTTCGGTAATGGCTTCGTTCAACGTCGAAGAATTCGGCACGGAACGCGTTGACCGTCTGGAATACAACGAAATTAATCAGCGTTTCCGCGATTTCAAACGAATGACGCATTTCGACGAAATTCCGTTCGAGCGCAGCGTTACGGCATAAAAAGAATCAGTATAGTGAGCGGTAGCGAACACGTTTGTCTTCAAGAAATTTGTATAAACCGAAAGATGCTCACTACCGTTCGCTATACTGATTCTTTTTTCATTTTGTCTTCGCGGAATTTTCGGTTTATTATCAATTCAGTTCCCTTTTACTTTTCAACCTTTTTCAAAATTGATGATTAAACAAAACGAACGCACGTTGGCGAATTTTGCCCGTCCGGCATCGAACTTTTGGGTTTTAGCCGCCGGAACAATCGCTTTGATCTGTCTGGCAATCGGGTTGGTTTCGACGCTCAGCATGGGAAGTTTCGGACTTTCGGGGCTTTTTATGCTTTCGATTCTCGGTTTGGCATTTTTTCTCTGGACGAATATCAACCAGTGGAAACGCATCACGGTCGGCGAAGGCAACCAACATCTCGCGTGGGAAATTGATCTGCCCGAAAGCCAACGGCAGAAACTCAATCACGAAGTCATCGCGCTTGCCAAAATTCTCGATATTTCGCAGGAGCAATTGAGCGATCTGATGTCGGCGTATATCGTCGCCGAAGATTTAGCTTTAAGACAGATTCAGCAGGAAGCGCGGATGCCCGTGCTGCGCCACGTGCAGATCGGCAGCGTACCGTTTGACGGCGTTTTGGTCAAACAGGATGTCGTAACCTGCATCGAAGTTACGTTTCTCGTCACGCCGAATATCAGTCAGGAAAAAATCAATCTCATTATGAGCAAGATGGCTTCGACCAAAAAGGCTTTCAGCCAGCTAAAGATCGGCGCGAAAATGCGTCTGCTGTTGGTTTTAGTCACACAGCTCGACCAGCAGGCGGAAGCGCAGTTGCGTTCGTCGCTCGTCAAAAAATTTGGCGAAACGCCGGTTGACGTTGATATTCGTCTGCTCGATTTTGAAAGCCTGCAAAAAATTTACGCGATGAACTAAACCATTTACCATTTATCATTTACCATTTATCATTGGTTGACTGGTAAATGATAAATGGTAAATGATAAATGATGAAATTTATGTTGAAAAACAAAGTTGGAATGATTTTTGGCGTGGCGAACAAGCGTTCGATTGCGTGGGCTTGCGCCGAAGCGTGTCTGAATCAGGGCGCGAAACTCGCGTTTACCTATCAGGGCGAACGCTTGAAAGAAAACGTCGAAAAGCTGACAAAAGATTTGCCCGAAACGCTCGTCGTGCCGTGCGATGTGACGAATCAGCAGGAAGTTGACGCGGCTTTTGCCGCCGTCGGCGAAAAATACGGGCGGCTCGATTTTGTGGTTCATTCGATTGCCTTTGCGCCGCGCGAAGCGCTCGAAGGCGAATTCTTAACGACCACGCGCGAGGCGTTTCTGACCGCGATGGAAATCAGCACTTTTTCATTAACACAGGTTTCGCTCGCCGCGATGCCGCTGATGAAAGACGGCGGCAGCATCGTCACGATGAGTTATTACGGTGCGGAAAAAGTCGTTATGAATTACAACGTGATGGGTGTCGCCAAAGCCGCGCTCGAAGCTTCGACACGTTATCTGGCAGCGGATCTCGGCAGACACAACATCCGCGTCAATGCGATCAGCGCCGGACCGATCAACACGCTTTCGGCGCGCGGCGTGAAAAATATGGGAACGCTGCTCAATTACGTCGGCGAGAAATCGCCCCTGAAACGCAACGTCGAGGCGCGCGAAGTCGGCAACACCGCTTTATTTTTGGTCAGCGACCTTTCAACGGCAATCACCGGCGAAACGATCTACGTTGATTGCGGTTACAATATTATGGGAATTTAAGCGATTGCGGAATGCGGAATGCGGAATGCGGATTTTTTGCTTTGCTTTTCAGTTGTTTTTCTAATGACGCGAAAGTTACGGTAAAAAATCTTAAATCTGCAATCCGCATTCCGCAATCCCAAATTGATATGGCAGAAACAGACGCAAATAAACCGAAAAGAAAAAAATCATCAAAAAAAGTCGAAGAAACGGAAATCGGAGAACCGAAAACCGTCGGCGAAGCGAAAAAGCTCGAAGAAAAGCCTTACTGGCAATTGACCGACGACGAGGTTCTGCTTCGTTCGCCCGAACCGGAAGACGAATATAAAACGTCGGATTCGTGGCGCGTTTTTCGCATTCTGGGCGAATTTGTCGGCGGATTCGATTCGATGGCGACGATCACGAAAGGCGTTTCCGTCTTCGGCTCGGCGCGCACGAAGGAAACGGACGAATTTTACAAAGCGGCGGTCGAAACCGGAAAACTGCTCGCGGAAGCGGGTTTTGAAGTTATCACCGGCGGAGGACCCGGAATTATGGAAGCGGCGAATCGCGGCGCGTTCGAAGCCGGAAAGGTTTCGGTCGGCTGCAACATCGAATTGCCGTTCGAGCAGAGCGCGAATCCGTATCAAACAAAATCGCTGACCTTTAAATATTTCTTCGTCCGCAAAACGGTCTTCATCAAATATTCGAACGCCTACATTATTTTTCCCGGCGGTTTCGGAACCATGGACGAGCTTTTTGAAGCCCTGACGCTGATCCAGACGCGCAAGATTCGCAACTTTCCGGTCGTCCTGTTCGGATCGCAATACTGGCAGGGATTACTGGCGTGGCTTTCTTCGACGATGCTCAACGAAAAAAACATCAGCCCGGAAGATTTAGGTTTGATCTACCTGACGGATTCGCCCAAAGACGCGGTTGATTTCATTATCAAAACCTGCGAATCGCCCGAAGAGAAAAAAGGCAGCGGCATGGAAAGCTGAGAAAACGAAAAACGCAAAGTGGAAAACGAAAAGTTAATAAGTCTAAAAACTTTTCGTTTTCCACTTTGCGTTTTCAGTTCAAGTAATCTTTGAGCCATTTGAAATAGCCGTCCGAAACTTTTTCCGCCCGGACGGCGATGATTTCGGGAACATCGTAACTGTGATTTGATCGGATAAATATTTCCAGTTCGTCGTATTTTTCGGCGAGAGTTTTGATGAGCAGAAGATGTTCGGAATCCGCCTGAACCGCGCCTTCCCAAAAGTAGAACGATTTCATCGGCGGCAAAACCTGCACACAGGCGGCAAGTTTTTCGGCGACAATCTTTTCCGCCAAAGTTTCGGCTTCTTCAATGTTTGGAGTTGTCGTTAGAACTATCAACATAGGAAAAGGTGAAAAGGTGAAAAGGTGAAAAGGTGAAAAGGTGAAAAGTTTTGATGATTAAATTCAAACAAACTTTTTCACTTTTCCCACTTTTTCACCTTTTCACTTTATTGCTTATTCATCAATGCCTGATACTGCCCGTCGTCAACCCATTTGAGGATTTCCGAAACGCGCCAGATCGGGAACGGATGCGTCAAACCGGCGTTCAGGAGATCAGCCCAGAAACGGTCAAGCCCTTTTTCGTCGTAATTTTTCTGGAATTCGCGCGCCTGTTCCAAAAACAAATCGTAATCAATTTTCGACGCATAAGTGCCGCCCGCCAATTTCATCATCGTTCTGCCGACGACGTGCGGGTCTTGCGTCACGAGAAGCGCGGCGCGGTCGCAGGAAAGCTCGGCGCGGCGCGCCCAAGCCATCAACGCGCTGCTGATGCCGGTCGAAACGATAAATTTGAGAATGTCCTTGCCCGGGACGAGCGCGGCGACCGAAGCGTTCATCAAAGCCTCGATCAGGCGCGCCGCTGTCAAATAAAGAACGTGTTCGGCGTGAATATGCCCGACCTCGTGCGCGATGACCGCGAGCAGTTCTTCGTCGTTCAGACGTTCGACAAGTCCCGTCCAAAGCACGATGACAGATTTGTCAACGCCGCCCGTAAACGCATTGACGACCGGATTTTGCTGGATAAAGAAATCCGGCATATCAACGCCGAGCGTCGTGCAGGCGATTTGCAGTTTAACATACAAATCGGGGCATTGCTCCGGCGTGATTTTGACGGCGCTTGCCATAAACATCACGCGCATCGCCGATTCGCCTGTCACCTTCAAAAGCTGTCGAAGCGCGGTGTCAATTCCCGGAATCGCCCGCAAAGCGGCAAGTGCTTTCGAATCAGCCGGATGAATATAATCGTGTTTATTCAAATCGGCAAACTTTTTGTGCGGCTCGTTCGAGAGCGGCAGTTTACACTTTCCGCAATTCGCCTGATTGTTTTTATAGTCGTCCTTGACGGAATTTTTCTGCCCGCAATAGCGGCATCTCACGCTGTATCGCTCCGCCACGGCGGCGGTTGATTGTTTGTCTGAATCTTTCTTTGGCATATCTCAAGTTTAATTTAGTTATCCGGGGTTTTTCAACTGTCCTTATCAGATGAATTAAACGCCCGAAAGTTGCAAAATGTTTATATTAATTTCAGATGCACGACCGTTTCGACGTGATGCGTTTGCGGAAATAAATCGAGCGCGGTAATGGATTCGATTTCGTAAAGATTTTCGCACAAAATCCGTAAATCCCGCGCGAGTGT
>JALHNX010000173.1 GCA_022843305.1 Pyrinomonadaceae bacterium | reverse complement strand
ATTAGAGAAAGCCTTAGCTGAAGCCCTACTTTTGGTTAGCTCAAAGGATGCTGAAGGCTGGTTCAAAAGCTGCGGATATACCATACATTGAATACTAATGCGCTCTAAAAGTGAAAAAGTCTTACATAGTTTTAATACAGTCACTGAAAGGCTTCCAAAATTTGTTGTAAATAAAATCAGAAACTTTTTACTGAGTTTCTTAAAAGAAATAAGAGGTAAGGGAAATTTTTGTATTTAAGCTGTAAAGCATATCGGTTGTTGTTTTTCAATAAATCGTTTTAGTGAGGGAATAAAAATGAGTCAAAAAAATGAATCAGAAAAGAAAAATTTGCAAGAAATTAAAAAGTTATTGAATAAGTCAGAGCAGAAAATATTATTGCAATGGTACGATGAAGAATTAAAGAAAGAAGTAGGAGGCAGCGTCGATGATCTTGTTGGAACTGTAGATAATTTGCGCGAAGCATTTATGAACTGGGCTGAACAGGTAAATCTTCACAGCCTGTTATGTTCACAGTGGAGTTTTCAGGCGATGAAAGAAAAATATAAGACCCGAATTCATCTTACTATTGCGATCAGCGAACTTATAGCAACTTCTCAAGGGTATCATGCTCCCCTCACGTTGGCTGTAATTATCGTTCAATGGGCGGGTGATAAGTTATGCGATGGGCAGCAATAATTCAAAAGGCTTTAACGAATTAGTTAGGTTTGTAGAGTCGCTCATTAAACCATCCGTTGTTCTGATCGAGTTTGATGGAAAGACTTTCCAGACCGGTTTTTTTGTATCGTGCGATGGTTTAGTTTGTACCTGCTATCATGGCGCGCTTTTAAGAAAAGAAATACGGGTCCGCTGGAACGATCGTAGTTATCCGACTCATACAATATTTTCAGCTCCTGAAAAAGACCTGCTTCTTTTGAGCATCCAGGATTCCGGTGAAGAGTCCGTTAGTACTCCGCCTCTGCCAATCTATGACGGGCTACTGATGACGGAATTTTACCATGACGCTCTCTCGGTAGGTTATTCCGGAGCCGGTGTTCCCGGATTCCCTATTTCACCTCAACCGTTCAAAGGTTTTTTGACCAGTAAATACAATATTGAGAGACAGGAGCGTCTTAATATCAGAGGGATTAGTAAGGACAAAGGCAACAGCGGCGCTCCGGTCTTTGATTTGCAGTTACTTCGCGTCGTCGCCTATGTCAGAGCCTCGTACAAGAGAACTAAAAAAATTAGCGGCGATGCTTTGACTTTTAACGCTCTTCTACGCGAACATCCCGAACTTGCTGAAGAGTGGCGCAAAATTTCACAGGAATGCGATCTTAAAATTGCGCGTCATTTTCGTAGCGTGCCTTTTCAGCTTGATTTGAAATCCTGCCCGGAGGGCTTTGTTTCCGGTCTGATATTTGAACACCGAGCGAATATTATTGAAAGCCATTACGGTTATAAGCTTTTTCAGAATAATCGCTATGTCGCGCGAAGTGTCGAGAACGATGTTCAAGATTTTTTGGAGAAATCGTCAAGCGGTTTGCTTCTCTTAGCCGGTGCGTCAGGCACGGGTAAAACAAGCCTTCTGCTTCAGCTCGCCCAACAATTCGACCGGGCAAATTATTTGCCGGTATTTATTAATTGTTCCGGTCAAAAAACTCAAAGCCTTCTAAAAGAGCTGTTCACCGCGCTGCTGCCGGGCGAATATTTTAATCGCTCGCGGCTGCGTGATTTTTTCGGTCGCTGTCCAAACAAAAAATGGGTGCTTATATTTGACGGAATTAATGAATGCGTGGAGTTTTCGCGTAAAGAGTTTAAAATTTTCATTGATAATCTAACCTCATTCGCTCAAGAAGAAAATATCAATTCAAAGGTTATTTTATCTTTGCGCTCGGAATTTCTTCGTGAGTATCTTCCGGAAGTTTTCTTCTGGCGGGATGTTTACTCCAACGAGCAGGATTTTGATTACACCTCATTTTACCGGGATAACGACGGGCAGCCCTATGTCGATATCGGGCGAATCAACAAAACCGTCCTGCCGGATGAAAAACTTGAACTTCAGGTAATGTATGAAAAATACTGCGAGACGGGGTTGAAACCTTCGACTTCATTCGAACAACTGTCCGAGCCTATTCTTAGGATGCTTGACCGTCCTTTCATCCTTGATTTGATGATGAAGACTTATCAGGGAAGGGAAATTCCGCTACGGATAGGCAGATCAAAACTAATACGTAAAATAGTCAGTAAGGCTTTAACAACCGCCGGTATAGAACAAAGCTCCACCACTTCAAGAATGGAAGGCTATTTAGGCAAACTGGCTATTTTCATTCTGCGTTTGAATAAGGATTTAAAATGTTCCGAAAACGAACTTCAGAATCAGACTTGGTACAGGGGAAGAGAGTTTGATAAACTCCTCGCAAGCACTCCTTTTCTTGAAAAAGAAGTAACAAGACGCAGCTTCGGCGATGAATCATTCATTAAGTTTGGTGCTGATTGGGCATTTGAGTTCTTCATAGCGCGATATTTATGGAGTGAATGGTGGAATCAAAATTTCGGAAAGGAACCTGACCAGGCACTTTCGAGTTTGCATACACTACTGCCTGAGGTTAATAACAGAATTGACTCACAACACCTGTTGATAGCATTAGTGTTTTTTGCGGAGTGGACTTTCACGGACGATCCGGCACGATTTTCATTTTTAGTAGCTGTTATGAACGATTTTAAACATGAATCCCTGGCTAAAGGATTCACTCACGAATGTTTGGATTTTTTTCGTGTAAATTATAGTTTTAATAATTTCGATACGGACAACTTCACGACCCTTCTAAAACATTTATCCGATAATTCGGAAGGTTTTAATAAAACCGGCGTTGAGGGAATTCTGGATTATGTTGAATATCTGGAAACCATCGGCGAGTATAAAAATGCGCTGGATTTACTCAATCTGGATGTATATGGCAGTGTAATCAAGGAAAACCCACAATTAAAAGCGCGGCGGCAGCTTTCATTGGCGTTAAATACTTTGCTTAATAATGAAATGGATAAAATGCTCTCTCATGTACAAAAATTTGAGTTTCAAAATCTTCCGCCGGAGCTTTTATCAAAACATGCCTTCGTTGTGGGGCGGGCTTATCAATATAAGGAAGATTTTAGTGCCGCGAAAATAGTCTTTAATTTAGGTATGAACGGAATGTCGCTTTATGCATACAAATGTGAACATCAATTAGCATATATCAAACTCGCGTCGGAATCTAACTATTTGGAAGCGTCTGAGTTACTTAAAAATATACTAAAAGACACTAATTCGGTATTCTCACTCGAACAAAAACATGCCTCCAGCCTGCTTCTGGCGACTTGTCTGTTTCGGATTGGCAATTATACGGAGGCGGAAGCGCAACTTCACGAGATTATCAGTATTCAAACCAGCCAACGCAATAAACATGGGCTTGGCAAATCATTGAGAGCTTTGGCGGAGGTTCATGCAAGAAAGTTCGAACATCGAAAATCGCTTGAAGTGATAGATAAGTCAATCGAAGCCCTCACTGGCGGACCGCCGCTGAGCCTTGCGACGGCTTTGGATACGAAGGCAAATATCTTAGGACTTTTGGTCGGCGATTCTGAAGGCGCGCGGTCTTACAACAGAAAGTCATTAGAACTGTGCGAAGAGAAAAAGCATCGCCCGACGAGACAGTGGTGTCTCCAAACCAGCGCACTGCTTTCAGCACTCGAAGGCAACCTTGATACGACAAGCAGACTTTTAAATGATGCCGGAGTCAAAAATCCATTCGAAGCACTGCTTGAACGGTTTATTTATCTCCTCGCTTTACACTGTGGCGGGCAAAGAACAGGAGCCGACTTCATAACCAAAATCAGGACACTGCAAAGCGATTTTCTGGAACTACATCTTGTTTGGTATCCGGGAATTCTTTCGCTTATCGAGTGGGCTGCCGCTTCTAAAATTCCCGATAAAACGGAAATCGCCGCTCAATTTCCGCGAGAGGTAAATGTTGAAGGAATTATCTCTTCGCATTTATACGCGCGAATCTTTTCCGCTCGCTAACTTCCGGCGGTGTCATTGCAGCAGTCCATAATTCGAAAATGTTTTGAGGGATGGGTTTGTCGGAAACAAGAACGACCCCATAACGTTGATCTCTAAGAGCCAGATTAATGATTTCTGATAATGCTATAGAACGAAATGGACCGGTTTGAACAGAAGAGTCGGCTAGCAGTAAATAAATCTCCCTTGTTTTGGGTGATTGAAGAACCCCACCGAATACAGCATAGTGATTCATTATATGAACAATCGCATGAGATGAATTATCTTGAAGCCAATCAAGTATGCTGTTAAGTCGGTGTGGGTTAAGTACCTCACGCACGAAATCTTCCCCGCACAAGATCACAGACGAAGGTTCTTTTTCATAATCAAGAAGTACGGCATTAATAAGTCGAACCACGTCCCAGTTGCTAAATCCTTGACCTAAACGCGGTATACTCTTTAAGTTATCAAGGGGGTGATCAACTGGAATTCGCAATTTCGTATATCTGCCAACCTCATATTGTGTATGTAATTCTTGCTCTGTTAATTGTCGTTGAAGAATACAACTAAGAGCGGTACAGCAGGCAGCTATGCCACAGAAGTTAGGAAGCTGAGGAAATATTAAATGCTCGAAAACATTATGTTTTAACATCGACTGGCTGGAAATCATATTTGATAAGTGATTAAAGTTATCTGAATAATAATCAATGGCTGAAATTTTGGTTTTCCCGTTTTGTCAACCGATTTTCGCTAAATCCTTAATAAAAGGAAATTTGGGTGGATAAAGCAAAAATCCCAATAGGAAATTTAACAAAAAATCTGATACCCTCCACCCGAATCGTTTCGAGAGTTTAGAAATTTATAATCTTGTCATTTTAATTTCACCAATTTTATATCAGGTTCTTAACTAAACACTAAAAAAACCTTAGGTCTTGAGGGTTTTCTCCATTAAGTGCCTGCATTGCCTCGATTGCAAGGAAGAGTCCTCCTGCTACTAATACAGTCATACCATTTTCAGATGCATACTCGATTGCACGCTGCATTGCCTTATCAATATTAGATTCTGCAAATGCCGGTATATCTTGTCTTGTGTCTTGGACAATTTTAAGAATTTCATCGGGTGGAGATCCTTTATGGTATGCCTGTGTGCAAATTACGGCATCCGCAATGACTACCAACTCTTTGATTATACTTTCAATCTCTTTATCATAAGAAACTCCTGTGACAAGTAATATTCGTTTATCGCCTAGTGCAGAACCTACTGTTTTCACTAAGGATGCAATTGCATCCGGGGTATGTCCAACATCTATAAAAACGTCAGGGTTTTGGTGAATACGCTCGAACCGCCCTTTCCAGCGTAGAGAGTGCATTCCACGGTGTATGGCTTCTTTAAACCGCTCTTCAGAAATCTCCGGTTGATGAAACTTCAACCACTCTTGAAGAATTGATACTGCCACCATTACATTTGTAACTTGATGGACTCCCTGCAAGCCTACTTTCAAACCAGTAAGATTTAACCCATTTACATCTAAATCCAGCTCCATGTGAGTTTCGCCAAATGAAACCCTATGAGCAAAACTGTAATCAACAACACTATGCAAGGTAACCCCTCTCAATGTACAATATGCCTTCAGTCGCCGTAATATATCTTGGTCTGATATACCTGTTATGATAGCTCCACTTTCTGGACAAAGATCCGCCTTATCATAGGCAATAAGCTCAATTGTTGGACCTAACAAGGCTGTATGCTCCAGGTCTACTGAGGTCAAGCCGATAATTTGCCCTGGAATAATTCGTGTAGAATCATAACGTCCACCTATTCCCGCTTCAGTCACCAGAACTTGAGGCTGTTTTACTGAAAAGTAATTTAAGGCGATGGCTGTGAACGCCTCAAATGCTCCAATAGTATCATTAGGAAAACGACGTTGATAGTTATCTCGTTGTTTATGAAACCACTGGACAGCACTTGAAAGTTCTGAATCCGAAATAGGCACACCGTTAACCATTATTCGCTCGTTAAATTTAACAAGGTGCGGTGATGTATAAAGTCCCACACTAAATCCCAATTCCCTGAGAATATTAGATACCATCGCAGAAACACTACCTTTACCATTTGATCCGGTAATTTTGATAGCATCTAATTGCTTCATCCACTGGGAATTTGCTAGGGAATTACAAAGTGCGAGCATTCGATGTAATCCAACACCATTACCAAATTTTGGGATTTTTAGTAGGACTTCTTGAACGATAGAGGTATTAATTTCTGATTTTTTATTCGCCATGTCTGATCTCCAGAATTCAATTAATCTGAGATGATGATTGCATCGAATCCATGCAGCTCAGCAATTCACCAATCATAAATATTGATCCGGTAGCAATAATAAACTTGTCGTTAAAAGATGTATTTTTTGCAAAGAACGCGAATGCCTGTGCCGGTGAGGAAAAACTTTTCACCCCCCGGCAACTTGTCGGAAGCATTGAAGCAATTATATTTGCTTTTTCAGCACGATAGAAACCTTCAACAAGGTACACTTGAGGAGCAATTTCAGATAAGTGTGGAAGACAGGATTGGTAATCTTTGTCCGCGCTTGCACCGTAAATTAATATGCGTTCCGGGTAAGGTGCAAGATCCGCTAGGGAATTTATTAATGCTAAAATACCATGCTCGTTATGGGCAGCATCTATAATGAAGCAGGGAGGTATATCTCGGACTTCTAAACGACCTGCCCATTTGACATTTTTCACTCCTTTAAGGCAATTAAAATCACGAACAACTCCATGTTCAGCGAGAATTTGTACTAGTCTCACTAGAGTAGAAAAATTGAGTAATTGGTGGTGTCCCAAAAGTGGAAGTTCACAACGTATCAAGTCTTTGTCTATAGTTAACTCAACCTGCATAGGGAGCCTTAATTCTATGAAGGTAACTTTCACATCATCTATTGATGCTTGGTAAACAATAACTTCTCTTGCATTTACATCATCTTCGATAATTTTACAGAGTGATGGTGAAATATCTGCACCTAATATCAGGAATGAGTTATTTGAGGCAATACCAGCCTTATTAGCAGCAATTGATTCTAACGAATCACCAAGTTGGTCTTTATGATCCATACCAATACTGGTGATCGCAGAAAATTTGCCTGGCAATAAGCTAATTGCGTCATTATATCCGCCTATTCCAGCCTCGAAAATTATAACATCAACTTTTTGTTCATAGAACAGGTAAATTGCGATTAAGATAAGTGCTTCAAAGAACGAAGGTTTGAACGATTCACCATATGTTTCTACTACTTCATATGCAATATGAAGGACTTTTTCTGCATAATAGTCTAGAACATCAGGAGATGTTTCGATACTATTAACTCTGAAACGTTCCGTAATTCGAGACAAATGAGGAGAGGTAAACAACCCGACTTTTAACCCTTCATACATTAGGCACGACTCTAATAAGGCGCAAAGTGAACCTTTACCATTCGTCCCAGTAACTTTAACAATTTGCATTGGTTCGAGAAAATGCAAAAGATGCTTCATGAAAACAGGGAATCGTATGTTCATTGCAGTTTTGCCTTCAATTCTCTTATCAGTAAATGTTAATAATTCTGATAAAAAATGTGGTAAATCATTCTCCATCTAGTAAAAGCATAGAAAGTTTATATTTTACCGTCAATAATCATCAACCGTTTTAAGATTTATTTCAATTTTAGAAAAAAGCCTATTAATGGATATTTCGGTTGAAGCGACTAGAGCCTGTCTGAAAAATATTCAACACCCCGTTGAAAGGTGGTCTTTGACCACCGTTCGCGGGGTTTTATCGAGATTCGGCGGTCAAAGACCACCTCTCAACGACGAAGGTTTATTTTTAAGATAGCTTCTGACTTTATTGTGTTAAGACAATACCTGTAGTGCGCTAATAAAGTTGGGAACCGGTGTCAACAAGTTTTTACAAAAATAAAATTAATCTTGTTTTTACGATTGATGACAGAAAATTTCAAGAACAATATCTGTTTGATTAAAGGCGAAAAATTTAAAAAAGTATATGACGAAAATTATTTATAATGAAAAAAGTTTGAATCAATAAAACTTTTTCGCCACATATACCACAGGTTTTCAAATTTTTTCGGATCGAGGCTAAATTTGCGGATTGTGTAAATTTTCGCCTCCTCAACAGATAAGCCGCGCCGCAGTTTTTCGAGGAAAAAATACTGGGCGGGATTTATTTCCAATAATCCTAAACGATAATGGCAGCGAGTGACCGCACACCATGTATTTTCTTCAAACGGCAGCTCGGGATTTTTCTTTTTGACGACATCGAGATAGTACCGGCAGACGGGATAAGGGTGCTGAAAAAGATGAAAAACCCGAACAAGTTTTAACGCTTCGTCAGGCGCGGAATCATCTGCCAAAACGATTTCCTCTTCGGCGTGTTCATCGAAAATCTCCGAAAGCGAGAATTCGAAATTCGCCAATGCGATTATAAAATCAATCCACGATTCTTTTTCTTCCGATTCCGCGTCAGGACGTGTTTCTTCAAGATAGGAGGGGAAATTTTTGCCGAGGTTATTCAGCGTGTAACTGTTGGACGGATAAGCGTCCAAATACTGTTCGGCGAACATCTGAAATAATTCTTCGCCGAGCGCGTAATTTAGCGCGCTGAATTGATTTTTCATACATTCGCGCAAACGGGCGATGTAGCTTTGACGGTAAATATTCAAATGCCGCGCTGCCGACAGACGGCTCGAATCATTGATAAAATCCGCCGCTTTTACCGGATTAGGTTCCGGCGAAATTAAAAACGACTGCATCCAGTTTTGAATTTGCGCGAGTTCCGATTGTGCGTCAGTCGGCATAAAAATTATCGGTTTAATTCGTGAATAACGTCCGTCACGAGAAAATCTAACGGATTGGAAACAACCTCGAATTGATATTTTTTTTCTTCGTTGAATTCCTGAATGTCGGTCACAACGTTCATAAAATTTTTTGCTTTTAACAATTCGGAATGATACGCGTCGAAGTCGGGAATTTCGCTGTCCCATTCCAAAAGAACAGCCGCGCCGCCGGTTAAATTCCACGCGCGCGAAAAGAGTTTCCAAACTTCCGGCGCGACGAAATTATCGTGTGTGTCAATAATATAATCGCCGCAATTACGATGTCCGGCGATGTGCATCTGAACGATACTTTCATGCGGCAATTGTTCGATGTAATGCGCCGCGTCGAAGTCGTTGTTAAACGCCGAAACGTAAACATTATTTACGTCGAGCAAAATTCCGCAATTGGTTTCTTCGGTCATAAAACGCAGAAAATCCCATTCACTGATGGTGGATAGTTTGAAGGTTAAGTAAGTACTCGGATTTTCAAAAACGAGCGGGCGTTCAAGAAAATCCTGCGCTTTATTTATTTTTCGGCAGGCGTGTTTTAAGGATTCTTCGTTGAGCGGCAAGGGAAGCAAATCGTGAGAGTTCAGATTATTAATTCCCGTCCAGCACAAATGATCGCTGATCCACAAAGGATTAATTTCCGCTGCCAGATTTTTTAGCTTCTTTAAATACTCGATGTTTAATTCGTCCGCGCTGCCGATGGAAAGCGAAACGCCGTGCATTGCGACCGGGTATCGTTCGGCGATCCGGCGGAGAACGTGTTTCGGTCTGCCGCCGGAATCCATAAAATTTTCCGAGATGATTTCAAACCAATCGATTTCGGGATTATTTTCCAAAATATAGTTAAAGTGCTTGCTTCGCAGTCCCAACCCCAAACCGGGATTCGGAAGATTTTTAATACTGCCCGGCGAGACTTCTTTGTTCATCGTTTCGAAATTTTATTTTTTAGAGCCGCACAGATGTGGTTCGCTTTTTTCGCAGAGTTCTTTAGCATCCGCGGCGGGATCGTTAAATCCGAAACTGCAATATTTATTGCCGCTGTTGCCGCACGAGTCGTAACTGCCCAAACTTTCGACGAGCCACGACTGCGGCGGTCCGCATTGATACGGTGACGGTCCGAAATTTCGGTTGGCTTTGTTCATTCGTTCTTCGAACAATTTACGCGCGAGAACCCAGACACTTTTGCCTTTGTTTTCGCCCTGCGTGCTATAACGTTCCGCCTGAATCGGAACGGCGCAGCTTCCCTGCCACGCGCAATCGTTGTTGCCGGGATTGCTTTGTTCTTCGCCGTCGCCGTATAAACCGCAGCCGCCTTGTCCGCGACAATTGTTGAGCGTATGGCAGTTATGCCTTTCGGCGGTCGCGCAGAAACCCATTCCGGCGCAGTCGTTCGTGCCGAAACGGTCGTGTCCTTTACAGGCGTTCAAACCCATACAAACGTGCAGCTCGACAGGCGGCGGGATAACGGAACCTGATGATGGTGTCGGTGTCGGCGCGGGTGCTGAACAGCCGCCGCCGCAACCGTTACTGCCGCCTAAGTTTTCGATTGTTGTTGGTTTTTTGTTCATAATTTTACATTTTTCCTCTCGGGCTATCGGTTAACGGAACGTCCGGCAAATCCTGAAATCTTTGTGCAAGATACGAAATTGTCGGATACAATGTGACGGCTTCGTTGTAAAGCTCGATCAATTGCGATTTCGGACTCGACATCAGACCGAACGGGTAATTTTCAAAGGTCGCCGTTGCCTTGAACGTCTGTCCGTTTTCGGTGTAGGTCAAACCCTGAATGTCGCCGCACAGCGAATTCAGAATGAAAATCATCGTTTTGTGGATGCCGAACATAAAAATCTCATACTGCGTATCGCCGTCGTTTTGATAACAGCCTTCCGTCATAATGAACACGTATGTATAGACCGCGTTGACGAGATTGGAAACCGCCTTGATCTTGGCGGTCGGATAGCTCGCCGTCGTCGGATTCGTCGGCACGTTCAGCACGAAATAATTGCTGATGTCTATGTCGTTCAAACCGTATGACGCGAATTGTTTATTCAAATCGTTGTATTCGCAGTAAAGCTGAACGAATTTTTCGAAGTGCGACAATTCTTTTTTGTCCTTATCGTCGAAATCACTGTCTGTTACGGGCTTGCAGTCAACCGAGCCGTCGGGATTTAACCCCGGCGCATTTTTGTTGCCTTCGCCCTGTTCAACGATTTGCGAAATAGCTTTTTTGGCGGACTTCAAATCAACGACGCGCACCAGATCGCCCGAATCGTCCGCGTCCATATATTGCGGTTTATGATTGATGTCGTAATAAACGGTGTCGATATTATTCGTTGCGTAATAACGTCGCCCGGGAACCAATTGCGCTCTGTCGGTCGAATACTTCAGTTTTTTATCGTTCTTTTCCAGGCATTTTTTTATCATGTCGTAGAATTGACCGATGGTTTTATATGGAATCGCTTTGACTAACGGTGTCGTCTCGGGCAACGGATCGGGACTTTCGATTTTAAGAAAAGTCATTAATTGATCCAATGAAAACGAAGCCAGATTAATATCGAATTCCGGTTCGTGTCCCGGAAGACAAGTCGGATAAACGGACGGCGATCTGCCGGTTAAAACCGGTTGACCGATCAGCGCCTGTTTCAGATTGGAAGAGAGCGACATATGAAGCATCTCTTCCATCACGACGCTCATAATCGTCGCGCCGACCTTATTGGCGTAAACCATAATCTGCGCCGAGAGCTTCAGCGCGACCTTATTCGCTTCCGGCGTTGCCATTCCTTTACGCGTCAGTTCCTGCGCGAGTGCACCGCTGATCGCGTCCTGATCGGGAACGCGGTTGACCGAATAATATGTATAAAGATAAACCGGAATTGTCGCAATCTCGATTTCGATTGCCTGTTGAATAGCTTCTCCGAGATTCTTGGGAGTTACCTCCGCACTACCGGAAAAGAAGGGATTTTCTTGCATATGTTTTTAATAGTATAGGGAAATGATTTGGCAAACTTCAGCTAAATCAATTCGGAAATTTAATTGGTTAATTATTGAAAGTAATTCCGACCCCCTGCCGAACCGAGTTTTAGTTTTGATAGAAGACTAAATTTCTCTGTTGACTTTTCCCGTTAAAAGCATACGACGGTTGGGAGCAGTACAGCATCAGTGAAACAAAAATAGCACAGGGTAATTTTAAATGTCAACGATTTTTGATACATATTATAAAAATGTTTTGAATTAGATATAGAAGTAGCCGCGCAAAAT
>JALHNX010000172.1 GCA_022843305.1 Pyrinomonadaceae bacterium | reverse complement strand
CCCGGCAATCCAACCCTGGTCTGAGTCCCGGTCCGTGTTGACGACGTATCGTTTGATCAAATCACAGTCGACCGGAAGATTGGTCCGGAGCGCCGTATACAAATTGTTACGGAGCGTCAAAATGTGAGTTGCAAACTGTTCTACGTTCATAACACCTAAAAATAAAAAGCATCGTTGACGACGTCGTCAATAGTCGGCGAAATGTCAGCGGTCTCAACCCCTCGCTGAGCCATCGGTCTCGCCTTCATATACTTCGTCCCATATTCCAGGAACCCGTCATAAGTGACGAAGACATCTCGCTGCGTCGAAATCAAATATCTCTCAAAGGCATCGCCCCACTGTGTCTGGATCCAATCTATGGACTGAATAAATCGACCCGTGTCGATGGCGTCCTGCAAATAGACTTGCTCGATCCAGGCATCTTTTATGTCGTCCGCGACTCCGCTCCAATCAGCGAGAATAAATTCCTCGAATGCTCTGATGACTTCGTCTATGCCCTGGACTACTTGCATTATCAATTGGGGATATACGTCTGATTGCGAATAGAGCCGTAGAAGAGCCACGTAAAGCGCTCGTCGTCGGGTTCCACTATATCCCCTTCCCCCACTTTATAGAGCCGCCCCTTGTATGCCAGATGTGTCAAAAACACCGTGTCTGCTGACAAGTCGTCGAGGGTGGCAATTTCAAACTCCTTTTGGTTCCGGAAAGTATTACTCCGGGCAATGAACCCGGCGTCGTATCTCCTGAGCTCACGAAAACCCTTTGATACTTTGGAGTCCTGAGCCAATAAGATCACGTAACTCAGACCGGGACTCAGGATCCGGCGTTCCATATTGAATCCCTTGGCTGTGATCCGAATTGCGTTCTCACGAACTCCCATTAAAATACCCTATTGGAAATGACGCTCTGGGACTTTCGAGCTTTCCGTCCCGTGAACATCAGCCGCATCAAATTGACTTTCGAAAACTCAGGCGGAATTGGATAAATGGTCGAGAAGATAAACAAGACCCAATCCAAATATTCCTCAGCCTGTTTGTATTTAATTGTTGACCGACCACCGCCGAGCTCCGGACTGCCGAACCCGAGTTCTTCCATTTTGGAGAGAGCCGCTGCTATTTGAGCCGCGTTCTTTTCGGAGTTACCCGTGTCGTCGACACCCTCGAGCTTTGCCTTAAAGTCGTAGTTGTTCTTTTGCTCCAGATCCGTGAAAGTCATACGAAAGACTTTGACGAGTTTGGACACGTCTACGGGCTTCAATTTATTGCCGGTGAGTCGTCCCTGCCCGGCGGTGATTTCTGCGTCAGTCAACATTTATGTCGTCTCCCGATATTACTTGGGATTCAATTCCCGGAACTCCGCCAATGCGATGCCGATTCTCGTCGCCTTCGCCTGAGCAATGCCCGGTTTGGCTTTGAGATCGTCTTCGCTCAATGCTTCGAGTTTTTCGATCGTGTCGATCCCGAGGTCGACCAAGATCTGGCGCTCCGGAAAGCGCTGGGGCAACGGTGTATCTTCGGCGGGCGGATCTTCGGTCTTTTCGACCTCCTTATCTTTGCCGAGGAGAGACGTAGTTTCGGTGTTGGGATCATCGGCATCGTCTTCATTGGGACGGCTCTCTGACTCCGCCAAATTCGCGGCTTCGTTGGGTGTCCCGAAGAAACCGCCGGCTTCTTCCTCTTTCGGCGCCTGAGAGGCGTCTATGAAGCGACCGCGTTTTTCCCGGTGAAATCTGTCGGCGACTTCTTTACGGAGCGGATAGATCCCCTTTCCGTAATGAAGACCCGTGCCCGAGTCGCTAAACGTCGCCCGGACTTCAAATAAGACGCGACCCTCTTGAGGGACGTCTTTGAATTGCTCTTCCAATTGCTTTCTCTTTTCTGCTGAAATTCCCATTGTCTTTTTTCTCCTGTTGAAAAGCTTCTCAAAGAGGGAAGAGCCCGAAAGCTCAACCCCTCTTGGAGAAAATCGATTACGCGCCGACTTGGCTCGATCCGATGACGAGGCGGTCCGGAGCTTCGATGACGGGGATAAAGTTTTCCACGCCGTCGGACTCCATACCCCACGGTTTATCCGGGTGAACACGAAGACGCGTCCAGCGACCCGGGTTGCCGCCGCCCTCGGTGGTGGGTGCGACGTGACCATAGCCCAATTCGATCGGCGATGCCGGCGGCTCCGTTGAGCCGTCACCGACACGGAAGACCGAGTTGTTCGTCTGAGCACCGATCGCGATGAACGCGCCCGGCGTCAAGAACGGGACTTTCTTCGTTTTGCCCGGTGTCACCAGGTCGAAGATCTCGGCTTCCTTGTTATACGCCGTCAGCGTGATGGTGTCACGAGGGTCGGTCGATAAACGGGTTGAGCCGCCTGTGCCGTCCGCGATCCGGCGTCTAAAGGTGAACTGACCGGTGACGAGGTTCTGCGAGATGAACTCCAGTTGATTGACGGTCGGATTCGCCATAATATCACGGAGCAACGTCGGGTGGATCAGGTACGCCAGCACCTGCCACTGAAGTTTCTCTTGCATCAGCCAAATGTCGTTCCAGAGCATCGAGCTCGACCCGCCGTAGCGGAAGTTGCCCGTTCTCGCCGGCAGGAAATTGCCAGCCGGAATGCCGTAGTCGGCTTTCAACACTTTACCGTTGAATTGCCAATTGAGCTGACCGGTCGTGATCCCCTGCCATTTGAGCCACTCTTCGCGATCGAGCAACGCCTGAACGATGATCTTGTTGACGAAGTTGAGTCCCGTCTCCTGGACCAGTTGCGTGTTATCCATACGACGCGCCGTCAACCGGAGCAGCTTCGCCTGAAGTTCACGGAGCATTTTTTCTGACAATTCCGCGTGGATCGTCAGTTTGCCCGTTTTCCCGGTGAAGTCACTCGACTCGGCGGCACCGCCCTCGGTGTATCGCGAATCCATACCGCTGAGACCAGCCATTGTGGTTCGAATGGTCATATTGCCACCTTCGACGTCGTATGTTTCCATATTACGGTTCGGTAAAATGGTGTTACCCAAATAATCCGAAGCCGGACGCGCCTGGTTAGCAATGTTGAACACTTCTTCCTGGTCCAGGGATTCGATTGCTTGCCTTAAATCAAATTCCATAATAATTTCTCCTATCTACGAAATAAAAATTCATCTGGCGGCCTCTATGTGCACACCAGATATACCAGAGAAGTGCTCTCTAGGTGTTGTCGCTGTACTGGAGGAAGACCCAAGCTCCTCCGCGAGCCAGAAGCTCGGTCTTATGGGTCGACGAAATGACTTTCGGCGATCCCGTTGCCCGCGGCAACAGATTTTCGTAAACCTGAGCCTGGGTTGCCACGCCGTAACCCGTCGAAGCGTCGCTCGCCGCGGCGTTCGCATTGGTCAACAGCAGTCCGTAACAGGTGACGCCACCCGTCGCGATGACTGAAGGAAGTATTCTGCCGTCAGCCAAAAGATCCATTTCCTCGCCGGCTCTGACGAACCAGCCTCCGTTGCCCCGGCTATAGCCGGTGTCGCCGTCCGCGAGAGCCACTGCCAAGGGCTCGACGGAGAGTTCAGTGTCGCCCTCGAACGCATCGTCAGTGAGCTTGGCAAATTTCTTCGCCCCGAACCTGATGACTTCGCCTTTCGGAATACCGCCCAGCAGGGCGACGACCGGGACGAGGACCGCGTCGATGGCGGCAATTGCCGTCGCCTCGACGTAAACACCGCCGTGACGGAAGTCGTCCGTCAGGAGTTCCCACGCAATCTGCCGACCAGTGTCCCTCATAACACTGTGTTGATCGGCGATAAAAGGCGGGAACATCAGCCCGTCGTGTGTCTCACGAAGGAACGAAATATTATTCAAATCACTCGATTTCATAAAATGTTCTCCTTAAAAAATTAACTTTGCTGAGTCGCCGCCGGCGTCGGTGTGACAAACGGATTGGCTCCTTGTTTTTCACGCTCTTGGTTAAACTTCTGAGCGTAGTTTTTCTTTTCTCCAGACCCGCCCCCGCCGTTTCCGGTCGAGGCTGAGCTCTGGCTCGGCAAGAGAACACCACCGGTTGCGGGTTGACCAATAACAGGTTGCCCCGTCGGTGCCGGCTGCGCAACAGTCGACGTCGATCCGGTCGCACCGGTCTGTGCCGGTGCAGGTGTAATCAGTGCTTGATATTTCCAGGCAGGAAGATTCGTCTGAGCATAGGGAAGAAGTTCGACCTCCTCCACTTTGACTTTGTTTGAACCAGCCTCCGGCGTCTCGACTTTGAGCATCGGGATCTTGCCGTCAACGATGTTGCCCTTCGCGTCCTTGACTTTGCCATCTTTTAGGAAGGCACTCAATTTCGCGTCCTTTGTAGTCGCCAACCACTCGGTCAGGACTTCGTTGTTTAAGCCGGAGTCTTTGAAAATAGCCAGGGAAGCCGCCAGCTCCGTTTCCTGGACTTTTCGTTCGAGTTCGGGAATTTTGGCAACGATCGCCTCGAGCTCCTTGACGGCGCCCAATTTGGTGTATCGCTCCCAGGCTTTCGCGTCTTCCGCGCTGAGGACTTTCGACCCCGGCGGCAGAGCATCAGCAGAATTGTCTTTGGCTTCCTGAAGCTGTCGCTCTAATTCCGTTTTACGGGTGTTCGCAGCTTTCAGTTGATCCATTGCCCGATCGCGGTTCGCCGCGATAGAAGCATTGAATAGATCACCGACACCGGGAATGGCATCGGCTTTTAGAACGTACTTGCCGTTCTTATTCTCAAACTCGTCCCGGAAAGCCTCCGGGATCTGGTCTAAACTGTCGTATGTCGATTGACAAATCATAAAATTTTACTCCTCTTTATTTGTTGCGCCACAACAAACTGGAGGCAGGTCCGTTGAAAAGAATTGGTTGTCTGAGATTGGAGTCCGGAGACTTTCACCTGAGACAGTTTTTCAATGTTATCGATTGCGCCACAATCAATAGTCGTTAAACTAAAGTGCGATGCCTCGACCTGCGCCACAGGTTGAAAGCGATGTTGGATTTAGTTTTGAAAGAAAAGGGCGATGCCCTATAAAACATCACCCTATCACATAAAATCTACACTTGTAAACCCAAATGAGCAAATTTTCTACATTTTACGCAGAATTACCCTCTCCGGCGGCATTTCCCGGAGCACCGGGCGCCCCTGGTGGCTTTTTATTCGGCGGGAGGGGGTTACCCTCTTCGTCGACTGCCGGAGGCTGTGGAGGTTGATTGAGCATTTTCTTCTCACTCTCCTTATCAATGAGCTCCTCTTCGAGATCGGGATCTTCGATGTCGAGTAAGACTCTGGCAGTCTCGGTCGAGATAATTCCCTTCTCCTTCATCTCCATCACGATTCTTCTCTCGTCCGCAGTCAAATTCCCGATCCGGATCCGCGAGTCGTAGAGGATCGAAATATCTTTGAAGTCTTCCTGCTTTCCGCAGAGGGCGGCGACGAGTCTCAGCACGACAGTCATCAGCCACGAGCCGATCTTGTCGACCTCCGATTTATACTTGCGAATCTTCAAATAGAAATCTGACATTGCCTGGATCCGGGATTCTCCGGAGACAGTGGCGTCGCCGCTGATCAGGGCGAACTTCTGACAGGCTTCCTCGAGCAGGGCTCCGTATGCCAGATAGTAGCCATCGACGAAAGATTGCATTGAGCTCGGCTCCCTCCAGTGGACACCGGGCGTCGACAACTCTTCCTGTCCCGTCTCGAGATTCGTCGTCTCGAGACCGGTCACCGAATTGACGATCCCGCCGCCCCGGCGAAGTCCCTTGGCAACCTTCCGAAATTCATTGGGATTGGTCGGATCGGGGATCTCCTCAAAATCCATATCGGCGTTCGTCAGGAGTAATTCACCAAAGCCGTTGTCGACGATGTTGAACCCGCCGCAAGTCAACGCGATGTTCGCCATCTGGTTCAACTGGAACATCTGCTCAGAGGCAAAGGGTCTGCCTTTCATCTCGAAGAAAGTTGTGTTCTCGTCGAGATCCAGGGCGGTCGACATATTGTCTGAACCAGCGAGCGGCAATCCCTTGACGGCGTTCTTACCAGAAGCTTTCTCCTTATCGGTGAACTGACCCACGAAAGTATTCCCCTCGTCGTCCACAAAGGAGAACTCAGCTACTTTGGTCGTCTCTTTGGTGTCCCAGTTGTCACGGCGCTCATACAAGACAATTGAGAACATCTCTCCCTCATCGTCAAGGAGCTTGGCGTTCTTGGGCTCGACGTACTCGACGCGGATCGCCTTCAGGGCATCGGCGATGTTGTCAAACTGGATCGGTGCATTACTGGGCTCGGTCTTGGGCTGAGCTCCTCCGCCGCCGGCTTGATCGCCGTCCTCGGATCCCGGAGCAGATGCTCCTGAAGCCTCAGGAGTCGTCGACGGGACACTGGACTTGAGCTTCGCCAATGCCCTGTTTTTATACTTGCCCGGAATATAGATCCTGACACCTCCGCGTCCCGCCACCAATCGGCGATCAAACGCGTCACTGAGCCTCTCACCAACGCCTTCCGTCGTCCAAAATTCGCCGAGTGCCTTGTCTACTTCTTCGAGCTCAGCGGCGACCTGGACGTCCTCCTCGTCGGGCATATCTTCGGGCTCGACACCCGGCGGCAGGTCGATCTGTTGGACGCGCTCCTCTTCCGGTCTCTCGTCGTTATCCGGAGGAAGTTCGGGCGGTGATTTCTTCGGCGGCAGATTGGCAATCGGGTCGTCGGGATTTATGGCTGAGCGGCGCTCGATGAGCTTCTTCTTCTTGTCGAGCTCAGCCTGTTGTTTTTTGATCTTCCGCAGATTTACTTTTCGACCGTCGACGACGTAATTCCAATTCGGTCCCTTGCCAAAAAAAGCAGAAGACACCCGACCGACGACTTCGAGTAAAATATTACGAGAGACGTAACGTGCCTCGAGCAGCTGAGTGCCCGTCATCCCGCCGACCGTCTGGGTCGTCGTTATCGTCGGCAGAAGCACCTGTTGCCCTTTTTGCCAGAAGTCTCCGTCGTAGGCTTTTAAAAATTTATCAAAAGTCTTTTTCTCCATTGTCGAGAGGGCGAGCTCGTCGTTCAACAAATTGAAGTTCAGTGCCCTCGCCCTCGTGATCGGGTGTGCCATAGCTTTTCTCCTGTAGATTACGGACAGACGTAAGATACGTCAAAATTTAGGGTGTTCACCGCCCCCTCGATAAAGACCGGGTGATTATAAGTCGGGACGACCATAACCTCGGGTGAATTTCTCGAGCAATTGGCGTCGACAAAATATTCGTAGATCACCTGCGGCGGGACGAAGTTCACGGTGTAGTTCAGAAGATTATTCGGATTAGCCGTCGCCATCACCGTCCCGTTCTGGTCACGGATATAACCGCGGCACCGCCTGATCTCCTCATTGGAAGGTTGCCCGAGCTGTGGGCAATACTGACTCGTGTAGGGGACAAAAGTCCCCGTCACCGTCAGATCAGCCCGAACATTTTCAGCCAAGGCAAAAGTCATCACCGCGACGGTGAACCACATCAAAATAGTCAATTTAATTTTCATAAGTTTATCTCCTCCGGGAAACCCCCAGATCTGACGTTAGAGACGACCCTCGACGGGGACGTCGTATTGGACACGGCACTCCAGCTTCGGCTCGGACGCCGAAGCAAAACTTCTCATACGAGGCGGGATCAGCGGGTGACCGGAGTTGATGTGTGTCAAATCCCTCTCGTAGTCTCCCTCGTGCCCCGGAATGTGTTTATTCTTATACTGCAAAATATGGTCGAGACCGTTGCCAGCCGCGGCGAACAGCGTCTCAAATTCTCTGGTATATCGGGCGACGACCCACTCGTTACTAGGAATATTGTTGTCCATAATCACGTATTCCGCCGCCCAGACGGCGCCGTGACCGGGACGAGGATCCTGGTCCCACTGAGTCCCGTCGTAATTATCGGCATTCTTGATCAGGAAATTGGGCACGTAGACTCCGTTTGAGTCGAGTTCCCGATCGGGCTTAATAACATAGACGATGTAGTCTCCGGGATTGAGTCCGGCGTTAAATCCCAAGGCACGGGCATCTTCGCATTTCTCGACGACGGCTCGGTGTATGGCGTCGTAGATCTCCGCCGCCTCCTGCCTGTCAGAAGCGACCAGCGGAGAGTTCTCCGTCCCGTTTGCCCTGACGACGACGTCGTGCTGGACTTCGAGGGCGGTGTTCTCCTCGATCTTCTCTTCCTTTCTTTTTTGTTTAGCAGTGACTCTCCAGTAGATCAGAGCCGCGGCAGCTGCCAGAATAACGATACTGATGATGATGTCTCTCATTTGATAATTTTCTCGATATGACTGAAGATCGTCTCCCCGTCCAGGTTCCCCGTAAGGTTCCAGGGGCGACGCAGCTGGCTTAGGCTGCCAGCGGTTGATTGAACTCACGCGGCTCTTCTGACGGGTAACGCCAGTAGTTACCGAATGCGCCTGTCATCGACTTGTGATTACAGCTCGCAGTCCTCTCGGTCTGACGCCCATAGCTGTCCTGACGACTCTCGTCGCCTGAGACATAGACGGCGTTGACACAAGTATCGCTGTAGACTGCGGTGATGACGGCGTTCCGTGCTTCACCCCGAGAATCGTGAAAAATGATGTGTTCACCGACTTCGGGTTTCTTATGCTCAGTCATTCGACTCTTCCTCCTATTATTGGTTTATGGAATTGAGGGAGATCTCCCCCTTTCGACCTCCCTCAGCTACTCGTCGTCTCGGAAACGTGTCCAATCCTCGAGCAGCTGAGTTATACCATAACACAGATCACGCCCCATTTGTAAAATCGCGGTTGCAAATTTGAAGAATAAAAGAACCAATTTTCAGCACACGTGTCGTTTTCATAGATATAATCCCCTGGACTCGGATCCAAAACCTGTGCTATCGTCCTGCATTTGCACAGGAATTTGGTTATCCCGTCGTTATTGACCCGGCAGCAGCACCGCTGACTTGGGTCCTCGCTTTTTCTTCTTCCTGATGACTTGATTAGAGCACTTCCAAACAGCCATCGACAGGGCGACCGCCGCGTCGACTTTTCTCATTTCCTTGGCGGTGCCCTTGATAATCCGGACCATTTCGTTCTCGGCTTCCTTGGCATTGGCGTTCTTCAGGTGCTCCGTGACGACGGACGGGAAGAGATCTATCTGTCGTTTATTCAACAGCTGCCACAGAAAGGTGTCTGCCTCCAGTCGCTCTTTACCCTGATTGAACTCGACGCAGGGGACTTTGAGTTTTCTCAGCTGCATCGCGACGTCGTGCATTTGGGCTGGATCGTAATAGAACGGACCGTCCATAAGCCCGAGGTCGTAAATTCTCTTGACTTCTTTCGCGATCAATTCAGTGAGATCCAGGTCGCCCTCCTTTGCCCCCAATTTATGGAGCTCGTCGCCCTTCTTGACACCCACCTTTTTGGGATCCCAAGTCTTGACTTTGACGAGCCTATACCGGGTCTGCTCTTTACCAAACAATATGATAGTCTTCTTCTGGACGCCGACCAGGGCAGTGTGGTCATTACGCTGGGATCCGTCCCCGGCGAGCACCATCTTGCCCCAACCGTCGCCGTCCATCGTGCAGCACTCGTCGACGACGTGGGGGTCGATGTAAGTCCCCTCAGAAGATTGCCATCGGTTTTCCCAGAGCCTGACAAAAGTCGAGTGACGATTCGACGCTTTCTCCTCGCGGATATATTGGTCCGTGATCCACCCGCCGTTTTTGACGTGGGCACGGATCTCGTGATCCCAGAACATAAATAGCCCCTCTTCGGGGATATGCCAACAAGCCGGAGATTCTTTTCCGTTTCGCATCGTCGTCAGGTGCTCGAGTCCCGGAACGGGCTCCACTCGATTTCCCTGTGGAGAAAACTCGTGTGTCCCCGTCTCAGCAGTATCTGTGAAGACCCTGAGGAAGATCTCTTTCAACAGGTCGCTCTCGTCCTCGAAGCCGGCATAAGTCTCGATCCAACGGATAGAATTGAATCGGGTCGGGACGGGAGGGCACTCGTCATAGAGCTTACGATCCCTTTCGGTCTTATACGTCCACAGCTCACTCCAAAGGGTGAGTCCGTAGTTACCACCAGCCTGACCGGCATAGTTATTCGGAATGGCTTTGAGCAGCGTCCCGTTGGGGACTCGGATCTGCGGCGTCGAGGTGGGCGAATTGGGCACCTTGCCGCCCTCGGCATACAGCGTCGGGATCAGGGAATTGAAGATCAAGCCGGCGCTCTGCTCCTGGTTCGACGCCATCGTCATCACGATGTCCGGTGCCTGGATCTTACACGCCCACCAGGCACCCACAGCGGCGGCTATTTGAGTCTTCCCGTGTTTCTTCGGCTGAGACCAGACAACGGTCGAGTATTTGAATTTCCCGACACGCCCCTCTCGGTGATTATGACAGAGATCGTGCTCAGCCACCTCGAGCACCTGTTGACTGCCGTCCTCGCCGAACACCTGGACAATTGGGCACTCACACTGCCACGGCGTCAGGATCACGTCCAAGATCTCCTTTTGATATTGCAGCAGCGTCAGCTTATTGGCACCGGAGTAATCGAAGACGCCGTTCACGCTCTCCACTTTACTCCAGTCCCAGACGTGGTCCTCGATCCACTGGGCGGCAGGCGTCCAACCGGCATTGAGCTGCTTGAATTTCTTCATCGCAACCCGGGTCTTCTCGTCCAATCCCTTGAGCTTGACTTTAGTCTTCTGAGGCTTCCACGAGCTCCGGGTCGCCTGTTTCTTCCGGTTGGTTAGCTCTTTCGATTGCTTCGAGAATTTTAAGGACCCTGTCAGCTTTAACCCCGAAAAAGGTCGCCAACTCGACAGCGGTTTGCTTTTGTAACCATTCATCGTTTAACGTCAGTCTCGAGATCCGCTTCAGTGATTCGAGTGTCTCCTCCAAGAACTCCAACACGAGCGCCTCAATGCGGGCGCCTGTAGCTGTGTTTTTGATGTGTAAAATATCTTCGGGAATGTGCTTTTTAATCTTCGCCACCGTAGACCGCGAAACGCCGACGTGTTTGGCGATATCCTCATCTGACTGGAATACCCCACTCAGGAAACACGTCACAATACTCGCAGTCACCTCTGGCGGAGTCACATTCCCCTTACCCGTCTTGACACCTTTAGGCTTCTTGGGTTTCTTAGAGATCTCAGCTGTCGCCTCTTTGATTTCATCTGCCATAATAATCTACCTGGAAATTAAAAAGATTCACCACAGCCTCTGTCTCGCTGCGGTGAATCCATTCTACACACATTTCCCTATCGTTGTAAACTACCCGTCGTTGAATATCATCTCCGGGAGGAGCTCCGGTGTGTACTCGCTCATCACCTTTCGACTCGCCAGGATCGCCGTACAAATAACACAGTTATCCATAACGGGACACACTGACGGATCTATATCACCTCCTCCGCGTTTCTCGTCGTGGAGATCTTCTGTCGCTGAGATCAGAGTTCCCAGCACCTCGCCGTATCTCCGGAGCACCTGATCATTTCTCCTCACCTCCTCGATGAGCACTCTCTTCGCCTCGTATAACGCCGACGGTGACCAGCCATAATTCCTCTGTGACAACCAGCGAATGCTCTCTACGGTCTTCAGCACTTCAAAGACGATGGTCTGGCAATTATCGTAGTTGAGATCTTCCTGTCTGTAAAAATAAGTGAAATTCTCGGGATAGCGCTCTTTCATCAGCGCGTGCTCCACGGAGTCAGTCTTCACTCGAACTTCAAACAATCCCGACTTATCACTATTATAAACGATATTCACTCCTCCTCCTCGTCGATCTCCATACAGATCAACATCATCATAAAATCAACATACGTCCACGCCATAATCACCGCGATAATCGTATCGCAGATCTCTGTCATTCGACCTCCTTGTACCAATACTTCAACGGCAGCTTGTCGTCTCGGACGGCGATATACAAATCCACGTCTCTCTCCGTCTGGTCATCGTCGTCGTCACTCCCTCCCAGGACGACCCACCACGAGCCCCGGAAGTGGAAATATGTGTCGTATGAGTCGCTGTTTTCCCCGATGATCATCACGACGAAATCTCCTGAGACTTCATCACTTTCCAGGACGACGTCTTCCTCCAATTCGACGAGGCGCTCCCGGACACCCCAGTCTTCCTCAAACAGCCAGTCGCTGCACTGCTCCTCGTTGACCCGGATCGCGATGTGACTGCGACACAAATTATCTTTGAGCCTGATCTTCTGCATTGGCATTTGCTTTCTCCCTCCGGTGCTCCAACACCATTTC
>JALHNX010000171.1 GCA_022843305.1 Pyrinomonadaceae bacterium | reverse complement strand
GTTAATTGAAGAAAGCAGTTTGCCGCTTTCGGCTTTGGAAAAGACTTTTTCGATTGACGCATCAGGACTTTCGACAACAGGCAGTTTTACTTGGCTTCACGCCAAACACACCGAGCCGCGCCTTATCGAAAAACAAGACTGGCTGAAAATTCATTGTTGCGTCGGTAATTTAACCAACGTCGTAACGGCGGTTGAAGTAACGGAAAAATACGACCACGACACAAACCAGTTCAAACCTTTGGTAGAACAAACCGTTACGAATTTTGAAATGTCGGAAGTTTCGGCAGACGCGGCTTATTTGTCAAAAGATAACTTTCAGACGGCAGTTAATAACGGTGCATATCCTTACATTGCTTGGAAATCCAATAGCAAGATAACCGACAAGCCGAACAATGAACTTTGGAACAAGATGTTTCATTATTACGCTTTGAATAAAGAAAAGTTTTTGGAACGGTATCACCAAAGAAGTAATTCCGAAACTTGCTTTTCGATGATAAAGGCGAAATTCAGCGATTCTTTGAGAAGCAAAAACCGAACGGCGCAAAAGAATGAGGCGTTATGTAAAATTCTTTGCCACAACCTTTGCTGTCTGATTCAATCAATGTTTGAGTTTGGCGTGAAGCCTGATTTTTGGAAAGTCATTTAAACTCAATGGTTTCACACTTGAAACGCCTTGCTTTCGGTAGTATAATGCGAACTGAAAAACGACCTGTAATCGGCAGGTCGTTTAACTAAAACCTGTTGGCGCGGGATTGCGAACAGATGGATATAACTGTATTTAAAATACCGTGTGTCCCAGTCCTGTGTCAACTCACTTAAACCGACCTTAGAGGTCAAGAGGATAATTATATGCGTAAATCACCTTGGCATTCGATTAAATCGAATGTTCATCACGACAATACTGAATGCAATACCGGAAACAACATCGAAACCGAAAATCGCAGGGAAGGCACTGGCGGAAAACCCAGATGCGACGAATGCAATAAGTTGGCTAGAGAAGGACGGTAACTTTCAGTTAAACTTGCTTGGTGGGAGTAAAGGTTATTTCCCACCAAGCACCTGTTGGCTCGCCGTCGTTTATAACCCAAATTCGCTTTAATTCGGCAACCTTTAATTCATTTTGTAGTGCAACCGCTAAAGCTCTGAATCCTTCCGCTCTTGAGCCGTGAAATCGAATTGTCGGTGCTGGATAGCAGTGATCCTTTCCGCCTTGGCACGATTCAAAAGTTTCAACTCCATTTTCCATTAAGAGTTTAACTTCATTTTTGATACCGTCATCTAAAGACAAATCTTCTATATCTAACATAATTTTGGCTTGATGTTAAAGCAAATTTTAAATAAACTATGTTTTTGGAAGTAGGGAAAAATGTTGGAAAGTTTTAAGAGGGCGGCAACCCTCTTTTTCATTGTAACACGAATCTTGCCCCAAAACTGTTTAAGATTGCCTCAAAAGTCTGTGGAAAACTCGACTTTTGAGGCAAAGCCGATATTTATTCGTTATTCTTGTCCCCCCATTTGAACACCTTTCCTTTTCTTCTGAAAAGTCACAGCGTGTCCCGCCGTTTAAAATTTCAGCATCAGGGAATATTTTTATAAACAACGAGATGCACTTCTCGTTAAAATTCGCCTGTTCTTGTTTTGGTAACGCATCATTCTTTACTTTGCTAAAATTTATTTCCATTTCCTTTTCCTTCACTCCTTTTGCCGGATGTCTCCGGTTCGTTTACAATCACCCTGTGAATCATTTCCGATTCACTCCGAAGGCGTGTGCGGACTCTAATCAGTTCGCCCGCGCCTTTTATTTTACCGCCGATTTTGCGCCGTCGCCGTGCGCGGCAAGTTTGCCGCGTTCGCGGCGTTCGCGTCTTTTCAGTGATTCGGGTTTGATTTCCGAATCGGGCAATCGCGGTTTGCCGCCTTTCCTTCCCGCCAGACGCGCCGCGTGGCTTTTGATTTGCTCGTCGCTTATGTCTTTTTTACAATGCGGACATCTCATATTTTGATTATCGGATAAAACTGTTATGTCTGTCAAGTCTAAAATGAAGTATTTTTCAACTTTTTTTCAAATTTATTTTCAAACACAAAAAAGCTCCAAAAATCTTTCGACTCTTGAAGCCCTTTCGCGCATCTCGTATAGCCCGCGATGCTTTATCTCTCCAAACTCCAGACAATCCAACAAAACAGCGCGATGGCGAGGATTGCCACAATTATCTTTAAGACTTTCATAATTTTCTTAGCGGCTCACTTCCGCGTTGAAGGATTCCCAGCCAAGTAACACGAACATTTTCTAACCCTTTAATTCTATTTCAAATACCGAATTAGTTAATGTTGTATGAGCCGCCAAGCCTTTAAAATATCGTGATTAACGCGATGCGCTTTTTCCGAAGCATCGGAATCATCGCCTCGATTATTTTCGACTGGCGCACGACTTCGCTTTCACGCGCTATCAACTGCCCTGTTTTTTCAGCCAAAGCGATTTCGGTGCGCTTCAAAGCCTCTCGTAAATCAGCAACGTTTTGATCGTTCGTTTTTTTTAGTTCCGCAATTGATTCATCTTTCGACTTCAACGCGGATTCGAGAACGGAAACTTTTTCTTTTTGCACTTGAATCTCGCGGGCGTTCTGTGCGGCAATATTCGCCTGAGTTTGATTTAAGCAAATATAGCCCTGCGGGCATTCGACAGTTTGACCATTTGCGCCGATGGTAAAAACGATAAGAATTATGCAAAAATTTATTACTTTCATATCTATTGACAGTTTTCCGGTTGCAGCAAGCAAATCAATTCCGCTTGTGTTACGTCCTTTCCGTTCGCTTTGGACTCAGCGATTTTCTTATCAACTTCTTTGATTTTTTCATCGAGCAAACGATTCCGCTCAATGACGTTCGTTTCGGCGATATTACTTCGTTCGTCAACCGTTTTCACGACATCGGAGTTTTCAAGAATTACTTTTTCAAGTTCCGCTTTACGCTCTTTTTCGTTCCCTTTATTGATCCTGTTTATCGTGTCCTCGTCAATTTTAACGGTCTTAGAGCCGCAACCGCGAAAACTGAAAATAATAATCAGCAATAACAAAACGCCGACCGCGATTATAAAAAACCTTTTGTGAGCAACGATAAATCCCCACGCATTTGCTAAAAAAAGAAGTGTCATTTCTTCACCACTAAAAACTCAATAAAATAAAAACAATCACCGCGCCGGCAAGCGCAAGCAGAAACATTGTTTGTTTGTCCCGTTCTCTGTTCATCAAAAAGCCGTCATTCCCCTGCAATAGGGGTGATTGCCGTTTACACCGTCGTTTGCAAATGAAAAATAAAGTTGTCCTGAAAAAGTTTCTGCTCATTTTTCCTCTTTAATATTTTCGACCGCCGAATTAATTTCAGCGTCGGTCAGATTTAAGGTTTCCGCCTTGTTTTCCGTCGGTTCGGGCGCGATTACGACATCGCCCGAAGTCGTGTTTCCCGTCTGGTTGCTTTGAAATCTTTGAACGCCCAGAGCCGTAAATAGCGATGCCAGAACCAGACTCGACCATTCTTTGAATGAACCGTCGCCCGACGCGGCATAAAGCGCGACAAACACCAGCAAAAGCGCGAGAAGCACTATCCACGCCGGAAAGTTTTTCAGGAAATGTAAAAGTTTCGAGTCTTTCATAGATGTTGCTATTCGCTAATTTACAAAACATCTTAAACACCCAACCCGAACGCCGACTGTAGGATAACTTTCAGCCAAACCCGGAAGGACTAAAAACGTAGTGCCGTAGCATTGGAGTGCTGTTTGGGCGACGTTCGGGTTGAATTTCAATATCTCGGTTCAAAAAGAAAAACTTCCGAAAACAAAAGAGTTTTTTCTCCTTTGTTGTCGAAAGTTCGTTAATCTCTCTGCCGTCGCCTTGCGGGAACGGCTGACGTGAATTGTTTATGATTTTAATTTACTTTTCTGTTTTTTGCAATATGTTTCTATCAATCGGAAATTTCATCTAAATCAGCTTCGCTGAATAATTCATTGTCCTTATAAACTTCGGATAAAAATTCAATCGCAAAACCCAAGCATTGGTCGAACTGTTCTTTTGAAATATAAACGTCGTAATGATCGTTTACTGTCATCAAATCGGCGTGTTGACTAATCCACTGTAAAACGGTTGCAACATCCAATCGTCTGCCCTTCAATCGCGGTTCGCCAAGCGTGTGGTTGCTAATAGTCAGCAACGGATATTTTACTAAAAGAGTTTTTGTAATTTCTTTAATATTGCTCATAATTTTATACCTTACTCCGAAACTTTTTCCCGCCCGTCGCCACCTCACCCGCAAGCGGTTTTTCCCCGTCATTCCTTGCGATTCCGCCGCATTCGCATATCAAAAACTTAACTTCGGACTGCGTTATCCGCCCGTCTTGAATCGTCGGGATAAAGCGCGGCGCGTGAATCGTCGTGCGGCATCGGCGGCAAAATAAAGATTTTTGGATAGGTTCGGGCATCAGATACAATCCTTAAACATAATTTCTTGTGTTTTAGCGTCCCAGTTTTCTTCACTACCGGATGCTTTTATTTTCCTTAACGCCCAATCCAACGCGGCGAGTTCGGCTTTTTGCGCGGGCGTTTCAGATGTTGTTTCGACTTCGATTCGACGCTCAAGACAGAGTTTTCGCTTTTCTAACTGCTCAATGTGCTTGCGTTCTTTACTTGTCATAAATCTCCTCAATTCCAAAAATGTTCCAAAACGGCTTTTTCGCCATCCGTCCGCGTCCGCTCAATCCATTCCCGCTCATACTGCGGCGAAAGAAAGTGATTAAACACATTGTCCCAACCGCACTCCCGACACCATTCGTGATAACCTTTGCCGTTACAGGAATCACAAATACCCGCAGGAAAACCGTCGTCCTCTAAATCGTCGCCGCATCCGAGCGCATCGCATCTGCGCCACGCCATTTGTTCGCCGCATTTCGGGCATTCGTCGTCTGTATATTCCCAATCAATCATCATTTTCTCCCCCAATCTGCAAACTCCATCGGGTCGGATTCAACCCGCTCTTCGATAATCTCGCAATCCTGTGCAAGAACTTTCGTAATCGGCACGTCCGACCATTCGACTTCCAACCAAAAATCTTTCCACAAGTGCGAATATTTCCAACTGCCCTGTAATCTCGCAACGAATGAATTGCAGACCCGAACTTTCACGCCGCGTAAATCTAAGTCCTTTGTGATTTTAATCATAAATCCTCTAGTAAAACTCTCACCGCTTTACCTGATCGTGCTTTTTAAATCTTAAAAAGTTTCTTTATTTCCGCGTAAGAATAATGCTTCACCTGAAACTTGTGAATTTTATTCGCGTCGTATCTTCCGACGCGCTTACAAATCCGCTTAACGTTCCACAACGAATCACCTGTTGCGTATTTCTTGCCGTTTGAAACGTCGTAAACGATACCGTTCTCAACCGCATACCAGTCCTTGCGGACGGTATAGGTTTTACCCTCAATACTGCGAAGGGAAATTTCTACAAACAAACCGCCTTCAAGTTCGCCTGACTGCCTTATGTATTCGCTTAATTCGTTGTTTATTTGATCGCTTGTCATCTAAAACAGACCTCCACTTTCCCCGACCACGCTTTTCAACTTCTCGTTTTCCGCTTGCAGTTCGGCAAATTCTTTATCGGCTTGTGCTTTGCGAAATTTTTCCATTCGGGCGCGCGTGAATTGCGCTGTGTTGCCCGATCTGATTTCGATGCCGAAGAAATCAAGCCATTTTTTAACCTGTTCGATTTCCGCTTGCAGTTTTTCGATTAAATCACTTTGGGCGAAGTTCTCTGCTTCAAGGCGTTCGATTTCCGCTTTCAGGCGGTTACAGTCCTCACAAATAAACCAATCGTCGTTAATGTTTTTTCTCGCAATTTGCATCATATTTTCCTGTTTACAATACTCACATTCAGCCATCTATCGCCTCCAGAGCGGCTTTGCAGATCGCAAGCGGCAGAGTCTTTTCAATCGCTATCGCCCGCACGCCTTCTTTTTCCAGAAAGAATCGGGCATCGTATTGCGCGGCGAACTCGTTGCTGTTTTTCGAGAACGACCAGACAAAACCGCGCCGCTGCATTTCCTCGACCACGCGCCACGCATCGGCGATTGATTCGCAGTAGTTTGGGTTAGGCTGCCAGTGGCGCGGATTTCCGCATTTGGGACACGCTAAACGGCTGAAAAAATCATTTTCCGTTAAATCTTCGTGCCAACAGGTTTTGAACAGCCGCGTGTGAATCAGTTCGTTAATTTCCGTGTTAGTTTTTTCGCTCACTTCTCCCCCTGCAAAGCCAAATACATCTGTTTGAAAAGTTTCCAAATCCGCGTCCTATTTTTCGCCGATAAATTCCCGTCCGCTTCAATCACGGCGCGAATATTCTCCATCGTGTTTTCACCGCTTGCCACCGTGCCGCCTGAGAAATTAACGATGCCGAGCCATTCGGCGATTTTCAAAAGTGTTTCGGTATCAGCTTGACCGACATTTCGGCTGATGCGTCCTAATGTCGAAAAACTAACGCCGGTTTCGAGGGCGATTTTTCTTAGAGATAATTTCTCCGACTTAAGGCGGTTATTGAGTTTTTGTCTGATAATGTTTTGGTCAATCATTTCTCCCCCTGCAAAACCAACCATAACGCTTCGGCGCGTTGTCTTGCCGTCGCCATTACACAAGCTATAAAATCGTATCGGTCAACTATTTGATGAAGTGCTTCCCGATAGTTAGTTTTACCAACCTTTTCGACCACGATTTTTTCGACTTCGGCAACCTTATCAAGTTTGCGGGCATATTCGTAAGCATCTGCCGCCCAATCTATCGGCTCATCACCTTTTGCTTTTGGAAAATGTGAAAATTGATGGTGATAATTTCGCCCGATTAAAAATCTATTGCCGTCTGGATTTACAAGTTCAATATCATCGCTAATTAGTTTGTGAATCTCATACTCCAACTCTAAATCGCTCAATTTTCTGACTTCTTCTAAATTCATTTCCACTTCTAAATTCATTTCCAAACTCCTTGCTTTTTCTGAATTTGATAATTCATTGTGTTCTCTCCTTTTTCTCGATGCATTGTTGTTTAATGGTTTCAGTATTTTCACGAATAGCCTTGATATTTTCCGCGAACAGGTATGCGATAAACATCAAAAACGTGGCAAATAATAATGTCCAAATCGGCACATCTGACAATTTATTGCTCATTTTTCTTTCTCCTTTAATCCCTCGTTTCGCGCCTTCATCAGCGACAAACGGCGGTTGATTATTCTCGACAGACTCGCCGGATGAATCCTTAAAACCTTTGCGACGGCTTTAATGTCGCCGTGCGTCGCAAACAATCGCCGGATCATTTCGGGCGTGTATGCGTTTCTTTGGCGGACGGGTAGGTTTATGTAGTTCATAATTTTTCAGCCTTCAATTTTCTTTTCCGTTCGACTTTAATCTTAAACTTCGAGCGGTTGACCGTGATCGTTAGATCGCTTGCCGTTCGTTTCGTTTTTATGTTCGGTTTCTGCGCGTTCAACGCAAATTCCAACAAATCCTGAATATCTTCTTCGGTAACTTTCATATTTCCCATCCTAATAATCGGTCATTTCCCGATTCTTCCGACATCTGGCAGAACCTTGCCGATTCCGTATCAAAAGACAATCGAATGTCTTCGACAATTCCGCTTTCACGGGTTTTGCATAATCTTAAAATGGTGTCGGCGTTCTCGAATTCGTGTTTGAAAACATCCGGCACACGAAACATCTGAATCACAACGTCAGCCCAATTCGTGATCTTTTTACTGCCTTCAATATCGTCTTTCGTCGGGATGCGCGGTTTTAACGATTCACCTTGTTTCTTATTGTGGCAGATCAAAATTACCGGCACGTTCCATTGTTCGGCGAACCGCTTGCAGCTTTGCGCGAAATCGCCCTGCGCCTGATAATATCCGTCGCCTTCGCCGCCCGTGAACGCCATTAGGTTGTCAATGATTATCAGTTGACATCCGTAGCGGCGGATCGCCAGTTCCGCGCTTTGAAAGAAACTTTCCGGCTCGATATTGACATCGGTTAATTGAAACAAATAATTCCGATACCAGCCGCGAAGCCGTTCGGCGTATTCGTCAATCGGAAAGAAAAATTCAAAACCTGTTTTTTGGCTGACGACTTTTTTCAAATACATTCTTCCGGCGGCGATTCTTTCAAACCAGTAGCGGATTTTTCCGACCTTTTGTTCGCCCGACCAGATGAAAACAGGTTTATCTTCTTTAATAAAATTCGCCGCGATGTTCAAAACTTCGGTCGTTTTACCCGCGCCGTTATCGCCCGAAACGACGATAAGCTGTCCGTCGCCGAAACCGCCTGTTGCTTTGTCAACGTCCGCTAATCCCGTCGGCGTTCCTTCCTGTATTTCGAGTTCGGCGTAGTCGGCGACGGCGACGATACCGGACGGAAACCAGTCAACGTATTCCAAAACTTCTTTAATCTTCCTTTCACCGTATTTAATTAAAATCTCGTTCGCGTCTTTTGCTTCGCCAAACATTTCGCGGTTTGTTATTTTGACTTTATGCTTGCCTAATCTGGTCGCTAATTGGTCTAACTTTTTATGCGCCTGTTGTTCGGCTTCGATGGTCGGGAATTTATCGTTGTCGGGAAAGAGAATGATTTCATTGAACTTTTCCAGAAAACTCCATTGATGCTCGATAAAGCCGAATCCTTTGTCGCCGAACGGCAGCGAAACACAATTCGGAATGCCGCTTTGCGAAACCGCCATCGCATCGTAATCGCCAAAGCAGATAACCAAACCGCCCTCTTTCGGATCGCATAAATGAGTGCCTAAAAGTATCGGCTTGCCTTTCGGTTCGATGGCGGTCTTTGATTCGTATTCCGTCAAACTTCCGTCGTCGTTCTTTTTTTTGCGCTTCAGCATTCCACCTTTTGCATCACGGAATTTCACTAATACACGGTTATCGGACTCATCGAAGAACGGAATCGCTATTTCGCCGTTTGCCACGCATCCGACGCGGTAGGCTTCGAGCGTGTCGCGCCGGAGTCTGCGCGTTTCCGTCAGATAGCGAAGTGCTTCGTTCGTCAACGGAAGTATTTCCGTTTTCGGTGCTTTATATTCTTTTTTACTGAGTGGTTTGATCATCGCCCGTAAATGAATTTCTTTTTCTTGTTTTCTTTTTCCCAGTAATCGCGCGGATTGCGCCCCGTCGTTTCGATCAATTTCCAGAAGTTTCCTTTTTCGCCGCATTTCGAGCGGTGGCAAAAATAGTTTCCGTCAAGCGCGTGAATGGCAAAGGTAAAAACATCTTCCGATTCGCCGCCGCCGCAAAACGGGCATTTTTTCAAGGTCAGCCAGTTTCCGCGCTTTTGCGTTTTCCATCCGATTTCGGCGGCAAACTGGTTCGGCGTGATGTTAAAACTCATTTCAGCCCTCGCCCTGTAAATTCATTAACCATTTTCGGCGGACAGATTTTGCGGTAAGCCATTTCCAATTCGTAGGCTGAAATCGCAAAAGGTGAATTATGTTCCGACCGCGCCAGATCGAAGCATTGCTGCAATTTATCTTCGGGAATTATCGGAAATAAAAGTCTTGACCAGTCTTTCGCTTTGAGCATCAGTTCCTCAAGCGTCAGGATTTGCGATGAAAGCGCGAAAGAATCGGACACGACTAAAAGCATTGTTTCTTCATATTCCGCCGTTGCGTCGGGCTTCGACGCGCTTTCTAATTGCTTGGATTGTGTTGTAACTGTTAATTGCGAGTTCACCGCGTTTTTCAAGTGTTGATTTGTATTGTCCATTTGATTTTTCTCCGTTAGCGGGTTTGTCCAGTTCCGTTAAAAACTTGCCGAAATTGTCGGCAACCATTCTCGGCGTGATGCGCCCACGCGCCCATTGACCGATCCATTCGATACACTTGCCGAAAAGAATCGAGTCTGAATTTAGTGTTTCGGTGTAAGCGATAGTCTGATACCATTCGGGCATTGAAAACGGCGAGTCCATTCTTTTTTCTTGCAAGGTCGAAATCGCCGCATCGAGATAGGCTGAATCGGGCTGTTCCGAAAGAGTTTTCTCGGTAAGCGGAATGTCGCTATTCCGAGATTGTTTCGCGCAATCTTCCGTGTATTTATTAGTTGTATTATTCCCTGTAGTAATATCTTTGACTTTTTCGTCAATAGGGTATTGATTTTTTTGTCGGGGGGTATTGATTTTTTTGTCAATAGGTATTGATTCAAAAGTCAATAGGTAAATACGGCGTTGGGCAATCTCTTTCGTGCCTTCTTTGTAAACAATTTCCGTTCTGATATAACCTAGTTTTTTAAGTTTGGAAATCCATCGGCTGATCGTTTCGTTTTCAACGCTGTAAAGTTCGGCAAAATACGAATTTTCAGCCCAGCAATATCCGTGCTTACTGCATAAAGCGGTGATTTCGCCGTAAAGCAGTTTAGCGTTCGGTGGTAGCGATTTGTCATATCGGACGTTTGCCGGAATAACTGCGTAAAATGATGGTTCTTCCATAATCTCTCCGTGATAATTTATTATTGCGGTGGCTCAACCGTCCGCTTTGGTCGCCAAACTTTCGGCGGACGGTTGAGGAATTACTTTTTAGCCAATCGGCTATGCTGTGCCAGAAGCGACTCCAGATACTCTTTATCACTTTCATTGCGTCCTTGCGGCTCGACCGTTCCGCCGAGCGATTTGATCGCGGCGATGCCTTTGGCGATGCGGTCGGCATACTCCGATTTCGGATTGTCGTATTTGTTGATTTCGGCGTTTCTTTCTTCAATATTTCCACCGTATTGAACCTCTTTCCATTCGCCTTTGAAAAACAGTCCGCCGCCTTCTTTGTGCTGTCCGAAGGTTGCTTCGTGTTTCGGGTTTCCTTCGCATTCAACACCGTAATAAGTGAATCCCTGCGGCTGTCTGAACGTAAAGTGAATCGAAGCGGCACAGACTCCGCAGCGGTCGGGTAAACCCTGCCAGAAGGCTAAAAACTCGACGGCTTGCTTTTCGCTTACCGCGTCAAATTCGATTTCGGAGTTGCCGATGATTTGCAATTTTATTTTCATTATTTCTCCAAGAATTTTATTATTTATTAAAAATCTGAATAGGTTTTAAGGGATGTTGCTCAACTTCCTGCTCGATAATTCTTCTCAGGCTGTGTCCGTTCATCATTGATCTATCAAGTTCAACAAATTCGGAATAAATCATTTGAATCAATCTTTGAACTTCCGTATATGTGAATGTGCCTTTCGGCGCTTTCATCTTCGGGTTGTATAACTTTGGATCGCAATACGGATTACAATATCGAGCGGTCGGGTTTGCGTTGTTTAAGAACTGCCTTCCACAAGTCTCGCAATGTAATTCGTTCGGCTTGGTTTGTTCTGTTTCTGTGCTTTTGTTCATAATTAACCTCGAATAGATTCTACTATCCTTACATTTTGTAAGTCAAACCCAAACCATACATTTTGTAAATCTCTTTCCAATTTGCTACAATCGCTTTTATGACAGGTGAACAACTAAAAAAACGCCGCGAGAAACTTGGCTTAACCCAAGTAAAACTAGCTGAATTATTAGATGTCAATGAAAACGCCGTTTGGCGATGGGAAAACGACAAAGTTGATATTTCCAGAACCGTCGAGCTTGCTTTTGAGCGTGTCGAACAAAAAGTAAAAGAAAAACTTGATGAATTGTAATACTTACAAAATGTATGGTATGATTGTTTTATGAAAATTAATGACATCATTCCGATTAAACCCGCTTAAACCCTCAACCTATTCGCCGCATTCTCCTGTTTCACACACCGGCACGGCACTTTAACCTTGCCGTCAATCTCGGTGATCCATTCGCCGCAAACAAAGCAACGGTATGTCCGTAATTTATGGCGAACTTGGGTCATTTCGATTCGTCCACCATTTTTTTAAGCCAAAATATAACCGCGATGGTTAGAAAGATTTTTAGCACCATAATTTTTTTCTAAATTGGTATTTCAAAATTAGCCAAAATTCGGCTTATCAAATGGAATTTTTACAACCATTGGAACAAAATTTCGCCGGTGTGCTTTTTTCAGTATCACAGACGGAAAGTTTCCCTTGTCAGCTTCGCTTTTCAGCATTGCCTCATAGTATTTTTTCCATCTGCTTAACTCGCCGTCACTGTCGTAATCCATCGGCGTTTCGTCAGGGTGAAATTCGTTCCAATATTCTTGGTCTAAAAATATTTGCTCAATATTATTGAGAATCTGAGCCGCTTCATTAATCAGTCTTTGTCTTTCTTTGTCCATAAAATATTCACCTCTAAAATCCGCGCCCGAAA
>JALHNX010000170.1 GCA_022843305.1 Pyrinomonadaceae bacterium | reverse complement strand
TGAAGAGATTTATCGGTCGAACCGTCGTCAACGTAAATCACTTCCGCCGTCTTGCCCAAACTGTCTAATGCTTCCCGGATTTTCGCGTGCATCGGGCGCAGATTTTCTTCTTCGTCGAGGACAGGCAGAAAAAGCGAAAGCTCGGGCGCGGATTGGCTTTTTTCCGGATCAATTTGTTTCGCTTGCACAGAGTTCATTTTCTTCACTACCGCAAATGTAATAATTTACTGTTTTCCGCCGAAAAAATACAGCCCGACCAATGGAAAACGGAAAATGGAAAATGGATAATGAAAAATGAAGATAGAAAAATTAAGTGCGTGATTTGTTGAATACAAATTTTCCGTTATCCGTTATCCGTTTTCCGTTGAGAAAATTATGAACGTCTGGCAGATCATTTTAAAACTCGTTCCGTTCGTCAAACCTTACAAATCGCTCGTTATCATTTCGCTGTTTCTGACCCTGATCGGCGCGGTCGCGGCACAGGTCAATCCGATTGTTTTGCGCTACACGGTGGATTCGATTCAGAGGCTTTTGAATGAAGGAGTTTCCGCCGCCGAAAGCACTTCGCTTTTATTATTTATCAGCGCGGTCTTGTTCGGCAAGGAACTCGTCAACATCGCCGTTAAATACGGGCAGAGTATGCTCGGCGAACGGATTCGCATCAATCTTTCGAGCGAATTGTCACAATATGCGGTCGAAAAAATTCTGTCTTACAAATACGCCTACTTCGCCGATGACGAAAACGCGACCGGCAAGCTGCAAACGCGCATTGACCGCGGCGCGGAAAGCCTGACGCGTTTTGTCCAGCGGATTTTTATTGATCTTTTGCCGCTTTTCGCCAACGCCGGTCTGGCGCTCGTCGTGATGTTTTCGGCGAACTTTTATGTCGGACTGGTCGCTTCGATCGTCGCGCCGGTTTATTTTCTTTTGAGCTGGTATCAAGCCGGATTATTAAAAGGCGTGCGGCGCGGTCTGCGCACCTTAAGAGAAACGAAAACGAACGGGCTTTTCAACATCATCGAATCCATTATCGTCATTAAATCTTTCGTTCGTGAAGAATACGAGCGCGGAAAACAGGCGCAGTTGCAGCAAAATCTGATTGACGCGCAATTAAAGCAACGCAAGACGAATTACGTTTTCGACGCTTTAAAAACCTTTGCCGAACAGGTCGGCATCACGCTGATTATTATCCTGACGGCGTATCTCGTACTTGACCAGCAAATGACGATCGGCGCGATTATGTTTCACATTTTGCTTTTCAATAACGTTTCCGCGCCGATTCGACAGCTTCACCGGATTTACGACGAAATCAATGAAGCCTTGACTTACGCCGAAGGATTTTTTGAAGTTCTCGACGCTGATGAAGCAATCGAAGAAAGCGGTGATTTGACGGTTGAGAATCTCGAAGGCGAGTTTGAATTAAAGAATGTAAATTTTACATATCCGAACGGAACACAGGCGCTTTTCGATGTTTCGATGAAAATTCCGGCGGGCAAAACCGTCGCGTTCGTCGGGCTTTCGGGCGCGGGAAAATCAACGCTTTTGAATCTTTTAAGCAAATTTTACGCGCCCGAAGAAGGCGAAATTTGTCTCGACGGCGAAGATTTGCAAAAATATGACACGCATCTGCTGCGAAGAAAAATCGGACTCGTTTTGCAGAAAAATCATATTTTCAAAGGCTCAATCGAAGAAAATATCCGTTACGGCGATATGCAGGCGAGTCTCGCGGAAATCAAAGAAGCGGCGCGAAAGGCTTACCTGCACGATCAGATCGAACAACTGCCGCACAAATACGAATCCGACGCGCAGCAGCTTTCCGGCGGACAACAGCAGCGGATCGCCATCGCGCGGCTTTTCCTGAAAAATCCGCCGATCATCTTTCTCGACGAACCGACGGCGAGCCTCGACGCGGTGGCGACCGAACAGATCAAAAACAGTCTCGACGCGATCAAGGAAAACCGCACGGTCGTCGTCATCTCGCACAGCATCTCGCAGATTCTCGATGCGGACGTGATTTTCGTTCTCAAACAAGGTCGCGTCGTCGAAAGCGGAACGCACGAAGAATTATATGAAAAAGGCGGAACTTACAGCGAGATTTTTAACGCTTCGGCGCGGAGTCTGAATCTTGACAGAATCTCGCGGACGCTGGAAATTGACGAAGATTTTGAAAATGAAACGGAAGCTCCCGCGTAAGTGAAGGCAGAATTTATACTTCGGCAAATTCGGGGCGGTATTTGACCAAGCCCTTTTTATCTTTGAGCGCGTCTTTTTCGAGTTCGAGAACCATAAATACCTCGTCGGGCACCTCGTATTCGCACGAAAATCCTTTTGTTTTCGCCGTTTCAAAACCGAATCGCGGATAATATTCGGGATGTCCGAGAACAAAAACGGCGGTAAAACCTTTTTCGGATGCGGTTTTCAAGCCTTCGCGGACGAGCTTTGAGCCGATACCTCGATTTTGAAATTCGGGTAAAACAGCCATCGGCGCAAGCCCCAGAAAATCGGTTTTTTCATTCTCAAAAGTCATCGGGCTGAAAAAAATATGACCGACGATCTTGCCGTCAGCTTCGGCAACGAGCGAAATATGCGGCACGGATTTTCTCAAATTTTCAACTAATTTTGCTTCACCTTCGCTTTCAAAAGCAAGCGAATTAATTCGATAAACTTGCGCGAAATCTTCTTCTTTTTCCGAACGGATTTTTATCAGCATTGTTTATGTAACGGTTGAAAAATCGCCCCAATTTTGTTTTTTTCTAAAGCTAAAGGAGAAGAAAATAGAGCCGTGCATTGATTAGTTATAAAGTTTTTACCCGCCCGCTACCGCAGGCGGTTCTGACCTGTTGAGCAACTTACTGCACGGCTCAAATTCTTCTCCTTTAGCTTTTCGTATTCCTGAGTTTAAGCCGGAACTTTCCGCACCATTTCGCGTTCCCAATTGCGATGCTGCGCGATCGCATTGATAAAGGGTTTTGCCGTTTCCTTTGCCATGCTGCCCAAAATCACGGCTTTATCATTCTCGTCTTTTCCGGCAAAAGTTTCGTTTTTGACGAAATCCGCGCCTTCGCCTGTCGCACTGATCGCTTTGCAATGCTTGAAGGCTTCGTTGACAAAATGAATCGCGTCCATTTCTTGACTGAGCGCGTCAACGCTCGCTTTTCCGCCGGGAATATAGACCGCGTCGAAAAGAACCGAAGCGGTCGTCATGAACGTTTCGTCAACTTTGACTTCCGCGCCGTTTGCCGTTTTGATCGTGCCGTGTTTCGTTGCGACGATTTTGACCATTGCACCGTCTGCGGTCAGCAATTTTTTCATCGCGTCGAGCGCGTCGTCGTCCACGCCGTTTGTTGCCAAAAATGCGATTTTGCGCGTTTTGATTGTGTCTTTGACGGTGTTTTCCATACTCAGCACGGGCGATTTATCGAGATAATTACGCTTTTCTGTCGGCTGAACGGTTTGCGGGTCGGTATCCGCGCCGAACGAATGATTGATCGGCTGTTCGGGATTCTGCGGAGTTAAGCCGAGATTATCAGCGACTTTCTTTGCCAAATCCTCATCAATCTGTGTGAGAATATTGACCATTCTCTGCCTGATCGCAACCGTTTCGACCTTTCCGAGTTCGAACGAAAAAGCGTCAACGATGTGTTTCTTTTCGGCTTCCGAATGGCTGTTGTAAAAAAGCGCGGGCTGTGTGAAATGATCGCGGAAACTGTCGCTGCGGGCGCGAACTTTTCGCGCGTCAACGCGTTCTTCGTAAGAATGAAAACCGCCGTCCGACATCATCGCCTGATACGGACATCCGCCGCCCAAACTGTTCGGATCATACGCGACGCGCCCTTTGTTGATGGTCTGCCGCATCTGCGCGTCGCGCTGGTTATTGTGAATCGGCGCAATCGGGCGATTGATCGGAATTTCGTGAAAATTCGGGCTTCCGAGACGCGATAACTGCGTATCGGTATAAGAAAACAGGCGACCTTGGAGGAGCGGATCGTTCGTAAAATCAATCCCGGGAACGATGTGTCCGGGATGAAAGGCGACCTGTTCGGTTTCGGCGAAAAAATTGTCGGGATTGCGGTCCAGAACCATTTTGCCGATGCGCTGTACGGGAACGAGTTCTTCGGGAATGATCTTTGTCGGATCTAAAAGGTCGAACTCGAATTTATGCTCGTCTTCTTCCGCGACGATCTGGACGCCGAATTCCCACTCGGGAAACGCTCCCGATTCGATCGCGTCCCAGAGATCGCGGCGGTGAAAATCCGGGTCTTTGCCCGAAATGCGCGTCGCTTCGTCCCAGAGAACCGAATGCAGACCGAGAAGCGGCTTCCAGTGAAATTTGACGAAATTTGATTTGCCTTCGTCGTTGATAAAGCGAAACGTATGAACGCCGAAGCCTTCCATCATTCTGAACGAGCGCGGAATCGCACGGTCGGACATCGCCCAAAAAATCGCGTGCATTGATTCGGGCATCAATGAGATAAAATCCCAGAAAGTGTCGTGCGCGGCGGCTGCCTGCGGAATTTCGTTGTGCGGTTCAGGTTTGACCGAATGCACGAGGTCGGGAAATTTCATCGCGTCCTGAATAAAAAACACAGGCGCGTTGTTTCCCACCAGATCATAATTTCCCTCTTCGGTGTAAAATTTGACGGCGAAACCGCGAATGTCGCGCGCCAGATCGGTCGAACCGCGCGAACCCGCAACGGTCGAAAAGCGCGCGAAAACCGGCGTTTTGACCGACGGATCGGTTAAAAACTTTGCCTTCGTATATTTCGCCATCGATTCGTAAACCTGAAAATACCCGTGCGCGCCCGCGCCGCGCGCGTGGACGATGCGTTCGGGAATTCGTTCGTGATCGAAATGCGTGATTTTTTCGCGGAGAATAAAATCTTCGAGAAGCGTTGCGCCGCGCTCGCCCGCTTTTAATGAATTTTGATTGTCGTTGACGCGGACGCCCTGATTGGTCGTCAAGAATTGGTCGGTGCCGTCTTCGCGGTTTTGTTCTAAATCCTCTAGTTTCTTGTTGTTATTGGCTTGTTCGTTTTTGTCTGCTGCCATTACCTTCCCCCTTAATATTGTTTTTTTAGTTTTCAATCGAATGAAAATCGGACGGACAATTGAGGCTGATTAATTTTCCGAAAACAAAAAATTAAAAACCTCAAGCTTCGCCTGATTTTCGACAAACGCCGTTGATGCGTCAGATTTCAATTTGTTTATTTTAGCACAGAGAAATTATTTTTTCGTGGCGGTGATGACAATCGAAACGCCGAAAGGAAAGTCGAAGTTTTTGAGCCAAAAGCGTTCGGCGCTGAAGATTTTGCCAAAAATTCCGTTTAAGGCGGAGATATTGACGTTGTTTTCGGATTCAGGTTTTAGCCCGGTGATTTTCATCAAAGTTCTGCCCGCGAGGATCGGTGCGAAAAATGTCCAGTTGGCAAAAGTTGCGCGTTCAATCGTGAATCCGGCTTTTTCGAGTCGTTCGACAATTTGTTTTTTTGTGTAGCGGATGCGGTGATTTGAAACGTCGTCCTGCACGCCCCAGAGCCACATAAACGCGGGAACGAAGATTAAAGTTTTTCCGCCGGTTTTCAAAACGCGGTGCATTTCCTTGAGTCCGGCTACGTCGTCGTCAAGATGCTCGACGACATCGAGCGCGGTTACAATATCAAAGTTTTCGTCCGCAAACGGCAGTTTTTCCGCCAATCCTTTGTGAACTTTCAAACCTTTGGCGCGGCAAAATTCGAGCGCGTCGTCGGAAACATCAACGCCTTCGGATTCTCCAAAGTTTGCGAGCATTTCCAGATTCGCGCCCGTTCCGCAGCCGACATCCAGAATTTTCGGATTTCGGATTTCGGATTTCGGATTTCGGATTATTTGTCTTAGAAATTCTTCCAGAATCGCGCGGCGACCGACAAACCACCAGTGCGAATCTTCGACGCGGTTCATGATCGCGTATGTGTGCTGCTCCATTTCCTGCGGTAAAGCTGTGTTCATAAAAAATCTAGTAGTGAACTAAAAGTAATGTTTTTATAAATTGCCTCCAACTTTAGTTGGAGGATTGATTTGATCGAGCTTTCCGGCTTGAGCCGAAGATCAGAAAAAATATCAATCATCCGATCAGCTTTAGCTAAAGCAATTCGGAATTTATTTAATTTTATTATTCGGCTAAAGCCGTTTTTTACATTGTCCTTAACCTCCAACTAAAGTTGGAGGCAATTTATAAATACCCGTCAGCATTACTTTTTGTTCACTATCAAAAATCTTATATATTTTGCCACAAAATGAGGCTGGCGTAACAATCAACAACGAATCGTCAGATTTTTCAATCTAAACGCAAACCGACCATTTCGCTTGCCGAACTACCGACGTTGCCGCCCAATTCCATTCCGTAACTTTCCTTCAAACGCCGCCGGATGCCGTCGTGGTCAACGAAACAACCGTTTTCATTGCGTCCAAGAATCATCAAATCCAAACCTTCGTTCAAATATTCTTCCTTGCCGATTTGTAGCATATATTCGCCCGAAACGATGTGCGCCGCCCATTCCAGCTCGTAAAGCGTCGGGTTGTAAACGCTCAGTGGATTCACGTCGGCGTTTGAAAAACTCTCGATAACGAGCGCGAAATCCAGGGCGTGCTGGTTTTCGTGAACGAACGTTCCTTCCGCGCCGCGCTGTGAACCCAAAGTTTCTTCGGCAATCGTGATAAAAACTTCGCCGAGCGCTTCTTTCAAACTCAAACGTTCGGAAGCGATTTTCTCGTTCGTTTCCGACGGATTTATCACGCCCGAAAGCCCCGAAGCGCGAACTTTGCTGACGGGAAAAACACAAACGAGCATTTCAGAATCCAAAATCAGACGCGCCGTTCGCCGGTGCGTTTCGTTGCCTTTATCCAGAATCGTCTGAAAAGCGTCTTCGATTGATTGGCGATATTTTTTTGCGATTCCTTCGTCAAATCTCATACTTTTCCGAATCCGCACCACGAATTTTGATTATGCCAGATTATCTCGACCTCGTTGGCATTAATTTCTTTCCACCAGTTTTCAAAATCACTTTTCGAGATATAAAACGCCGTCGGCGCGACCAGATGATCGAAGACGATATTGTGCTGTTCGCGCCAGCCGAACGTGCCGAGATGATTGAGATAATCATTATAAAAAAGTTTGTTGGCAAGCGGCTTTGCGCCTTTGTTGAGCGGTTTGTAAATAAGTTTCGAGGCGAGAAAAACGCCGAGCGTCGGAAGTTTTGACAATTGATAAAGCGTCGGTTGATTGATTTTCGACGTAAAACCCGTCCGAATCGGATTGACATAGCGCGTGATCCATTCGTTATTTTCCGCGCCGTAAACCCATGCCGAAACCGCGCCGCCTTTTTTGACTTTCGAGGCGAGCGACAAAAACGCCTTTTTCGGATCGGGCGTGTGATGCAGAACGCCGACCGAAAACGCAAAATCGAAAGCTTTTTTGAGCGGCAGTTTGAAAATATCGGCTTGGACGATATGCACGTTCGGTAAATGTTTGGTCGCCTGAAACGCCGATTCGACCGCGATGCTCAGGTCAATTCCGACGACTTCCTTCGCGCCCCAATTTGCCGCCAAACTCGTATGACGACCTTTGCCGCAGCCGCCTTCGAGAACGATCTTACCCGCGAAAAATTCGGGCTTGACGGGCTGCAGCCAGCCTAAGAATTGATCGGCGTATTTTTCGTCTTCCTGCGTGAAATGCGTCCATTGCCAGCCGAAATTTTCCGCCGTTTCCGCCTTGTCCTGTTCGATTTTGTCCAAATCGGCAAAACGCGGAATGCCGCGTGTTACTTTGTATTCACGCGAGCATTTCCGGCACGACAAAATCGCTTCGATAATTTCTTTTTCTTCGTATTTGCTTGCATAAGCCAGCAAAATATCGCCGCCGCACGACGGGCAAGCGAGTAAACTTAAGAGTTTTTCCTTCATTATTAAAAACCGCAAATAACAAAAAATACACGAACGAATGTATTTTCTCAATTCGTGAAAATCGTCTTTGAATTCAATTTTGCCAGCGTTTAAGTGTCGGAATAAACGAATTTGCCAAATTTTCCGCCTGTTCAAGCGGCATTTGCAAATCCGCCGTCATATTTTCAATCGAGCTTTGAATCATTTCTTCCATCGTTTGTTTCGGATTCGTAAAATCGCCGTCTTTAAAACAAAAGATACAATAATCCGAAATGTTTGAGCCGTCGGTGCTTGTGCCGAGATTGCCAAATTCTTGCGAAACAGGCATTCCGCAGCTTTGACAACGAATTTTATTGTCCATAACTTTTTACCTTGCTTTCAAATTCGGCGAATTCTTCAAACGGAAACGGCTGCCGCCAGTTAAATTCAAACTCGTCCGTGTCGCGGTCTTCGTAAAGCTGCGCGAAGGTTTCGTAAAATGACCGGCAAAAATCCTTTAAGTTTCCGTGATATGAAAAAACTATTTCGCCTTCGCTTATTAGATCTTCGGACGGCGGATATTCAACGACCTGAAAAAAAATATTTTCATCGGCGGTCGCGAAAAACAACTTGTACTCTTCCGGATTTCGGCTCCACGCGATATTAAACTCGTCCGACGCTTTTTCCCGGTCAAGCAAATTCGAGAGACCTTTGAGAATTTCAGACAAAGCCTTTTCGTGCGGCGTATGCGCCGTCGTCGTGTGAAATTCGTTTTCTCCGTCATTAAAACCGATTGACATCCAGCCGCATTGCGGACTGTTGAAACTGACTTCAAGTTTGTTTTTCATAATTCTCAAATTCCAATCAAGTATGGTAACTTTAAGTTTAATTCTCTGGCAAACAATGAAACAGTATCAAGAACTTTTACGGCATATTTTGGACAACGGCACACGCCACGAAGATAGAACCGGAGTCGGAACTTTAAGCGTTTTCGGCTATCAAACGCGCTATGATTTACGCCATGGGTTTCCGATTGTAACGACTAAACGAGTTCCCTTCAGATGGATTGCCGAAGAACTTTTCTGGTTCTTGTCGGGCGATACGAACGAGAAAAATCTGCAAGCGCGAGGCGTTGATATTTGGGCGGAATGGGCGGACGAAGAACATACTTCGAGATTCGGGCGCGAAGCAGGTGATTTAGGTCCTATTTACGGACATCTTTGGAGAAATTTTGACGGCGAATATCCAAACGGAAAAGGTTTTGACCAGATTTCTGCTTTAATCAGTCAGATTCAAGAAAATCCGAATTCCCGACGTTTAATTGTTTCAGGTTGGAATCCGTCAAAAGCTGTTCAGGTTGATTTGCCGCCGTGTCATACTCTATTCCAGTTCAAGGTTGAAAACGAAAAAACGCTTCATTGCCAGCTTTACCAGCGAAGCGCCGACGCGTTTCTTGGCGTGCCTTTCAATATTTCGAGTTACGCGCTTTTAACGCAGATGATCGCGCACGTCTGCGGTTTGCAGGTGGGCGAATTTATCCATACTTTCGGCGATCTGCATATTTATCTCAATCATCTCGAACAGGTCGAAGAATTATTAAAACGCGAGCCGTTGACATTGCCGAAACTGGAATTCGTGAACGTGGAAAATTTAAAAGGCTTACAAGGCTTGCTCGATTTCAAATACGAAAACTTAAATCTCATCGGCTATAAATCACACGGAAAAATCGCCGCGCCGGTGGCGGTTTAAAGCTAAACAAAAAGTGGAAGTTTTATAGCAAAACTTCCACTTTTCTAATTGATTATCTACTTTCGATTTATTTACTGATGACAGTGTATTCAATGCGCCGGTTCTGGAATTTTTCGTCGTCGTTGCGGTTTTGATTATTCGGTTTCGGTCTTGATTCGCCATAGCCTTTTTCCGTCAGCATATTCGGATTAACGCCGAATTTGGTAACGAGCGCGTCGCGCACCGATTTGGCGCGGTTTTCCGAAAGTTTTTGGTTCTTTTCATCCGTGCCGTCGCTGTCCGTGTGTCCGCCGACCTCGATTTTTGTCGTTGCCGGAAGTTTTTTCAGATAGTTTGAAGCCTTTTCCAGAAACTTCATATTTTTCTCTGGAATATCGAATTTATTGACCGCGAAATTGATGATATAGAGATTCAAAGCCTTGGCGACATCTTCGGCAGAATAGGGTTCTTTCAAGTTGTCCAAAGCCTGATTAGCGCATCTTTCGGCTTTGTCGAATTCCCCTTTTTTGATGTTATCACAATCGTTTGGCGATGGCGGCGGCGGCGTGTTAATTGCCGTGCAGCGTGCCGTGATGGTAACGGGTATGCCGTCCTTACCTTCGATTTGGCGCGGTTCGCAGGTGAAATTCGGGTGACGGATTTCGATTGACTTCAGCTCGTTTGATTTTAATCCCGGCAGACGGATCGTTCCGTCACCGTCGGTCACGCCCCATCTTGTATTGTCAACCCAAACTTCGGCGCGCGGCGGAGCACTCTGCACGACGATCTCGAAACCCGTCGGACGCAGAAAGAAAAAGTAAACCAGCAAGATAACGATGATTGCGAAAAAGAACATCGAGAGCATTCCGGCAACCGCCCAGAACCAACTCGGAATTCCGCTTTTTTTCTCTTTTTCTTCTTCCTTTTTCTGCGCGGCAGCCTCGGTCGGCGTTGGGGGCAGATTTTGATATTTGGCGCGTTCGGCATCGGGCAGATGAATAAAAGGCGAAGTCGCGCCGTAGCCGGTTTGATTGCCCATTTTCTCGCCGCCGAAATCATTGTCGGGAATTTTTATATTTGAATCTGTCACACCCCAATCCGGCGTTTTCGGATTGTTCGCAGGCATATATGTTTTGTTAAAATCCGGCTCGTTCTTGATCGGCGGAATATTGGAAACGGTTTTTCCCCAATCGTCGGCAGGCGGCTGCGGCGCAAATTTTTGCGCGTTGTAATTCGTTTTTTCCCAATCGTTCGACTCCATATTGTCGGGACGCGGAATATTCGGCGTGGTTTTTGAAAAATCATCAGGCGGCAAACTCGGAACTTTTTTTGAATCACTCACGGCTTAATCTCCTATCGGTTGTAAACAAAGTAAACGCGGAATTTCATTTTAACACAAATTTTAAAAGTAAAAAGGCAAAAGGCAAAAGGCAAAAGGCAAAAGGCAAAAGGCAAAAGTAAAAATAAAATGAGCGGTTTCAGGCGTGTTTGAGTAAATACTCAGGACGCACTTAATTTTGCCTTTTTACTTTTTACTTTATATTCGGCGGCTGAGCGCTTTTCGTGCGTAAAGTGATTCCTTCCTGACCGAGCAGAAAAACGCGCCGCGCGTCGTAGCTGGAAGTGTTGGTCGGAAAATAAGAAAGCAGATAACGATTGTTGCGAAGCTCGTCGCAGATGGCTTTGGCTGCCGTCTGCGGTTCGTCAAACGAAAAACTTCTTCCGCCCGTGCCTTCGACAAGCTGTTTGAGAACTTCGCGCGCCTTCGGCTGATTGCGACGATACGCGCCGTTCGTGCGGTCGGGAATTTCCAGTGAGTAGAGCGTGATGTTGTAGTTTTGCAGTTCAGCGACCGTTTTATCAAAAGCCGTTTTGCTTCCGCGGTCGAGTCCGTCACCGATCAAAACGATCGCGGCTTTGCGCGTTCCGGGCATCAGCGGAATTAACACTTCTTTGATCGTCGCGTTCAGAGCATCGAAAAGATACGGATTTCCCTGTTTGCGAAGCGTGGCAAGCGAGGTTTCCATCTTTTTCGCGTCGTCCGTCCATTCCTGGATGATTTCCGGTTTTTCGTCATACGCGACGACAAAAAGCTCATCGCCTTCAAAAATTTCGTAGGCAAATTCCATCGTCGCTCTTTTCAAACTTTCGACATCGGCGCGAAGCGTCAGCGAATTATCAATCAGCAAAACGATTTTCGCGGGCGACGGGTCGTAGCTGAAATTTTTGATCTTTTGCTCGATTCCGTTTTCGTAAAGAAAAAGATTTTCGACCTTGATCGGGTCTTTTGATTCGGCGCGTGTCGCGGTGACGGTCAAAATCGTGCCGTCCAAATCCGAAGTAGAACGGGTATTGTTGCGCGATTGTCCGAAGGCAAAAGAAGTTAAAACAAAAACCATCAGCAGCGCAACAAATTTTTCTACCGCAAATTTCATTTTTTAATCCTTTTTTGAAGATGTTTCTTTAGCCGAAGAATCGCTTTTCTCCTTTGATGCAGTTTCGGTCTTGACGGTTGATTCGCCCGCCGAACTTTTTTCCGAACCTTTTTCCGAAGTCTTTTCCGCGCTTCCGCTTTTCTTTGCGGCGTAATCGGTCACATACCAGCCTTCACCCTTGAATTGAAAACCCGAACGCGACCATTGTTTTTCGAGCTTGCCGCCGCAATTTTCGCAAACCG
>JALHNX010000169.1 GCA_022843305.1 Pyrinomonadaceae bacterium | reverse complement strand
TTTGGAAGTCCATTTACTACTCCAACTAAAGACGAGTATGCAATGTTCCAAGCCTTTACTGCCGCACTTCGGACAGCAGATTTATCGCGGCAAGTTGGTGCGGTGATTCTTTCAGAGGATGGCGAACTTATTGCAGTTGGCGCAAATGATGTTCCGTGTTTCGGCGGTGGTCTTTATTGGACAGGCGATAATGACCATAGAGATTACGTTTGGGGAATAGATTCAAATGCTAAACGCCGTGACCAAATTTTGGCTGACATCGTTCAATTAGTTAAACAAAAAACTTCAAACGGTGAAGAAAAAGATGAAAAAGATTTGTTGAAAGAAGTGAAAGAAGGTTTATCGCATAGTATTTTATTAGATATAACCGAATTTGGTCGCCCGGTTCACGCAGAGATGGAGGCAATTTTAAGTTGTGCGCGGATTGGTGTTAGTCCAAAAATGGGGACGCTTTATTGCACAACCTTTCCCTGCCATAATTGCGCTAAACATATAGTTGCCGCAGGCATCAAACGAGTTGTTTATGTTGAACCATACCCAAAAAGTAAGGCAAAGGAATTGCATAGTGATTCTATTGAGATTGATAACGATACACACGAAACTGACAAAGTTAAGTTTGTTCCGTTTGTAGGTATCGGCTCAAGAAGATTTATAGATTTGTTTTCAATGGGACTTAGCTCCGGCTATCCAATGAAAAGAAAGAAATCCGGCTCAAGCGAAAAGGTTGAATGGAAAAGAGAAAAAGCAAAGATTCGTGTTCCAATGTTACGCACATCATATCTGGAAAGAGAAACGGTCGCAGCAAACCTAATTGCTGATTTTTATAAAGATAAGGAGAAAAACAATGAAGAAGCAAAATCCGAATGAGCAAAGTCCCGAAACTAAAGAACGATGGGCATTTATTGAAAAATGCTCAGAAGAAGTAAAAAGTTGGGCTGATTGGAAAAAAGCAGAAGTTTATCCAAATGATTTCAATTCGCAAAAACAAGAAGTCCAAACTAAATCTTCAACTACAAATTCCCAAACTCGTTTTGATTAGTCTATTTTTATTAGAGTAAAAAAATGCAGATGTGAAATTCGATTCACATCTGCATTTTTTGGTATTGTTCTTCAAATATTGAACAAGAAACAATCAGACATTTTCTTCTTCATTTACCTCTTCCTTTTCATCTTCGGAAAGAAAACCGATTTTCTTTTTAGGCTTGTCTGGGTTAAGGCGTGGTAATTTCATTAGTAAAATACTGATTTGGCTAACGTGCTGAATTAATTCAACAGGTTCTCCTTCATTTGTTGTGCCTATAAATGAAATTAAAGAAGGATTCCAGTAACTAATATCAATTAGATGAAAAGTTACTGTTTGCCCAAAACTCACAAGCCTGACCCCGACTTCGTGTTGTGCGTCTAATGTTGAATCAAAATTATTTATCCATTCAACAAGCCGCCTATAAAACTCACTTGCAAGGTTGGGGTTTGTTGGTGCTGATAATGCGGCGGCTTGGATTGCTGATCGAGCTTGCCACGACATAGCTTCACTCATCATTTTGGAAATATTTGATTCTGACATAGGGATAAATGCTCCTTATTAAAATTAGCAAACGATTAAAAGTATCAAATTTAAATTAAAAAGGTCAATTTTTCGTCTTTCTTCTGTAAATAAATTGCTAAGTTCTTGATAGGAAAGAATCTACAAACCACACTACGAATGCCGAAGAGCCGGAATAATCTTGAGAGGACTTGTCTTAAACGAAAAGCTAACCAAAAGAATGTTTGACGATGAACGCTTTCTAAAACATCATAAATTGATGAAAGCATTAGACGAAATAAACCAAAAATTCGGCAAAGACACAATAAGGATTGCAAGCGTCCAAACCGAAGGAAACTGGATGATGAAACGGGCGCGGAAAAGTCCGGGTTACACAACAAACTGGAATGAATTGTTGACGGTTCATTAGAGATTTATAATTTAAATTAGAGGAATAAAATAATGTGCGGAAGATTTACAAGCAAAGCAAAGCCAAAGGATATTGAAAAAGAGTTCAAGGTCGGCAAACTGAATCCGAAACTTTTCGAGCCGCGTTACAATATCGCGCCGACTCAGATAATTCCCGCCGTTCTCGAATCTGAGGGCGAAAGAATCGTCAACGCGCTTCGTTGGGGCTTGATTCCAAGTTGGGCAAAAGATGCTTCAATCGGCAGTAAGATGATAAACGCCCGTTCCGAAACCTTAGCGGAAAAGCCTTCGTTCAGAAACGCCTTCAAAAGCCGGAGATGTATCATTCCCGCGAGCGGCTTTTTTGAATGGTTGAAGAAAGGCTCAGGCGCAAAACAGCCGTTTTATTTTTATCTGAAGGACAAAGATGTTTTCGGATTCGCCGGACTTTATGAGGAATGGCTCGACAGAGAATCGGGCGAACTGATCGAAACCTGCACGATCATCACGACCGAAGCGAACGAAGTTTTAGAACCCGTTCACGAAAGAATGCCCGTCATTCTCAAAGCCGAAAACTACGACCTTTGGCTCGATGAAAAGGAAAAGAATACGGAACGCTTGCAAAAATTGCTTGTGCCTTATCCGTCCGAAGAAATGGCATCACACGCGGTTAGCAAAGCCGTCAATTCCCCAAGCTATGATGCGCCCGAATTGATTAAAAATAGTGAATAGTTTTGTGTGCCTGTTGTGTGCCAGCTCATCGAATTGGAAGTAATTTTGACTTGCTAAGGTAATCTCAATTACAATATAAACCTACCAAAGCAATCACAGATAAACTCAATCAACACAACATTTAAGACTGAAAATCCGCGTGTCGGCAGTTCGATTCTGTCCCAAGCCACCATTTTTATTGACTTAGGCGATTCTTCGGAGTCGCCTTTTCAATTTCTGGGTGAAATTCCGGGGGTTTTCACTTGAAACTCTTCTAATATCAAAATAGGAAATCATGTAAGTCTTCTGATTGGAACGTTATTCACAAATTAATTCTGTCCACTTACTGATGTCTATTATAAACTCCGAAATTAGAATTTTACGGAAAAACTCCCAGTTCGGCGTAGCTGATCGCGATCTTGTTAATCGCGCCGACAAAAGCGGCGGTTCGCAAAGTTTCGACCGTTTCTTTTTGCTTCCAGATTTCACGAATCTGATGGTAAGAGCCGATCATCGTTTCCTCGAGTCCCGAATAAACCAGATCAACTTCATCGGCTCCGCGAGCGATTGTCCGTCGTTCTTCGTCGGACAAAGTTCTGCCGCTTTCCTTTTCTATCAACTGCAAAATGCGGTCGAACGCGCCCTGTTCAAAGCGTTTTTCGATTCTGCCGAAACGCACGCGCGAAAGATTTTTGAGCCATTCGAAATAAGAAACCGTCACGCCGCCCGCGTTGATATAAATATCGGGAATGACCAACACGCCTTTTGCCTGCAAAATATCTTCGGCATCGGCGGTCACGGGTCCGTTGGCGGCTTCGCCGATGATTTTCGCCTTGATACGCGGCGCGTTTTCAGCCGTGATCTGATTTTCGAGCGCGGCGGGAATCAATATGTCGCAGTCGAGTTCGAGCGCGTCTTCGCGGCGGTCGAGATTTTTTGCCGTCCCGAAATTTAAAATCGAGCCGGTTTCCTTGCGATGGCGCATTAAAGATTCGAGATCAATGCCTTTCGGGTCGTAAATCGCGCCCTCGTATTCGGCGATTCCGACGAGTATCGCGCCGCCTTCGGAGCAGAATTTTGCGGCGTGATAACCGACGTTTCCCAAACCCTGAACGACGACGCGCTTGCCTTCGATTCCGCGCTCCAAGCCGAGCGTCTTCATATCTTCGGCGTGGTCGCAAACTTCGCGCAACCCGTAAAAAACGCCCAACCCCGTCGCTTCGTTGCGCCCGCGAATGCCGCCCTGCGAAACGGTTTTGCCGGTAACGCAGCCGAGCGCGTCAATCTGTTCGGGATGAAACGCCAGATAGGTGTCGGCGATCCACGCCATTTCGCGCGCGCCCGTGCCGTAATCAGGCGCGGGAACGTCGAGCGCGGGACCGATGAAATTTTTCTTGATCAGTTCAGCCGTGTAGCGGCGCGTAACTTGTTCGAGTTCGGTTTTGGAAAATTCCTTCGGATTGATTTTGACCGCGCCTTTCGCGCCGCCGAACGGCACATCCACAATCGCGCATTTATAGGTCATCAGCGAAGCAAGCGCGACAACTTCGTCTTCGTTGGCATCGTCGGAAAATCTGATGCCGCCTTTGACGGGCAGTTTATGATGCGAATGCTGGGCGCGCCAGGCGGTGATCGTTTGATAGCCGTCGCCCTTTCTGATCGGAAACTTGAACGTATAGACGCTGTTGCACATTTTTATCTGGTTCAGCAATCCTTCTGGATGCTGTGTGAGCGCGGCGGCTTTATCGAAATAATGCCCCACACTCGCTAAAAAATCCCGTCCCTGTTGTTTTGAACTCATATCTTCTCCCGTCTGACTTTAAATTGTAAACATTTACAATTGTATCCTTGACGGAAGAAGTCGCCAAATATTAAGCCGACAGTCAGAGGTTTTGCGATATTATTAATATCCGCTCACGGATGCCGTCGGTAACCCGTTTCGGTTGAGCGGCGAAATGTTTGAACTTGATGATCGGACTATTTAAAATGAACCTTGGAAAGTTTTTTAATTAACAGCGTAAGCAGCACAACGCTATGAGCAAATCCGATTAACATATAAAACCAAAAACTTTTCCCTTCGATTAAAGATTCAAGTCCCTGATAAGCCCAAAAGGTCGGAGAAATCGCAAAAACAAGCGAAAGCGGAACGGGCGCGAAAAGCGACAACACGGGCAGAAAAAGCGGAATATTGAAAAGTTTCTGCCAGGTCATCGCCTCGATTTTATTTTTGGCAATGATCGCAGTGGAAAGAATCATCAGAGGCGCGACCAATCCGGCGAGCGCCGAATAAACGAGATTTGAAATCATGGGCAAACCGTAAAAAGGTTCGACCAGAAGAAGAAAAAATGTCGCCAGCGTCGCTAACAGAAAAGGCGGAATCAGTCGAAAAGCGGTGAACCAGAATTTGGAAACAGGCAAAATCCCGTAAACTTTTGCTACCTGCGTGTCTTTTTCGTCAACCAGAACCATCGAATAAATAAACCCGAAAGCCGTTGAACCCTGCATCGTCGCCAGCATTAAAATTACCGCGATGTAATCCTGCACGACCGGATAAACTCCAGCAATAAAGGGAACGGCGTAGCGTGTGAAAACGAGAATCAAAAGCGGCAGGACAATGAAAATTTTCAGGGAATTGTCCCGAAAAACGAGTCTGAAATCATTGACTGCAACTGTAATGAGCTTTTTCATATTTTGACGACTCTTGCAACAAAAATCCGATAAACAAACCAATACAGCAACGGAGTCCAGACGGCAATTGAAATGTAACCGAAAATTATTTGTCCCGAATCCGGCGTTTTCGCGTAGGAATTAACCATTAAATTCAAACCGCCCTGAACCGGAAAAAGTTTGAGAAAACTCAAATCCGTCAATTCAAAATAATTCAGCAGCGGCAGACTCATAAAAATAAGAAGAGGAATGGCGCGCAGAAGAAAATGCAGAATTTCGGTCGTATAGCTGACGACGAAAATTCCCATCAAACCAAACAAAACGCAGGTCGAGAATGCTCCGACCGAAAAATGCGCGAAGTTAAACGAAGTGCCTTTGGCGGTCAAAACCATCACCAATGCGCCGAAAAAACCGATTGTCGAGAGAGTGATTAGGCGGGAAATCAGATAAATATGTTGATTGAGCGGCGTGACGAACAGCGCAGGGAGAACTTCCTGATCTTTTTCCAAAATTATCGAAATTCCGATGAAAATAAACCCGACAATTGCCGGATCGTTGTAAATAAGGAAAGTGATGAATTTTTCGACATTTTCAAAATCTTTAATCAGGTAAATTATCAGAACGTAAAACACGCTTGTTGCGATTATCATCGAAATCAGATTATTTCGCTGAAAGATCAAAAACTGCCATTTTATCTGTTTGAAAAGCTCGTTCATCCGAGTAATTTCGTGCCGGTGATTTTGATAAAAACTTCTTCCAAACTCGCTTCCTGCGTGTTGATCCGCAGAATTTCACCTTGTTTGATAAACTCCAGAAAATTCGGATTATTTCCCAAATCTTTGACAGGAAACTCCGCCGCCAGCCCGTTTTCGAGTTCGGCTTTGACCGTGTTTTTTCCGTGCGCGTTCTTTAAAACCGAAGGCTTTTCCGTCAGACGGATTTCGCCGCCGGCGATAAATGAAACGCGGTCGCAGAGTTCGTCGGCGGTCGTCATATCGTGCGTCGTCACGAAAATCGTCTTGCCTTCCGTTTTCAGCTTTGTGATATAGCGTTTAATTTTTTGCGCGTTGACGGGATCGAGTCCGGCGGTCGGTTCGTCGAAAAAAAGAATTTCGGGACTGTGCATAATTGCGCGGATAAAATTCAGCCGCATTTTCATTCCCTTTGAAAATTCTTCAACTCTTTTGTTTGCATCCGCTTCGAGTCCGAATGTTTCAAAAAGTTCATTGAAATCGAGCAAGTTTTTTTCTTGATAAAACGAGGCGAAAAGTTGCAGGTTTTCCCTTGCGGTCAGTTTCAGATAATGATTCGGGAGTTCGAAACCGACTCCGATCTTCTCGTAATAATCATTTCCCCAATCCTTCAAAGATTTGTTTTGAATCGAAATTTCACCCGAAAAATCGTGAAGTATTTTATAGAGAACTTTTTGAGTCGTGCTTTTTCCCGCGCCCGATGGTCCTAAAAAACCGAAGATTTCGCCGCGCTCGATCTCGAAGTTCAGATTTTTCAGAGTGCTTTCTTTGGCTTTCGGATAGGTATATGAAAGATTTTTTACTATAATCATTATTTTGCTGGTTGGTAATATTATTGATTTTATTGCAATAAACCTTTTTTGCCGCTCGGCTGCTAAATAATTCCAATGTGAAATCATCTCATAAATCCTTCGTTTAGAAACGGCGCACCGCCGATTAATTCCTTTTTTTTATATTTTAAGCGACCCTTTTCCGGTTATTAAAACAATATGCCTGAATTATCAGTTGATCTCAAAGCCGTCGAACGCCGACGCACCTTTGCCATTATCTCGCACCCGGATGCGGGAAAAACTACTCTGACGGAAAAACTTCTGCTTTACGGCGGAGCGATCCAGGAAGCCGGAGCGGTTAAAAACCGCCGCGCCGAACGCGCCGCCACGAGCGATTGGATGGAACTCGAAAAACAGCGCGGCATCTCGATCACTTCGACCGTTTTGCAGTTTGAATATCGCGGCTTTCACTTAAATCTTCTCGACACGCCCGGTCACCACGATTTCAGCGAAGACACTTATCGAACCTTGACTGCCGCCGACAATGCCGTGATGCTCGTTGATGCGGCGAAGGGTTTGGAAACCCAGACGCGCAAACTTTTTGAGGTTTGCCGGATGCGCGCCATTCCGATCTTTACTTTTATCAACAAACTCGACCGACCGAGCCGCGACGCGCTCGAACTGCTCGACGAAATTGAAAGCCAACTCGGCTTGACAGCTTACGCCGTCAACTGGGCAATCGGTGAAGGCGAAAGTTTTAAGGGGATTTACAATCGCCTGACCGGAAACGTTCATCTCTACGAGCGCAACCCGCGCGGGCGCAGGCAAGCCGAAGAAAAAATCATTTCTTTGCAGAACGCGGGTCTTGAGTCAATCATCGGCGAAAAAGCTCTGCGCCGGTTGAAAGAAGATTTGGAGATTCTCGACGGCGCGGGCGCAACGCTTGACCGGCGGGCAATTCTCAGCGGCGAAATAACGCCTGTTTTTTTCGGCAGCGCGATGACGAATTTCGGTGTCGAGCCGTTTCTCGAAGCTTTTCTGGAATTTTCAGCCTTCCCTTCGGCGCACGAAAGCAATATCGGCTTGATAAAGCCGGACTACGCGGAATTCACCGGCTTTGTTTTCAAACTTCAGGCGAATATGGACCCGCGCCACCGCGATTGTCTCGCTTTCGTCAGGATTTGTTCGGGGCAGTTTGAAAAAGATATGACCGTGACGAACGCTCGCACGGGCAAAAAAGTGCGGCTGACGCGCCCGCAGAAGGTCTTCGCCCGCGAGCGCGAATCAATGGACGAAGCCTTTCCGGGCGATGTCGTCGGGCTTAACAATCCGGGCGCGTTCGCCATCGGCGACACGCTTTACACTGGACAAAAACTACTCTATCCGCCAATTCCCTCGTTTTCGCCCGAGCTTTTTGCCAAACTGCGAAATCCGAATCCGTCGCTCGCCAAGAAATTTCAGAAGGGCGTTGCGCAGCTCGAAGAAGAAGGCGCGGTGCAGATTCTTCATCCGCAAAAAGGCGGCGGATCGCAGGAACCGATTTTGGCGGCGGTCGGCGAGCTTCAATTCGAGGTCGCGCAATACCGCCTGAAAACCGAATACGGCGTGGAAACGCGGCTCGAAACTCTGCCCTATATGTCAGCCCGCTGGGTCGGCGCGGGCTGGAATGCCATCAATGAAGGCGAGGAGCTTTATCAAATTGATATATTTCAAGACCGCTGGGAACGTCCCGTCCTGCTTTTCAGAAGCAAATGGCATCTCGAAAGAGTCGAAGAGCAAAGGGCTGATTTGAATTTAAGTTCCGTCGGTAACCAGTTTTGAAGAGAATGGTTCGAGCGGCTTTGCACAAAAACTGTCAAAAAGTAAGACAAACGCGGAACGCACTTTGTCGGGTGCCGCGCTCACCGACAAGCCCGAAATTAATTGTGGATGGCGATTAGTGACAAAGTGCGTTCCGCGTTTGTCTTACTTTAGTAGTTAAGGAATTTTTTTACACAGAAGAGCGATAGAATAATGAAAATTGAAGAACTCGCCTATCACAAAACGCCTTTGGGCGAACTTATACTTCGCCGGCGAACAGAACCTCGCTTGCAGAACAAAGAGGTTTTCGAGGTTAAACTCGGTGACGAATATTTGATGTCGAGCCTTTTTACCGAGAGTGAAAAGCAGCTTTCGCGTCTTGGATTGGCAGGACTCGAAGGCGAACTCGATGTCGTGGTCGGCGGTCTCGGCTTGGGTTTTACGGCGGCGGCGGCGCTGGAAAATAAAATGCTGCGTTCGCTGCTGGTAATTGATTTATTTCAGGAAGTTATTGACTGGCATCAGAACAAACTCGTTCCGATGGGCGAGGTTTTATCGAAAGATAAAAGATGCGAGCTGCGGCAGGGCGACTTTTTCGAACTGGCGCGGACAGGCTTTGATATTTCCGATAACGAAAGAAGATCCGATAACGAAAGAAGATTTGACGCGGTTCTGCTCGATATAGACCATTCGCCCGAACATTTTCTCGATGAAAAGAATAAATCCTTTTACGGCGCAGAAGGACTCGAATCGCTCAGAAAACAAATTAAGACGGGCGGCGCGTTCGCCCTCTGGTCAAATGATCCCTTTGATGAAAAATTTACAAAACATTTGGAATCCATATTCGGCGCGGCGACGGCTCACGACATCGAATTTGCAAATCCTTACACGAATTCCAGATCCGTTAATTCCGTTTATGTGTCCACTAATCGCTTGATTTAACCGCTGATGTGATGGTCGGCAATTCAAGAAAACGCATCAATCCGGCGCAAAGAATTCCGGTGAAATTTTGATACGGTAATTTTGCCGATTTTGAACCAGAACTATCGTTTTACCCCGACTTAACGCAATCTCAAAACCCGATTCGCATTTATGATAATGTTAATTCAAAATTTCACTTTGACAACATTGTTTAAATATTTATTGACTGTGCGTATCCAAATACGCTAAATTCAAAGTTAGATACTTTTCAAATCCTCCATATAAAACTTCCCCTTAAATCTAAAATCAAAACCGCAGAAAGGTTTTCAAAGCTATGTTTAAATATAAAATATTCCGCTTTTTTTCGAGTTTATTTTTCGCTTTCGGCTTGATCACATTGCTTTCGGGCGATTCGGGCTTTTCGCGCCGCGCCGCGATGCAGAGCAAAAACGTTTCCGCTTCCCAAAATCGATCTTTAGTTCCCGATCTCGGAATCGGCGCGAGCCTCAACGGCGCGCGACCGTTTCCGGCGAACAATGCGTGGAATATGGACGTTTCGCGTTTTCCGGTGCATTCGAATTCGGCAAATCTGATTGCGAGTAGCAGAAATACGGAATAATCGTCGCCGACAACGGCTCGAACTGGTATGTTACCGGAACGCACGACCCGCTCTGGAACGACAGCGAGCTGAGCGCGCTCCGGCAGGTCAAAGGTTCTGATTTTGAAGTCGTCCAAACGCCGAATCATCTTTTGATGCCGAACGGCGATTTTGACGGCGACGGTCGCGCCGACATCGCGGTTTTTCGTCCCTCGACGGGTGTCTGGTATATTTCACAAAGCGCGAACGACGCGATCCGCATCACGCAATGGGGACTTTCGACCGACCGCCCGACACCGGGCGATTTTGACGGCGACAATCGTTCGGATCCGGCGGTTTTTCGCCCGTCGGAAGGCGTTTGGTATATCTTTCAAAGTTGGGATAACACGTTTCGCGCCAACCAATTCGGACTCAACGGCGACACGCCCGTGCCGTCGGCTTATCTGCCGTAAGAACATTTAAGAAAAATGCCGGACGGAACGCCGTCATCCTGACGGCACACGGCGCGCGAAAGCGCCGTCAAACGCTTCGATTTTAGCGAATTTCAGCAAATAATAAACGCATCTGAGCGTTTTTCAAACGCTGTGCCGTCAGGATGACGGCGTTCCATTTTTATACCGACTTGACGTTATCTTAAAAACATTTCGTGTAATTCGTGTGTTTCGTGGGCAAATTAATTTACCAATGATTTTAAGTGAAACTTTTCGGAAACATTTGATAGTCTGTCATTGTATTATTTTGACGGAAACGGATGCTGAAAATTTTTGCCAAAATCTCGATGACGCTTTTCCTTATCGCCGTGCCGTTTTTGTTTTACGGATTCGGCGGCGAAATGCTTGGGATAATCGCTAAAATCTCTTTGAAAGATTCGCGCTGGCTGGCTTTTTTGGCGGGATTGATTGTTTTCTTTCCGTGTCTGTTCGTCGCCCGAAATCTTTTTCCGGGCGCGTGGAGTTACCTGGAAACGCTCGAACACGAATTGACGCATTTGCTCATCGGATTGCTGTTTCTGAAAATTCCGGTCGGCTTTCGCGTCAGCGCGCACGAAGGCGGCGAAGTCCGGCAGATCGGTTTCGGCTCGACCGGTCAGACGTGGGTCACGCTCGCGCCTTATTTTTTCCCGACGATTTCGCTTTTCTTTTTAGTCATCGCGTATTTTATCGATTTAACCCCGAAAACATTTCTTGCGATTCTGGGCTGGACGACCGCTTTTCATCTGGTCACGAACTGGGGCGAAACGAGCTTTCGCCAGCCTGATCTGCAAAAAGCCGGAATCTTGAAAACGCTTCTGATCCTGCCCGTCATGAATCTGATTTCCTACGGCTCGATCCTCGCGTTCGTCGCCGCCGGTCGCAAAGGTTTCGGTGCTTTCTGGTTCGAAGGAATTAAAGGCGCGTTTTCTCTCGTCTCAAAAATTTGGGGAACGATCACATAAAGAATTGCCTACGAAACACACGAATTACACGAAAAATAAAACTAAAGCGATTTCGGAACCAGTTTAAGGAATGCGGCGACAAGTCAGAACCATCTGCGGTAGCGGATGGTTGAAGATGAGAAATTTGAATGTCGTTGTCAGCATTCGAGTTGTTTTTGTTAAACCGCCCGCTACCGCAGGCGGTTCTGCCCCGTATATCCAAACTTGAATTGCTCTAAAATTATTTTTTTCGTTCTTTTCGTGTGTTTCGTAGGCAAAAACTCTTTATCACGGCTTGAATTGATAGACGATAACACCCGTTACTTTGACCGCCTGATTTGAAAGATAGGTCGGCGTAAATTTGCTTTGCCGCGCGGCGTTTTCCGCGCCGGCGCGCAGCAGCGGATGACCCGACACTATCGAAGCCGAAACGACATTTCCTTTTTCATCAATGAAAACCTGCACATTGACCGCGCCGGTAATGTTCATCGCTTTAGCGGCGGCAGGATACGGCGGTTTCGCCAAATACGTCGCTTTGCCGTTGATAACGCCGAGCGATTGGATAACGTCTTTTTTCGGAGTCGGTTTCGGCGAAGGTTTGACCACGACTTCCGGCACTTTTTCTTCGTCGTCTTTACCGGGTTTATTTTCGGTGCCGTTTTCACACAAACCGCAGCCTTGCCCATTTGTTGCGCCGGTTCTGCCGACAGTTTCGGGAATTTGATTGACATTGCCGAGTTTGACATCACTCAGATTAAATTTGGTCGCGCTGACGACATCTTTTTCGCCCCTTAAATCCTTCGGCGGAACTTGGGTTGTTTCTACGTCGGCATATAGATCTT
>JALHNX010000168.1 GCA_022843305.1 Pyrinomonadaceae bacterium | reverse complement strand
TCATCACCTGCGAAAACTGCGCCCGAATTTTATATATGCAGTCCAAAGACGAACAATCCGAAGCGACGGCAAAATAGTTTTTACAAAACCCAAAATATAGAAAGGCGATGGTTTTTCCGCCGCCTTTTTTATCTTGATTCAAAGTATTAAATAATTTACCTTATAGATGTAATATTCACAGCAACAAAACAATGAAATTCATAGACCTTTTTGCAGGCATCGGCGGAATCAGATTGGCTTTCGAGCCTTATGGCGAATGTGTTTTCAGTTCCGAATGGGATAAAAACTCACAATTAACATATATTGCAAATTTCCGTGAAAGACCTTGGGGGATATTACCGCATTTAAAGCCCGCGACATTCCCGAACACGATGTTTTACTGGCTGGTTTTCCGTGTCAGGCGTTCAGCGTGGCAGGTTATCGGAAAGGTTTTGAGGACACACGCGGAACATTGTTTTATAATGTCGCGCGGATTTTGATGTATCACAAACCGAAAGCGTTTTTGCTCGAAAACGTCAAAGGTTTGGTTAATCACGACGGCGGAAACACGTTCAGAACGATACAAAGGGTTTTGGACGAAGAATTGGATTACGAAGTTTTTGCACAGGTTTTGGATTCGAGAAACTACGCGAATGTTCCGCAGACCCGCGAGAATTTTTATTGTCGGATTTCAGCGCGACAAGGTTGAAAACCGTTTCGATTTTAGTTTTCCCGAAAAAATTCCATTAACCAAAACGATTCACGATTTTCTCGACGCGGACAAGCAAGCAGATAAATATTATTATCAGCCGACGCACAAATATTACGATGAATTAAACGAGATGATTATGAAGCGCGACACGATTTATCAATGGCGCAGGCATTATGTCAGAGAAAACAAAAACAACGCCTGCCCGACATTAACCGCTAATATGGGAACAGGCGGACACAACGTGCCGATTATTCGCGACGATTACGGAATCAGAAAATTAACGCCGAGAGATTGCTGAGATTTTAAGTCGCGTAGCGACCGAATGAATTTAGCCGTGTAATTTATTGCACGGAACGAAAGCGTAAGCAATTTGCGTCGCGTCAGCGACGATTGAAAAATATGGCAAATACATTCTCCAATTTGTTTTATCATTTCGTTTTCAGCACCAAACACCGCGAAGATTTTATTCACCAAGAAATTGAAAACCGCGTTTGGTCGTATCTCGGTGGAATTGCCCGCAAACATAAATTAACCGCATTGCAAATCGGCGGAATCGAAAATCACATTCACGCTTTAATAATCTCTCAGCCTGTCAATTCGCCGAGCCAAATTGCCAAATGGATAAAAGGCGAGTCGTCAAAATGGATTCACGAGGAATTTTCAGATTTACAAAGATTCGCGTGGCAAGACGGTTACGGAGTTTTCACGGTGAGCAAATCGAACGCGCCGAAAGTTGTCGAATACATCAAAAATCAGCGGCAGCATCATTTGAAACAAAGTTTTGAAGATGAATATATTGAATTATTAAAGTTGCACGAGATTGAATATGATGAGAAATATTTATTCGATTGATTAAATTTTAAAGTCGCGCTAACGACAAATGAATTTAGCCGTGTAATTTATTGCACGGTAATTGATAACGTAAAATATTGCGTCGCGTCAGCGACGATTGAATGTTGCGCGATAATGTTCAGTCGTCGCTAACGCGACGCGAAATTGTTTTCATCTTACCGTGCGTTAAAACGCACGGCTAAATTCATTGAATCGCTACGCGATTAAAACAAATTTTATGACGCAAAAGCACGAAAACTACGAGATTCTCAATCTTATCGGCTACGGTCTGGCGAAATTCGATAAACAACTCATCAAACAATTCGGTTTCAATTCAAAATCTGCTTTCTACGAGTTTTTAATCAGCAAAAAGGTTTCCGAAACCGTCGGAACGATTAAAAATCGGCAAGATTTGTTCGATTATTTCTTCGACAACGGGCGCGTCGGCTGGTATCAAAAAGGCGACGCATATATTCACCGAAAACTTTTGCTCGATAGTCTTTACGGCAATGAATCGGTCGAATCTTACGCGAATCTTATCAAACTTTATCTGCAACAAAACTTCAAAGTTACCGAATATCAGCCGTCTGTTAAACCGATTACGCAATCGAAATTCCGGCAAATGCAGGAAACAGGTTTAGAAGCTGAATTGTTTTTTATTAACAATTACAAGTTGATTTCCGTGTTTGAACGCGGCAGCATTGAGGACGCACGGTTTTTTGGTGACGGTTACGATTTTCAGTTAAGTTTTGCGGACGAAAGTTTTTATCTAGCGGAAGTCAAAGGTTTGAGAATAGATTCGGGAAGCGTTCGCTTTACGGAAAAGGAAATAATTCGCGCCGAAGAATATACGGACAATTATTTTCTCGTTGTCGTCAGCAATCTTATCGAATCGCCACAGTTTTCGGTCGTCGAAAACCCGATTAAAAACTTGAAACTCAAACGCCAAGAACGAAACCAAAAACCTGTCGTCGAATTTTTATCGGAGAATATCAAATGGCAACCTTGGAAGAACAATTTGAATGGCTGAAAGAAGTTTTGGACGAAGAGCCTCGGCGTTTTGCGGATTATTATAAAGAAGATATTGCAAATTATTTGGATATTGAATCAATCGAATCCGCCGACCTCCAAGAATTATTGAACAATAAATTCGCAAAGTTAAACAAATGTGAAAGTAAAAAAGAAGTTCAAGAATTTGTTGATGGAATCACGAGATATATTATGATGAAAGCACAGATTGAAGAAGTCGTTGCCGATTATTTTTCTTGAACCACATCACACCTGAACATCGAAGGGAAAAAATTGTCGCGTATCAAGAGCGCGAATACTAAATCTGAGATGATTGTCCGTTCGCTTCTGCATCGGTTGGGCTTCCGGTTTCGGAAAAACGTCAAAATCTCGCGGAAAAGCCCGACATTGTTCTCAAAAAACATAATGTAATCGTTTTTGTTCACGGCTGTTTCTGGCATCGGCACGAAGGATGTAGGCGTTCAAATCTTCCGAAAAGCAATCAGGATTATTGGAAACCGAAACTCGAAAGAAATGTTCTGCGCGATAAACAGCACGCCAGAGAATTAAATAAACTCGGCTGGCGCATTCTGACCGTTTGGGAATGCGAGGTTAAAGATTTGCCGAAATTACAGGCTAAACTCGAAAAATTTCTTAAAACACAATAATTAAGACATTTTGAATCATTAAAAACGCCGCCTATTCGACGATTTATGTCGAAATGCCGATGTTTATTGGGTGAAATGCGGTGTCCGGCGGGCTTTGGCAGTTGTCCGAAGCAGATTTCCCGCTGTCCCATCACAATTTCCCGCTGTCCAAACGTGATTTCCCGCCGACCAATCACGATTTCTCGCTGTCCAATCACGATTTCTCGCTGTCCAATCACGATTTCTCGCTGTCCAATCACGATTTCTCGCTGTCCCAACGCAATTTCCCGCCGACCGAAGCCGATTTCCCGCTGTCCGAAGCTGATTTCCCGCTGACCTGTGGCGATTTCCCGTTGTCTGAACGCAAATTCCCGTTGTCCAAAGCGCGGCGCACGGTGTCCGAACGGGTTTGGACGGCGTTTTTTTTGTTCTAATCCGTGTCTTTTTGCCGTCAAACAAGCGAAAACGAAAAAAAATTTGGTAGTGAACAGAAAGTAATGCTGTTTAAAATTCTCAATCGGTCATCGAACGGAAAAACCGTCATCGCCGGGAGCGCACGCAGCCTTGCGTGCAACGTCGCTTGAAAAGCGGCGTAAAAGCGTTACGCAATCTTGAATTGACTTTCAGCGCAATGATTCGCGCTCTGCGCTCAGCACGCAGGGCTGCGTGCGCTCCCGGCGATGACAGTATTTTTTCCGATAAAGCAATTTTCAAAGCATTACTTTTAGTTCACCACCAAAAATTTTACAAACCGTGATTTGAGAAGAGGAGTTGTGGATTCTGATTTGAAACTTTTATCAATTCCATAAGGTTTCATTTCAAAATCTCCCTTTCTCCCTTTCTCCCCTTCTTTATTTCGTCCACTCGTCGGCGATGTGTGCGTCAACTTTGACGGGAACTTTTTTGACGTATTCTTCGCCGGCATCGCACATTGCTTTTTCGAGTATTTTGCAGATTTCTTCCGACTCGGCGGCATCGCATTCGAGGATGATTTCGTCGTGGACGATGTTGACGAGCTTCGCGCTCGTTCCGGTGATTTCTTTGTGCAGAAGATGCAGGGCGCGTTTGAGAATGTCGGCGGACGTGCCTTGAATCGGGAAGTTTTTGCCGTTGCGCTGTGCCGCGCCGATTGCCTGACGGTCGCCTTCTTCAAAGCGGAAACGATACATTCTGCCCGAAGCGGTGCGCGAAATTCGGTCGCTGACAACCCGCCGCGCCGCGTCGCGGAGCCACGCGTCAAGCCCGCGATAAGTGCCGAAATATTTGCGCATCGTGTCTTCCGCCTGCGTTTGCGAAAGTCCGGTCATGAGCGCGAACCGCGACGCGCCGATGCCGTAAACCACACCGAAATTCAATCTTTTCGCAAACGAACGCTGTTCGGCGGAAACTTCTTCCGGCTTGACGTTGAAAACCTGCGCGGCGGTGATCGTGTGAAAATCCGCGCCCGTCTGAAACGCTTTGATAAAATTTTCGTCGTTTGAAAAGTCTGCCAAAATCCGCAATTCAATTTGACTGTAATCGGCAATCACGAGCTTTTTGCCTTCGGGTGCGCGAAAGCATCGGCGATACGCTTCTTCGTGCGGGATTTGTTGGATGTTCGGTTTCGAACTCGAAAATCTACCCGTCGGCGCACCGATCTGGCGAAAATCCGAATGAAGTCTGCCGGTCTGCGGTTTGATAAATTCGAGAAGGCTTTCGCCGAAGCTCGAAATTGCCTTTGCGACGCCGCGGTATTCGAGCAGTTTGCCGACGACCGGATAATCGTTTGCCAGCGGTTCGAGCTGCCAGCCGCGCGTCGTCGCCGGAACGGGAACGCCGAGATTTTTGAGCGCGTCCGTCACCTGACTTTGCGAATCGAGATTGATTTCCGTAACGCCGAACAGCGATGCCTGCGCGACACCGGCGGAAAGCATCCGCTGAAGCTCGGCGGCGACTTTATCCTGCGTTTTCCTGACCTTTTCAAGCTGTTCGCGCCACCGCGCCGCGTCGAGATAAAAGCCGTTCAGTTCCATCTGCGCAATCGGCACGACGCAATCGAATTCGAGTTTCGCGGCTTTTATCAAACCGTCCTGAACCAATCTTTCGACAACCTTTTCACGAAGCGCGACCATAATCGCCGCGTCTTTTGCCGCGTATTGAATCTGCGACTGCGACAATTCTTCCGCGCTCCAATCGGAAACCTGTTCCGATTTGTCGAGTTCGACACCGAGAAAAAAGTTTGCGACTTCCGCGAGGTTGTGCCGCCGATCCTGATCGCCCGCCGCGATCAATTGACTCGCCAAAAGCGTGTCGAATACGCCGTTGACGTCAACGCCGAGATGATGACAGATCCATTTCGCGTCGAACTTTGCGTTATGCGCGATCTTGATCGGCTTCGGCGCGCATAAAAGCGCGCGCAGCGGCGCGAGTTCCGGCATCGTCTTCAAATCGCCTTTGTCGGCGAATGGTTTGAGGTCAATCACAAACGTGTTTTTGCCGTTGCTGAACTGCACGAGCCGGATATTGCCTTCATACGGGTCGAGTTCGGTGGTTTCCGTGTCAAAGCCGAGATATTCTTCCGCGATGAGTTCGTCGTAAGCATTTTTGACGCCTTCGGCATCCTTCACAAGCTGAAAATAAATTTCCATATTCGGTGAATTTTAAATGGTAAATCGTAAATAAGAAAGCCGTCCGAAGTTTTGCGGGGAAATAATTTATTTTGCGAAATTGTTAAAGGATGACCGGTAAGTTTTTAGCCGCGGATAAACGCGGATTTCGCAGATTTTATTATTTTATTTAATCCGCGTGATCCGCGTTTATCCGCGGCTAAATTTTCCATTAAATCTCGATTTGTTCGCCGAGTTCGACGACGCGGTCGGGCGGAATGCGGAAATAAGAGGTCGCGCTGCGGGCGTTTTTCGACATCACGCCGAAAAGTTTTTCGCGCCAACGCGCCATTCCCGAATATTTTTCGGTTGCGATGATCGTTTCGCGTCCGAGAAAATACGTCGTTTCTTCGGGTTTGAAAACAAATCCGGGCTGTTCGATCTCCGCGAGAATTTTCGGAATGTCGGGGTCTTCCATATAGCCGTAATAAATTTTCAGCCGGCTGAAACCGTTCGTTAAGATTTCGAATTTGAAACGCTCGTCCGTCTCGACATACGGAATCGGACGCGTTTTGACCGTCAGGAACAGAATTTTTTCGTGCATTACTTTGTTATGTTCGAGATTATGCATAAACGCGGGCGGCGTGCGCGAAGCGTTGCCGTTCATAAAGACGGCGGTGCCGGGAACACGCGTGATCTTTTGTTTTTCAACCTTTTCGAGAAAATCTTCCAGCAATTCGGTTTCTTCCTGAATCCGATTCGTCAAAATGCTTCTGCCTTTTTTCCACGTCATCATCATAATAAAAATGACGGCGGCAAGCGTCAGCGGAAACCATCCGCCGTCGAGGATCTTAATGACGTTCGCGCCGAAAAACGACAGATCGATAATCAGGAAAAATCCGCACATCAAAGCGGCTGAACGGAAACTCCAATTCCATCGTTGGCGGGCGACGACGAACAGCAGAATGGTCGTGATAACCATTGTCGAAGTGACGGCGATGCCGTAAGCGGCGGCGAGATTGCTCGACGTGTGAAAGCCGAGAACGACGACGATACAGCCAAACATTAACGCCCAATTGATTGCCGGCAGATAAATTTGCCCGATTTCCTTGCTCGATGTATGCGTGATTTTCAGACGCGGAATCAAACCGAGCTGAACGGCTTGCATCGTTAAGGAAAACGCGCCCGAAATCAACGCCTGCGAAGCGATGATCGCCGCGCAGGTCGCCAAAATGATCATCGGATACAAAGCCCACGTCGGCGCGAGATTGTAAAACGGATTAACCGCCATCGCCGGATTTTCCAAAAGAAGCGCGCCCTGCCCGAAATAATTCAAAAGCAAAGCCGGCAGCACGACCGCGAACCACGCCAGACGAATCGGTTTTTTGCCGAAATGCCCCATATCGGCGTAGAGCGCTTCGCCGCCCGTGACGACCAGAAAAACCGAGCCGAGAATAATAAATCCGTGCCAGCCGTTGCGGACGAAAAATTCGATTCCGTGCAAAGGGCTAACGGCGGAAAAAACCTGCGGGTAATGAAAGATCTGCGCGATGCCTAAGATCGCGAGCGCCGAAAACCACAACAGCGTGACCGGACCGAAAATCTTGCCGATGCCCGCCGTTCCGCGTTTTTGAATCAAAAATAAACCGATGATAATTCCGATGGTCAAAGGAACAATGTAAGGTGTCAGCGACGGCGTGGCGACGCTGATGCCTTCCATCGCGCCGAGAACCGAGATCGCGGGCGTGATAATTCCGTCGCCGTAAAGCAGTGCCGCGCCGAATGTGCCGATGGCGATCAGAAAGATTTTTTCCGTTCTGCCGGAAGGTTTGATCGGCGTGGCGAGCGCGGCGAGCGAAAGAATTCCGCCTTCGCCCTGATTGTCGGCGCGCAGCACGAAAACCAGATATTTTATCGAAATCACAATAATGAGCGACCAGAAGATCAGCGAAAGCACGCCGAGAACGTTCGCCGCCGTCGGCGCAATCGCGTGCGGACCGTGAAAACATTCGCGCAGCGCGTAAAGCGGCGAAGTGCCGATGTCGCCGTAAACCACACCGAGCGCGGCGAGCGAAAGCACAAAAAGATAATTTCCTTTCGGCTCTTCACGCGCAATATGTGCGTCTGCGTCGGCGTAAGTCGAATGAATGTCTTGAGACGATAATTCTGCCATAAAATTAAATGGATTCCGGCTTTTTTCCCGAGTCGCCGAAAACCCGAATTTAAGAGCATTGCATAAAAGTTATAAATTTTTCGTAAAGACCGAAGAAAATTTCGTAGGTTTTTATACTATTTTTTGCCGCTCTTGATTTCATTGATCTTGTCGAGCGCGTGCGCACCGAGCATCATCAGCGGAAATGCCGCGATAATCAGCAGATTGCCGACTTGATTGACGGATTCGGGATTTGCAAACAAAACGAAATACGAAAACGTGCCTAAAACCAAGCCCGCGACGGCGGAAATAATCCCGGCAATCACGCTGAAAAACAGCACAGATGCCCATTTTCTTAATCTTTTTTTATATTTATCGGAAACCTGTTTATCCGTTTTTTCGATAACTGTTGATGTTGGCAAGATTATTTCCTTCATTCTTCACCTTCGGGGAAATATTTATTCCCTCAAAATGAAGATACGAAAGAAGATATAAAGGTCGGGTAAAGACTCTATAAAAAGTTTATAAAGAGGAGTTAGTGGGTAGTTGATAGTGGAAAGTGGAAAATTGAAATCCTAAACTATCAACTATCAACTCTAAACTCTAAACTTTTTAAGCCGAAGGATTAAAGCGGTAGCCGACCCAAGGTTCGGTCAGAATATACTGCGGTTTGGCGGGATTCGGCTCGATCTTTTTACGCAGGTTGCCGAGAAAAACGCGCAAATATTCGGTCTGCTCGGTAAAATTCCCGCCCCAGATCGCGCCTAAAAGATTGCGGTGTGTGAGAACTTTGCCGTGATTTTTGACGAGATATGTCAAAAGCTCGAATTCCTTTGGTGTCAGGTGAACTTCCGCGCCGCGCACGAGAACTTTATAACTCGACAGATCAATCGAAAAATCGCCGATCTCAAGATGCGTTTCTTCTTTTTTCTCGCTCGGTGCGCGGCGCAATGTTGCCCGCACACGCGCCAGCAGTTCGTCCATCCCGAAAGGCTTCGTGATGTAATCGTCCGCGCCCGCGTCCAATGCTTCGACCTTTGTTTTTTCCTCGCCTTTAACCGACAGAACGATAATTGGAACTTCCGAAATTTTGCGGATTTCGCGGCACAGTTCGATGCCGTTCATCGCGGGCATCTGCAAATCCGTGATGACCAGATCGGGATGAAAATCGTGAAACGTATCAAGCGCGGATTCGCCGTCCGAAGCCGAACGCACGTCATAACGATGCGCCTGCAAGCTGCGCTTTAAAACCCGTGTAATCTGAAATTCGTCGTCAACGACGAGGATTTTTTCGCTCATAAAGTTATTGTCAGAACCGCCTGCGTCAGCGGGCGGGTAATGCGATTGTCAACAGTTGGCAGCGGCAGTTGGCAGTCAAGACTAATGTTGACTGCTTGCCGCCAACCGCCTACTGCCGACCGCAGCAAACCCGCCCGCTGACGCAGGCGGTTCTGACCTATTCGTCGCCAATCGGGATTTGAAAAACAACTTTCGTCTTAAAATCGCCGCTGCCGTCCGCGATCCAAATTCGTCCGCCCTGCGATTCGACGATGCCGCGCGCGATTGCCAAGCCCAAACCCAAACCGCTTGCCGTCGTGTGAACGTCTTCTTCATCGGCGCGGATGAATTTGTCGAAAACCTTTTCGCGCATTTCTTCGGCGATGCCTTTGCCTTCGTCCTCGACCGCGATCTCGACCGTTTCATTTTCCGACCGCCGCGCCGAGATTCTGATGCGCGAGTTGACGGGCGAATATTTTGCGGCGTTGTCGAGCAATGTGTAAACGACTTCGGCGGTTGAACTTGCGTCCACGAAAATATTCGGCAAATCCGGTTCGATTTCGATTGAAGTCTGATTTGAGCTTAAATGATTCTTCGCTCTTTCAAGCGCGTGATTGATGATTTCTTCAACGACGCTCCATGATTTTCTAAGATGCAGGGCGTTTGCCTCGATCTTTGCCAAGCCGACCATGCCTTCGATAAATTCGTTCAAACGGTCGGTTTCCTCGTTGATAATTTCCAGAAATTCGACGCGCCCTTCTTCGTCCAGAATTTTTTCTTTTCTATCATCAATCAGCGTCGTAACCGACGCTTTGATCGAAGTCAGAGGCGTTCGCAGATCGTGCGTTACCGCATCGAGCAAAGAAGATTTCAGCTTTTCGCTCCGGCGTAGTGCTTCGGCTTGACTGGCTTGTTCGAAAGCGTCCTGCAGTTCTGTATAAAGCCGTTCGATTTCCAGTTTTCCGCGCTCGGCTTCTGCGGCGCGGCGTTGGGCATACGCCGAAAGCTCGCCCGCGACGACCGCCGTTAAAATAAAAGCGATCCACGCGACCCAATTGGTCGAATCGGCGATATGCCAAGTTCGGTAAGGCGGCAGAAAGTAATAATTAAACGAAAGCATCGCCGCCAGCGAAGCCAGAAGTGCCGGATTTCTGCCGAAAAAACTTGCCGATAATAAGATAACGAGCAGGAAAACGAGCGCGATTGTCGTCGAACTGACCCGCGTATGAACCGATTCGGGCAAAACCGTGATCAATAAAACAGCCGCCGGCGGAATGCCGAAACGAAAAATTTTCCCCGCGTCGAAATAGGTCATTGCTTTACCAAATCTTTATAGCAAAATCCGTTAAAGTCAAACGCGAATAAAACTCTAAAACCGCATTGAAACGAAAATGTTTTATAAAATATCGGGCAAAACGTTTACGATTTTTGAAAATTCGTTTATACTATCCTCAGTTTGCTTGGAGTTTTAATTAAATTTACTTGCTAAATGTAGCAAACAAAAGGATTGTTTCAGTTTATAAATTTGTTGAAAGAGATTTGGCGGGTCGAGCATTTTGAAAAATATTTGCTCCTCGCATTTTAGAAAAGCTAAATTTAAGCTTTTACCAAAAGATTCCTGCGTGAAAACTCTGATTTCTTGCTTTCGGAAACCGCAAAAAGTTTCCCGAAAACAATCGAAAACCAATCAAATTCTACAAACTCGCGCCTGAGGTTACGGCGCACGACAGAAAACTGCCCGCAATCCGCCAAAATCAATTCTCCAAGCCGTTAATATCACCAAATTAGTGAGGAAATATGTCAAAAGAAATGATCATCAGCGTCAACGGGCGCGAAAAAAAGATTGCCATTATCGATAACGGTAAAGTTACCGAATTTTATATCGAGCGCGGCGGAGAAGAAAATTCCGGCGTGGTCGGCAACATTTATAAAGGTCGTGTGCAAAGAGTTTTGCCCGGAATGCAGTCGGCGTTCGTCGAGATCGGACTCGAACGTGACGCTTTTCTTTATGTCTCGGATTTCTTTGATGAAGAAGAAGAAATCGAGCGCATAATAATGGAAAAAGGCAAGAAGAGCGCGCCCGAAGATGTCAAGCGCGAGGCGGACGACCGTGTTACGCGCGCGCGGCTCGAACGCGAAAAGCAAATGGAAGCCGCGCAGGAAATTGCCGAACCGCTGGTTGAAAGCGGCATGATCTTAGACGAGGACGAAATCGAAGAAATCGAAGAGATCGCCGAAGAATCGGCAGAAGAATCGGCTGAAATTCAGGTCGGCGAAGCGGACGATTCGGAAGAAAATCAAACTGCCGAACAAAAACGCCAGCGCAAAAACCGGCGCGACCGCAAACGCGAAAAACGTTTAGCCGAGCTTCAAGCCCAGCAAACCGGCGGCGCAGCAGCATTTACCGAAACTTTTCATGAAGCGGAAGATTTTGTCGTCGAAGCAGAAGATTCGAGTTTTGAGCGCGTGATTGACGATGAAGACACGGGCGAGATGTTCAAGGACGCGTATCGTCAGGAAGCGATCGTGGACAAAGTTCGCGCCGTCGAATTCGATATGGAAAGCACCGCGACCGCCGAAGTCGGCTCGCTGATTGACGAAGTTGGGGGCGCTTCGAGCGGTTTTGAGCGGATTGCCGACGAAGAAGACGCGGAAACATTCGCCGACGAACCGAGAAAATCAAAAAGCAGACGCGGCAATCGCGGCGGAAAAGGCAGAAATAAAGCGACCGAAAAGACGGTCGAAGCGGCTCAAACGGTTGAAACCGTCGAAACCGCGCCGGCGCAGAAAGTCGAAACATCGGCATCTGAAGAAACTGCGCCCGAATCAAAAGACAGGAAAAAATCTTCTTCGAGAGGCAGAAAAGGAAGTTCGGCAAAAACCGAAACCGCGTCGGCTGTCGAAGTAAACGAACCCGAACCCGTTTCGGAAGTTCAGGAAGTGGCGGCGGAAAAACCGAAGTCGAAAGGCAGGTCTTCAAGATCGAATAAAACCGCCGCGAAAGGCAAAAAGGGCGCGAAAGGCGGCACATTGGAAGACGGCGAAGCGAGCGTCAGAGAATCGGCGGAAACGGCGGAAATGGCGGTCAGACGCGGCGGTCGCGGTGGTCGCGGTCGGCGCGGCGGCAGCAGTCGCGGACGCGACGGCGCGGGCGGAACCGGCAAACCGCAGGAACGCTACGAAGGTTCGGAAATGGGCGAATCCGCCATTTCCGAAACGGAAATCGCCGACGTTGATTTTGTCGAAACCGCGCCGA
>JALHNX010000167.1 GCA_022843305.1 Pyrinomonadaceae bacterium | reverse complement strand
CGAAACTTCCGGCATCTCGGCTTCGCTCGGAATGGCGATGGTTTTTGTTCTTTTGACCTTCGGCGGCTGGAACGAAGCCGCTTATATTTCTTCGGAAATGAAGCGCGGAAGCAAACAGCTCGCCAAAGCATTGATTATCGGAATCGTTATTATTACCGCGCTTTACGTCCTGATAAATCTGGCATATTTGAATGTTCTCGGCTTAGGCGGCGTGGGAAGTTCGGAAGCGGTGGCGGGCGATGTGATGCGTCTGACCTTCGGCGAGAGCGCGGCGTGGCTGATCGGTCTGATGGTCGCAATCGCCGCTTTGACTTCGGCAAATGCAACGATCTTTACCGGCGCGCGGACGAATTACGCGCTCGGCAGAGATTTTCGGGTTTTCGCGCCGCTCGGCAAATGGAACGATCGCGCCGATGCGCCGATCAATGCTTTTATCGTGCAGGGCGTGATCGCGCTCGCGCTTGTCGGACTCGGAATGTGGACGCGCGAAGGTATTAAAACGATCGTTGATTATACCGCGCCGATCTTTTGGTTATTCTTTTTGCTGGTCGGCATTTCGCTTTTCGTTCTGCGCCGCAAAGAACCCGATGTCAAGCGACCGTTCCGCGTTCCGCTGTATCCGCTGACACCGCTTGTTTTTTGTCTGACAAGCGCGTATCTGCTTTATTCGAGTCTCGCCTACACGGGTTTCGGCGCGTTTGTCGGCGTGGGAGTTTTACTGGTCGGAGCGTTACTGCTTGCCGCTCTGCCGACAATCGAAAAATTTTTGCAAGCAAATCAATCGAGGAGAGAAAAGGATGAAATTTCAACCATATAAATGGCTTATATTGCTGTTCGCGGCATTCGGTTTTGCCTGCGACAGCGGGACGACAACTGCCGTCAATAATACGAATGCGATCAACCGGAACACGGTGACGGTGGCAACCGCAACTCCTGCCGTTCCCGCCAATACCGTGATTGTAGATGATGTCGTGCCGGACGATCTCGATGTTCCGTATGTTCCGACGCATCAATCAATCGTTGATGAAATGCTGACGATGGCGGAAGTTAAAGGCACGGACGTTTTATACGATCTGGGGTCGGGCGACGGACGTATTCCGATCACTGCCGCCAAACGTTTCGGCACACGCGGCGTGGGAGTTGACCTTAATCCGGTGCGCGTCAAAGAAGCCAATAAAAATGCCGAAGACGCGAAGGTGACGGATAAAGTGAAATTTATTCAGGGCGATCTGTTCGAGCAGGATTTCAGCGAAGCAACCGTGCTGGCGCTCTATCTTTTGCCGGAAGTCAATATGAAGCTTCGTCCGAAGATTCTCGAAATGAAACCCGGAACCCGCGTGGTTTCGCATAATTACGATATGGGCGACTGGAAACCGGAAAAATCAAAAACGATAAAAACGCCCGACGGCGAAACGCACTACGTCTATTTTTGGCGCGTTCCCGAGAAAAAGCAGTAAACACAAAATATTATTCGGCTGTTGAAGCAGCAGCCGAATAATATTTTTTTCATAAAATCTGAGAGGTAAAAAAGATGAGAAAGATCAAGCATTTAATCGGATTATTTTCTTTAATGTTTGGCGCGGCGATTTTTGTTTCGGCGCAAACGCCGACCCCGACACCGCGCACGCCGGATGTGCCGTATGTGCCGACAAATCAGAAGGTCGTTGACGCAATGCTGAAAATGGCAAAAGTCACGAAAAACGATGTCGTTTACGATCTCGGATGCGGCGACGGGCGCATCGTTATTACCGCCGCCAAAGAATACGGCGCGAAAGGCACGGGCATTGACATTAATCCCGAACGCATCAAGGAAGCCAACGAAAATGCGAAAGTCGCCGGTGTGACGAATAAAGTGAAATTTATCGAAGGCGACCTGTTTGAACAGGATTTCAGCGACGCGACGGTCGTCGCCCTGTATCTGCTGCCCGCCATTAATCTGAAACTGCGTCCGCAATTGCTCAAGCTGAAACCCGGCACGCGCATCGTTTCACATGCGTTCGATATGGGCGACTGGAAACCCGATCAAACGATGATGGTCGAAGGCTCGACGATTTATTTCTGGACAGTGCCGGCGAAAAAACCCGAAACGACGGGAAAATAAATGAATTTCGAACGAGGAGATCGAAGCGGCTTTGCGCGAGATACAAACGCTTGTCTGAAGAAGCGATTTTCCGCAAAGCCGCTTGAAAAAACAAATCCTTCAAAGGCAAAATATAAAAGCGAACCGGCAAACCGGAAAATCGGAAAAATGGCAAATATCAACAATAACGCGGTAACGACTGCATCGGGCTTAACTTATATCGTTACCAAACAGGGCGACGGCGAACAGGTCAAATCAGGGCAAACGGTCAACGTCAATTACACGGGACTTTTAACGAACGGCGCGATTTTTGACAGTTCGCTGGCGCGAAACGAACCTTTCTCGTTTCCGGTCGGCGCGGGAATGGTTATCAAAGGTTGGGACGAAGGCTTGCAAAATCTGCGCGTCGGCGATCACGCAACGCTCATCATTCCGCCCGCCATCGGCTACGGCGCAAGCGGCGCGGGCGGCGTTATTCCGCCCAATGCGACGCTCATTTTTATTATCGAAGTTCTCGGCGTGGAATAGTTAAAAATTAAAAATATTTGAAATCATTCTACATTTTACATTCTGCATTTTACATTATTAATCAATTAAATAACTGCGTAATAATGTAAAATGCAGAATGTAAAATGTAGAATGTTCGACCCTGAATAACGGGTTTTCGCAGTTTTTGTGCAAAGCCGAAAAATCACTTTCAACTTTCCATTTCAGCGCAACATTTTTGAATATTTGTTGATAATCGCCCACGTTGTTTTATCGCTGTCGAAAACCGTGTTCAAGCCCTGCTCTTCCATCGGCGGATCGCCCATATAATCATCGCCTTTTTTCCAGAAAACTTGATTTTTTATCGGTCGCGCCGCGCCGCCGAACGCCCAGAAGTTCGCACCCGCGAGATTGCCGTTCGCTTTGGCGTTTTCGGCGAGAAGCGAAAAGATTTTCTCGTAATACGCGTCGCGCAGTGAAACGGAAGAATCAATATCGAAAGATTGCGCGTCGCGCGGCAAGCCGAATTCCTCGACGACGAGCGGTTTATTGAGCTTTTTAGCAATGGCAAGATGTTCGTTGATGTAATTTACCGCTTTTCCGAGCGCGTTTGGAAAATCTTCCGCCAGTTTATCACCGCGAAACCAGTTCCAGTTTTTCGCCCAGATGTGAATCGTCAGGTAATCAATGTTCGGGTCGGCGTGGATTTCCTCGAAAATCTCCATTCCTTCCGTTCCGACCGAGCCTTCGTGTCCGATGACGACAAGATGATTTTTGTCTTTTGATTTTATCAAAGCGGCTGTCTCCCGAATCCATTTTTTATAATCGTCGTTCGCCGACGGGCGCATCGGGCGCGGTTCGTTCGCCAGTTCCCAAGCCATGATCGCCGGGTCGTCCGTATATCGCTTTTTGCTGAATTTGTTCGTGCGGTTCATCACCACGCCGATTTGTTCCTTGTAAGCCGCTTTGCACGGCACGCATCCGTAAAATTTGCTGACCGCGTCGCGCAGTTCGTCCCACGTTAATTTGCGCGTTTCCATATCTTTTGAAATGCGTTTATTCCAAACGAGATACTGCTGAAAACCGCCGCTCCATTCCCAGTTATTGCTGAAAAAGATGACGGCTTTCATCTCGCGTTTGCCCATCTCGAAAAGCAACAAATCCAACCCGTCCAAAACTTCCGTATTGAATTTTCCCTGCACGGGCTGCAGCGGCGGACCGACACGCATCACGCCGTTTATCAAACCCGCGCCTTCCGCGCCTGCCATCACACGCAGATTCACGACACCGTTTGCCTTCAAAAAATCAAGCTCGCGCCGAAGCCTTTCCGCGCCGCGCTTTTTGTCTTTTTCCAAACCCAAAAGAGAGCCGTACCAGTAATTAGTGCCGATAAAATAATACGGCTTACCGCCAAGAAACAATTGCCCGTTTTTAACTTTTACAAACGGCGACTGCGCGGCGGAAACTATTGAAAAAAGAAAGATACCAACGAAAATATACGAAATCTTTTTGATGCTCATCGGTTAGTTTTTTGTTTCAGTTCAAAGAAAAAGTTCCCGAATATTGTATAACTTCGCGCCTTGTAAAAACAGTTCGGCTCTGAAGGGAGCGAATTTTTTCTGGCATCCGCATTGCTACCTTATAAAATTCAATATGGTTTTTTGGAAAAAATATTTAAGGGCAAAAACCGTTTGTCATAAAAAAACAATCGCGTAAGTATCGAGGATTGACATACTTATAATTTACCGGATTTGGTTCGAGAAAAAACTATCTGAATAATTTTCTAACTCCGCCTGACTTTGGCGGTCGGATTTTGTATCGAATGAAGTCATCGGGCAAGCATCGAATCAAGACGGTTTTTGAAAGAATAATCGAGGATAAATAGGGAAATTATATTTTCGGCAGGCAATCTTTGCCCGCTTTTACATTGGGGGAAATTATGAGGAAACGTTTGACAATCGGTTTTTTTATCGGGCTTCTGGCAGTGGCATTTTTCGGCTGTAACGAAAATAACAGCAGCGACGCGACATCGCCGAACCGCCCGCAAGCAAATATGAACACGCGCGGCGCAAATCAGATCGACGGGAATTCGAACGTCGATCTGAGCCGAATGAATTCCAACGAGATGTCCAACAATAAAGCAGCGACAATGATGGGTGACACGGATTTTATGACCAAAGCCGCGCAAGGCGGAATGGCTGAAGTCGAGATCGGCAAATTAGCCGCGACCAAAGCACAAAGCCCGGAAGTCAGACAATTCGCGCAAAAAATGGTCGCCGACCATACAAAGGCAAACGACGAGCTAAAAGTGCTTGCCGGCGAGAAAAACTTTTCGATGCCGGTGCGGCTCAATGCCAAACATCAATCGGTGATTGACAGATTAAACGGTCTTTCGGGCGCGGAATTTGATAAAGCATACGTTGAGGCGATGGTCGCCGATCACGAAGAAACCGTCGCGCTTTTCAAAAGCGAAGCAGAAGTCGGCAAAGACGCGGACGTGAAAGGGTGGGCGGGAAAAACTCTGCCGAACCTACAGATGCATCTGGAAATGATCAAAGGAATTCAATCGAAAATGAAATAATAGGAACGATAAATTTTTCGGTAATGCGGCAGACCTTCGAACACAGCCGGCGGTGTGCCGCAAAATCACGATAAATTCCAACAAATAAAAGGAGTAAGCAATTATGAAATTAAAAAATATCAGCGAACAAACGATAGTTATCACGGGCGCGACAAGCGGAATCGGGCTGACGACGGCGCGAATGGCGGCGAAACAGGGCGCGCGGCTTGTACTGATCGCGCGCAATCAAGGGGCTTTGAGCGAACTCACCGAACAGATCAATTCGAGCGGCGGACGCGCGATCTCTTATGCCGCGGACGTTGCCGACGAAAATGCGCTGCGCGAAGCGGCAAACAAAGCGAAAGCGGAATTCGGCGGTTTCGATACATGGGTCAACAACGCGGGCGGCGCGATTTACGGAAAAATCGCCGAGGTCTCGAACGAAGATTCGCGGAGGCTTTTTGAAACCAACTTCTGGGGCGTGGTTTACGGCTCACGCATCGCCGTCGAACATCTCCGGCAGCGCGGCGGCGCACTGATCAACGTCGGCAGCGAAGTTTCCGACACGCCCGTTCCGCTGATCGGAATGTATGCCGCGTCCAAACACGCCGTCAAAGGTTTTACCGATTCTTTCCGAATGGAAATCGAAGCCGACGAACTGCCGGTTTCGGTGACATTGATAAAGCCGACGGCGATTCACACGCCGTTTCCCGAACACGCGAAAAATTATATGGATTTCGAGCCGCAGCTGCCGCCGCCGGTTTACGCGCCGGAGCTGGTTGCGGAAGCAATTCTGCACTGCGCTCAGAATCAGGTGCGCGATTTCTTCGTCGGCGAAATGGCGGCGGCGCATTCGGCAATGGCGACTTACGCGCCGCGTCTGACCGATAAAGTTATGGCAATGACCGGCGAATCGCAGCAGGATTCTGGCAAACCCGCGAAACCGAATCGTCCCGAAGGACTTTACGAAACGCAATCCGATCTGCGCGAGCGCGGCAAACAAGACCGCTTCGTCGTCGAACACAGCCTTTATCAGCAGTCGAAATTGCACCCGATTCTGACGAGCGCACTGGCGGTCGGCGCGGGATTGGGCATCGCGGCGTGGGTCAGTTCGCGCAAAAAACACACGGACGGTTATGAAAACAAAAAATCTTTCGGAGAAACCAAATCTTTCGACGCGTCGGAAATCAATAAACACGCGGAGGTTCTGAGTGCCGACGGTCAGCATATCGGAACGGTTGACGGCATCGAAGGCAGCCGGATCAAGCTGACGCGCAAGGATTCGGCGGACGCGAAGCATCATTTCATTCCCTTAACGTGGGTCGCGTCGGCTTCCGGCAATGAAGTTCGTTTGAACCGCAACGGATATGTGGCGCGCGAACATTGGGGAACGGAAACCCGCACCGAAGAAAATGCGCTCGATGCCGGAAACACGCCCGGATTAGCGACGGGCATTTAAAAAAAGCCGGCAGTCGAAGGAATTTAGAACTATAGGAGAAAAACTATGAACAATTTTGACGAAATAAAATTACAGCAAGATGAACCGGAAAATCCCATCACCGAACCGACTGAACCGGGCGAACCGGGAATTCCCATGCCCGCGCCGATCGAACCGAACCCGTATCCGGTAACCGATCCGATTCCCGAACCGAATCCGAATCCCGAACCGTTTCCGACACCGCCCGAACCGATTCCCGATTATCCGCCGGATGTCGTTTTCTAGTTTAAGTTACAACAAACTTCAGTTTGTTGCCTGCATTTCTTTTTTGAAAAGTGAAGGCAACAAACTGAAGTTTGTTGTACAATTTGACAACCGTTCGGTAATTTGGCGAATCTATTCATAACGAATCTCGAATAAAAAAAAGAGGAAAATTAAAATTTATGAAAACATTTAAGGGAAGGTCTGCGCCAGAATTGCGGCAAATGATGTCCGCGCTGTTGGTCAGCCTTCTGATTTTCGGGCAGATTTTTGCCCAACAGATTGCGCCTGTCAAATCAACTCTGACCACCGAAGAACAGGAATTTGCGGCAAGAATCAACATCCAGACGATCAAAGATTTCACGGCGGCACTTGCCGCGCCCGAAATGGAAGGACGCGGCACGATGCAGCCCGGCGGCGACAAAGCCGCTAATTGGATTGCCGACCGTTTCAAGGCACTTGGCTTAAAACCGCTCGGCGACAAAGGCTCGTATCTCCAAAAAATCGATTTCAAAGAAACCGTTTTCACGCCCGAAACGATGTTCAAGGTCGGCGAGGAATCGCTCAAGCTCGGCGCGGATTACGGATTTCTGCCTTATTCGACCGATGCGAAATCCGCAAGCGGCGACCTCGTGTTTATCGGTTACGGACTTCAGGCAAAATCAATCGGACGCGATGATTTAGCCGGAATGGATGTGCGCGGAAAGGTTGTCGTGATGCTCGACGGACCGCCCGCCAACATTTCGAAAGCCGATTGGGACAAGACGGACGCGAAATGGGCGATTCTCGGAAATCTCGTGCGCGGCGGCGCTGCCGCACTTGTCATGATCGCGCACGGCAGAGAAAAAGAAACGAACGAAACGATCATTGATTACGTCAGCCGCCGCCAGATCGCTTTGGCAAGCGAGTCGGGCAATTCACTGCCGATTCCGCCCGTTCTGATGGCAAGCAAATCCGGCGCGGAAAAACTTTTCGCCAAATCCACGATGCCGCTCAAAGACGCGCTTGCAAACGCCGAAACAAATAATTTCAAGGCGTTCAAACTCAATCAACCGGCAAAAATCGCCGCCAGATACAAAACGACGAAAGGCGCTTCGAGCAACGTCGTCGGCTATATCGAAGGTTCGGACGCGAATTTAAAGGCTGAAGCCGTTTTGTTTACGGCACATTACGACGCTTACGGCGTGGAAAACGGCAGAATTTATTACGGCGCGGCGGACAACGCGCTCGGCACGGCGGAAATGCTCGCGGTTGCCGAAGCCTTTTCAAAATCACCGACAAAACCGAAACGCTCTTTGATCTTCCTTGCCGTGACGGGCGAAGAATACGGGCTTTACGGCTCGAAATACTGGGCAAAGAAACCGACGTGGGATATTAAAAAAGTCGCCGCGAATCTGAATCTCGACGGCGTTGGCACGGAAGTTTACGGACCCGTTAAAACGATGGTCGGCTATGGCGCGGAACATTCCACATTAGGCGCGATGCTCGCGGATGTTTCCTCGGCGATGGGCATTACGGTTGCGCCCGACCCGATACCGGACGAAAGGATTTTTTACCGCTCAGACCATTATTCGTTTGTCGAACGCGGCGTTCCCGCGCTGATGCTGATGGGCGCGCCCGAAGGCGATATTCAAGCGACGATCAAGCGAATGGAAGAATGGGAAAAAACCAGTTACCATCAGCCGTCTGATACGATTCAACCGAATTGGGCGTGGGAAGGCGCGAAAACCGTCGCCGACGTGATGGGAATTATGGGCTTGCGCCTCGCCAACGCCGACACGATGCCCGCATGGCTTTCTACTTCGCGTTTCGCCAAAATGGAACGCGGAAACACGAAAGCCGTTCCCGAAGAGAAATAAAGTGGAAATGTGAAAAAGGTTAAAAGTGAAAAAGTCGGTCAGAGTTTCAACCGACTTTTTCACTTTTTCACATTTCCACTTTTTCACTTTTTAAGCCGCCTGACAAACTGCTTTCTGAATTTCGCGACCTTCGGCGCGACGACCGCCGCGCAGTAGGGCTGTGTCGGATTGTTGGCGAAATATTCCTGATGATAATCTTCCGCCGGATAAAATTTGTCGAATTTCGTCACTTCCGTAACAATCGGATCGTCGTAAATTCCGGCTTCCGTTACTTCCTTGATAATTTCTTCGGCGGTCTGTTTCTGCTCGTCCGAATGATAAAAGATCGCCGAACGATACGAACTTCCGATGTCATTTCCCTGCCGGTTCAAAGTCGTCGGGTCGTGAACTGCAAAAAAGACGCGCAAAATGTCGGCAAACGAAATTTCCTGCGGGTCGAATTTTATCTGCGTTACTTCGGCGTGTCCGGTCGTTTCCGAACAAACTTCGCGGTAAGTCGGATTTTCCGTGTGTCCGCCTGAATAGCCCGAAACGACATCCGTCACACCTTTCAAATCATCAAAAACCGCTTCGACGCACCAAAAACAACCTGCGCCGAGAGTTGCCGTTTCCTGTGTATTAGTTTCCATAAATTTATTTCACCACAAAGAAAGAAAGGTTTCAACGGCAGAATTTATTCCAATCCATTAACCGGAACAGTTTCCGTGTTTTGCAATTTCGGCGCGTTTGATCGCGTCAATGACTGACCGGCAAATGTTCGGGGCGTTTGGCGCGGACAACGCCTTCGATGTTCGGTCAGTTTATTCGCCAGACATCCCGGTATAAAAACAACAATACAAAGAACGCCTGATTTTGGGTCGAGGCGGAAACCTTTTCCTGACCTGCCAAATGCGTTAGAAAGGCGTTTATCTCTTCTGCTCTCATCTCTTTCGGATGCCGTTTATCGTGAAAAATAATGTAACGCTTGATAAGAATTGTGATCGACATCTGCGGTTCGATGGCTCAAATGTCCGGCTCTGACCTGTTCCAATAATTTGGGTTTTTGTTCCATAATTTTGTTGCAATGAGAGCAAAAATAGGTTAAATTCGCTCTGCACATAAGGGAGTTATGCTGAAATATTCGGGATAATTATAAGTTGGGTTGCTTCGTGTGTTCGCCATAGTGCAAAATTTTTGCGATGACTGATTCACTGAAAATATTTTTTGAAGAAAAGCCATCGCGCGAAGACCGTGAGTTTATTGCCGACAACCTCGATAAGTTTAATTGTTCTCGTGTCGGCTACGACGACTTTAAGCCGCTCAACTACTTTTTGCGCGACGAAAATAATGCGCTTGTCGGCGGTCTGATAGCAGCAACCTTATGGCAATGGCTACACATTGATTTTTTGTGGCTTAAAGAAAAATACAGGAATCAAGGTTTTGGTCGGAAATTGCTGTTAGCAAGCGAAGAAAAAGCAATCGAACGTGGCTGTCGGTTCGCTTATTTGGATACTTGGGAGTTTCAAGCAAAAGAGTTTTATTTAAAGTTAGGTTATGAAGTATTTGGAGAATTACCGAATTTTCCGAATAGTCATAGCCGATATTACTTGAAAAAGAATTTGCAATGAAAGGCAAAACCCGACAGTTCAATGGACGTGAGGGCGCGGACAGCGATTTGATTTATAAAGGTGATGATATGGCTAATGAAGTGCAGACACCTACAACAAACGCAGGAAGAGATGAACTTGCAATCAAAGTCTATGAACAAATTTGCACTAATATTCGCACGTCAGACGACATCAGTTTTAAATTGCTGGGTTTTGTTCCGCTCATCTCCGGTTCCGGCGCAGCAATTCTTACCCTCAGTAAGATATGGAGTGACATAAGCAGCATAGCTATTATGCTAATCTCACTCGTGGCTGCGATAGTCACCTTCGGACTGTTTAAGTGGGAACTACGAAACGTCCAGAAATGTAATTGGCTAATCGACCGTGCTGCCGAATTGGAACGTGTGTGGTTCAACACAGAAGAATTTTCAGAAGAGAAGAGAGCTATTAGTCAATTTGCCGGATTTGACAGTGAGAAAAAGCCTCCTTTATTTGGAAAAGCAGAGGAGAAAAAGGAGAAATCAGAAGAGTCGAAAAACAAAGAATCTATTCCGTGGCATAAATTCGGAATGGGGAAAACAGAATCTGAACGGATTATTTACTGGACTTCGATTGCCGCGTGGCTTGTTCCCATCGTAATGTCAATCATTAAGTGGAAGGTATAGTCCGGCATCTAACAACTCATTTAACCCGATGCCTCGATAGCATTGATTCCTTCGGTGTAAATCATCGCCAGCACTCGGCGCGGATTAATTCGGACGTTATGTGGTTTCTTTTAACCGAGAGCTGCTCGCTATAAACGGCTCAAAGTTTTACTTAAACAATTAAAGGTAGGAGATGAAGTATATGTCACAATTGAAAAAATGTTTTATTCTCGTTGCTGTTATGTTTGCTCTTGCCCTTTCCGGCAAAGCGCAAACATCGCAAAAGATGAGTCAGGACGAAACTGCCGTCAGACAAATCGTGCAGCAAGTCCAGGACGGCTGGAACGCGCATGACGGTAAAGCCTTTGCCGCACCGTTCAACGCCGATGCCGATTATGTCGTCGTCAACGGAATGTATATCAATGGCAGAGACGCAATCGAAAAGGGTCACATCGGAATTTTCACCACGATTTACAAAGACAGCCGCAACATTGCCACAATAAAAAGCGTTCGTTTCCTGCGAAAAGATGTCGCCGTCGTTCACATTGAGTGGAATCTGGAATTTAACGCAGGCGGGAAAACACAGAAAGGTCAAGCCTTAAACACAATGATTATGACCAAAGAGAAAGGTAAATGGGGCATCGCAGTTTTCCAAAATACGCCGATACAAACGGAAACTCGTTAAACTGTAACGCGCCACATAACAATTTAGCTATGAAAGGCGCGGGCAACGACTTTCTTATCAACGTGCCTTTTTATTCTGACGTTGCTTGGCGGCGGTTTCGCGCCGCGTCATCTCAAGCGTTAAACTTCATTAAAATCATAAATTATTTCGTAATCGCTTTTGTTTTTAATCGAGTCGTTACCTTTACGCGCAACGAGCGAAGTTTGCATTCCCGCAAAACGCGCCGCGTCGAGTTCGGCTGTAATATCTGAAAAAAAAGCGACTCTTTTCGGCGGCTGATTGAGCGCGGCGGCGATTTTGACATAACTTTCCGTTTCGCGTTTATGCCCGATGTTCGTGTCGAAATAATCCGAAATAAACCCGCTCAAATCACCGAAATTCGAATATTTGAAAATAAGTTTCTGCGCCAGAACGCTGCCCGACGAATAGATCGCAATCGTTTTTCCCTGTTCTTTCCAACGCTCAAAGGCTTGCGGAACGTCCGCGAACATTTCCGACCGAAGCTCGCCCGATTCGTAACCCGCCTGCCAGATTTTTCCCTGCAAAGATTTGAGCGGCGTTGATTTGCGGTCAACCTCAATCAGAAATTTCAGATAATTCGCCACCGATTCGGGCGAGTCTTCCCGAAAATCCCTGCCGTAAATCTGGTCGGTAAAATCCTTGCGGTATTCGGCTTTTAATTGCGCAATTTCCGTCTGAATTTCGTCGAAATTTTGATGGACAAACTCGCCGATCTTCGCTTTCGCAAACGGAAAAAGCGTCTTATGCACAAAATCAATCGGCGTGGTCGTGCCTTCGATGTCGAGCAGAAAACACCTGATTTTTTCATTTAATGATTGATTCATTTAGCTGATTTTTCATTGAGTCATTGACCTGATTTGTTCATTTAATCATTGACTCATTGCTTCATTGTTAGGAAATAATCGGATAATTTAAAATGACTAGTGCTAAGTAACATTAGTTTTTAGAATTACATTTTCATAATGGCGACTTAGCTTTTCTCTGGCGTTTTCAACCGTAAACTGCCACTTGAATTTGATCGCCAATTTGTTTCGTTCT
>JALHNX010000166.1 GCA_022843305.1 Pyrinomonadaceae bacterium | reverse complement strand
TGCCACATCAAACCCCATCTCCCCAATTCCGGTGCGCTGACGCGGTAAATTCCGCGATTGCGAACTTCGATTTTGAGCGCGTTCGGGTCGTTTGCAATCAAATCCGCCTCGGCGCTTTGGACTTTTTCAAACTTTCCCTTTTTCAAAACCGGCGTTAAAAAATCCACTTTATCCGTTTGCCGCCGCGAAGCGTCGGTGCGGTTGTTAAGCGCGGAAATGATTTCCGATGCTTCCGCGTTTGTTTGGGTAAAACCGAATTGCGGGTAAAACGGACCAAACCAGCGGCTTTGCGCGTTAATGTCAACTGCTTCGAGATAGTAATAAACATTCGCCGCATCCGCGCGGTCGTAAAAAACATATTCGCTTCCCGCCGGCAGAACTCCATTGCCGACCTTCAAAAGACTTCCTGCCACCATTTCTTCGTTGACCGGAACTCTTTTGCCTTTTTCTTCGCGCCAGATTCTGAATCCGAGCAGGTTTCGTTCAAATCCCGTTTTCCAGGAAATTTTTGTCGCGCCGTTGAACGTTTCAGCTTCAAAACCGTCCAATCTCATATCGGAGGTGAATTTTTGTTTCGACGTGTTTTTTGAAGTTAATTTTGATTTATCGTTTGCCGCCGTCACGGTTGAAGAAAACGAAACCGCCGCAAAACTGAAAACTAAAGCCGCAGATACGATTTTTCTGCCAAGCCGCGTGGATATTCGGACACTTATGTCTTTACCAAACATTATAAAAAGCTCCTGAAGTAGATTTTGATTTTCGGGAAATATTCCAAAAATTTTGAATTGTAGAATTGTTTTGGGACTTAATTTCGGTCAGTTTGACTGAGTTTCAAACCGCGTAGATTTTCTGCCAGTTCTAATTTAGAGGTTTGGCAATAGTTTTGTCAAGATAAATATCGTTTAACAAGGAATGTCTCAATAAAAAATTACAGAAAGATTTTTTTTGCCAACGAAACACACGAAAAAAACGAAAATGGATAATATTTTGGCAAATTTTCGTTACTTTCGTGTGTTTCGTTGGCAAACATAACTTTTTATTGAGGCATTACTCACTACTAAAAAATTTTCTTGACTGCATTTTATTTAAAGTTGTAGTATATAAAACTCGCACGGGCAAAAACCGGAGGCATAAAATTTATGATGGAACAAAATGTATCGAAAATTAACCGGCAGCAGCGAAACCAATCGCTTGCCGCACGCGTTGTTAAACGTGGCGCGTTTTTGCTTCCGACAGTTTGTGTCGCCCATATTATGAAAACTTGAAAAGATGTCCTATTTTGCAGGTAAAAGCCGTCAGGTTAAATAGCCTGACGGCTTTTTTAATTTTGGTTTGTTGTCCGTTGCCGGTTGAATACAAACTTAAAAACTCAGCTTAAATTCAACCAAAACGGACGACGGACAACGGACTAAGGACAAATATATGAATTTAACTTATTCGCAATTATTAAAAAATAACCGGAATTTCCGTAATCTTTTGTGGGGACAGTTTGTTTCCGAGATGGGAAATTGGTTTAACTTTATCGCCGGATTGGGGTTGGTGCGCGTTGTTTCGGACGCTTCGCCGATGGCGGCGGGAGTTTTGTTTCTGGCGCGGCTTCTGCCGTTCGCGCTTTTTTCGCCGATTGCGGGAACTTTTGTTGATCGGTTCTCGCGGCGGCAGGTGATGATCTGGTCGGATATTGTCCGCGTTTTTGTCGCGCTCGCGTTTTTACTGGTAACGAGCGCAGATGATTTGTGGATCGCATACGCCGCGACGGTTATGCTTTCGACGTTCGGCGCGTTTTTTGAAGGCGCGAAAAACGCCGCAACGCCGAATATGACCGGCAAAGACGGGCTTTTGGCGGGAACTGCGCTGATGTTTTCGACACGCTTTTTGCTGATGGCGATCGGTTCGGCTTTGGGCGGTTTTGCGGCGTTCTATTTCGGCTACAAGATCGCGTTCATCATCAACGCCGCATCGTTTGCGGCATCGGCTTTCTCGGTCTGGCTGATTCCCGAAGAAGCGACCCGCGACGATGAAACCGCCGTCAGAATGAAGGACAAAGCCGAGCGCGAATCGTTTTTCACGGAATTAAAGGAAGGCTTTCGATACACGGTGCAGAATCATTTCGCCTTGACGATCTTGATAATGAACGTCATCTGGGCGACCGGCGGCGGCGCGATAAACGTCGTTTTCGAGCGAATGGGCGGCGTTTATTATGCCGAAAAGGAAAGCTGGAATCCCGATTTGGCGGTCGGCATTTTGTGGTTCGCCAGCGGTCTCGGATTATTTATCGGAATGCTTTTGGCGCATCGCACCGAAGCGATTCTCGAACGCCGCAACAGCCGCGTCAGCTTTATCGGCTGGGCGCTGATCATTCACGGGATTTTGTTTTCCGTTGGCGGAATTATGCCGAGTTTGTGGCTTTTGGCGGTTTTCTGTTTTATTTCGCGGGCGATTGTCGGCGTTGAATATGCGGTGCAGGAAACGATGTTCCAGCGCAGTCTGCCCGATTATATTCGCGGGCGCATCTCGACTTTGGACAGAGGCGCGGAAATGACGATTTTCAGTCTTTCGAGCTATTTTGCAAGTCTGGCGATTTATGGAATCTCGCCGCAGACTTTGACGATAATTTCCGGGATTTTATCGGCAAGCGCGGGTGTGGTTTGGTTTATGCGCGAGAAGGGAAGAAGGGGAGAAAAGGAGAAAGGGAGAAAGGGAGACGGCTTACTTTCCGAAGCGTGAAGTTAAAAAATCACGCTTCGGAAAAAGAAACAAATCTCCCTTTCTCCCTTTCTCGGAATTACGCAGTAATGATGACGGCTTTCGTGCCGGTCAATTCCGAAAAATCTTTAGTGTAGATCGTGTCCACGCGGCGGATTTTTCCGATGGCTTCGACAATTTCCTGCGTCGTGACGGAGCTGTCTTCGACGTGCGCGATTGCCCACGATTTGATATGCGAAGCGGTGCGCAGAGTTTCTTCCAGAAGCCGCAGATATTGCGATTTCGTTTCGATCAGCGTTCCGAGTCTGCCTGCCTGACGGATTTCCAGATCGTTCCAGAAATCATCGCCGCCGAGCAGAAATTCTTCGCGCCACGCCGTCCAGCCGAGATAGTTTCGCTGGGAAAGATTATGCGCGCGCGGCAGGCGCAGAAACATCAGATCGGACGCGAAATTTTCGGCGATAAAATCGTATGCGTTTTTGTTTGAGCAGGTGTTGTTCTGCCCGTTGTTGACGGGTTCGTGACGGGCGCTTAAAAGCCGGCGGAAAACAATTGAAAGCGGCTGGCGAAGCTCAAGCGTTTCATCCGTGAACGACAAAACATAATCGCCGACATCGAGCGCGACGGTCGAGGCGATGGCTTTCGCGGTTGGCGACGCGAGCCGTTCGATGTTTTGACGAACATTATCAAACCACCACGCGTCGGTTTCGCCGAACCAGTTTCTTAAGCCCGAATTTTGCAGACGATAACGCGGAACATAAGCGTCTTCGAGAACGATATTAACATCGTCGTCCGACAATTTTTCGCCGTTGTTCTGAATCGCGGCGGCGGCTTTGGTCCAGCCCGCGAGCGTCAGATCATTGGCGAGAACGCGCACCCGCCAGCGTTTCAGGTAAGCGCCGAGATTCGGATCGCTTGTAAAAGGCAGCGCGGCAGATGTGAATTTCAAACGCTTCAGGACGTTTAATTCAAAAGCCAGCCAGCCGCGCGGCGTGTTGTTTGTCTGCATCATAATTTTTTGTTTATTGTCAGTCGTTCGTTGCGGGTTGAATAAAACCTCGTTTTTATTCGACCGGCAACAAACGACGAACGACTAACTATTAGAATAAGATTCGAGTTCCGGCAGATTTTCGAGCGACAAAAAGGCTTTGACAACCTTCGGGTCAAACTCGATGCCCGACCATTCGACCAGATAACGTTTCGCTTCCGAAGCGGAGATCGCCACGCTATACGGACGCGAATCGGTCAAAGCGGCGTAAGTATCGGCAACGCGCAAAATTCTGGCGGCAAGCGGTATCTGTTCGTGTTCGAGTGCGTCGGGATAACCCGCGCCGTTCCACCATTCGTGATGCCAGCGCACGAGCAATTGAACGGCGCGCGAAAGTCCGCGTTTGGCGGCTTCCTGTTCACCGATAACCGTGTGCCGCTGCATATCAATGCGCTCTTCTTCGCGCAAAAGACGGCTCGCACGGATGTATTCGCGGTTCATCACCAGCTCGCCGATGTCGTGAACGAGTGCCGCCTGACGCAAAGCGTGGCGGTCGTGCGGGGCGAAATTGAATTGTTCGGCAATCGCGTCCGAGATAACGGCGATGCGCTTGCCGTGCGGATGCGCGTAGCCTTCGAATTCGTCCATCGCCGCCGAAATCTGCATCAGCGGTTCGTCGGAAAAATTGTCGGATTGCGCTTCGGGCGCAAAAATACTTTCCATAAATAAGATTCCAAATTCCGGATTCCGGATTCCGGATTCCAGATTTAGATTTAAGATTCAGGATTAGGATTCGGGTTTCCAATTTAGAATTTGGAATTTGGAATCCGATTCGAAATCTGGAATTTGGAATTAGTTTAGCCTTCCTACTGCAAACTGTCGAGCAAAGTTCGTGCTTCTTGATTATCGGGAAAGACGGCGAGCAGGCGACCAAGCTCGCCTTCGGCGCGTTTGAGCAGACTATATTGAATGAAAAATTCAGCCAGCATAATGCGGAACGTCGGATTGTCGGCTTCGAGCTTGACGGCGGTTTGCAGTTCGGCTTCGGCTTTGAACCGCTGATTTTTGTCCATCGCCAGCAGTTTTCCGTAATAGGCGTGATAACGCGCCGTGTCGGGCGCGAGATGGACGGCGCGGATAATATACGGCAATGCCTGTTCGTAATCTTCTTCCATCAAGAGATTAAAGCCGTGTTCAAAAATTTCCGAGGCTTCAGTCAGCGTTTTTTGCTCGACCTTCGGTTTAGAGCGTTCTTCAGGGCTGAGCTTGTCGAGTTCCGCTAAAAGTTTGCGGAGTTTGTAATCATAAGTTTTACGCGTTTCTTCGTCGCGCAAAATTTCGTAAGCGTGCGCGATTTCGGTGAAAGCGTGCTGAATGCGGTGCTGTGTTGCGGCATCGGTCTGCCGGTGAAAAAGGTCCGGGTGAAAGCGTTTTGCCAAGCCGAAATAAGCCTGTTTTATCTCGCCGGTAGTCGCTTTGTGCGAAATATTCAGCAATTCATAATGCGTTTCCGCGCCTTCGACCTGCGCGAGATATTTTTCGAGCGTCAATTCGGCTTTTGCCGCGAACGGCGCGGATTCTTTAATTTCTTTCGCTTTAGTTTCCGGCGCGATTGGCGGCGGCGCGGATTGGTCGGGTGCGATTTCGGGCGGCGCGGCGACCTGTGTTTTTAATCCGAATTTCGCCGAGGAAATAGCGGAAACCTGATGTTCCTTAAACGCCGTGTCCCAGTTTTCGCGGTAGAGAAATCCGCCGAGCCATAAAGCATAAAGCCTTTGCAGAGTTTCCATATCCGACCAGTGACTGAGAGCTTTAATCTCGTCAATTTTCATAAACGAAGTTTCAAATCTGGAAAGCAAAAAAGCTTCCTGCGGCAGCAGGCTGATATGCGAAGGCTGTTTCGGCTTTCTGCCGAACGATTCCTTAAAGCTCTTAAACCGCCGCACAACCCCGTCTTTCGGCAGATTTCTGGCAAATTCGATCAACAAGCTCAACGTGTCAATTTTGTAATGAATATCGTCCTTGATTCGCGCCAGCGGGCTGAAAGTCCAAACGCCGTCCTTCCACGTAATAACATCGCGCAAAATTCCTTCGATCTGGCGCGTGAACATTGATTTAATTTCCGAATCCGAAAACGTTCCGTTTTCACGCAAGGCTTTGGCGAGCGCGAAATCATTGGTAAATTCGGGAATTTCGACAAGCTGTTTTTTGGTAATCGCCGCGCTTTGCAGAAGTATCTCGAAAATGCGGTGCCGGCGTTGATTGGAAACCGCAAAAACGACCTCGCTGCTGCGGACGTAAATAATCGTCTTGCTGTTGTGATGCGAAAACCGCAAAGAACCGTCAAGCCGCGATTGGAGAATTTCGACCAGCAATTCGGCAGGCGGATGCGCCATCAGATTTCCGTTGATTTCAAGGTTTTTTGGAGAACTCATTTGATGAAAAATTTCAGGGAAGAAAGGAATCGGCTTCGCGCCTTTTTTATGATAGCAAATTCACACGAAAAAAGTTAAGGAAAAATTTACCAATTACCGTTCATCATTTACCATTAAAAAGGATGCTTCACGATTTTAATCTGGCGGGAAAAAGAATGCGGCTCTGGCAGCGGACGGGCGAGAGTTACGAGCATATTTTGATGAAGGCTTTGGGCTACGCGATGTTCGCCCGAAAATATCCGAATCTCGAAATCGAAACAAAAGTCGGCTTGCGCTACAAGCCGGATTTGATTGCTTTGAGCGAAAAAAACGATTTTGCGTTCTGGGGCGAATGCGGGCAAAATTCGATTCGCAAAACGCATTGGATTCTAAAACACACGCGCACCGAAAAATTGGTTTTATTTAAAATCGGCTTCAACGCCGATTCTTTAATTAAACAATTGCGCGATGAAATTCCCGCCAAATATCGCACCGGCGGGAAATTGACGCTGATAAATTTTGTGAATGAAATTGTAAAATTGACAGAAACGAAACAAATTGCGAAAGTTTCAAAAGATTGGTTTGACGAAATTGAAATTTGAAAGAGTGTTGCCCACGAAACACACGAAACACACTAAAAAGAAATTTTATTAAATTTGGTTTTATTTCGTTTCTTTCGTGTGTTTCGTGGGCAAAAAAAGATGGAAAAACCCGAAATTATAATCCGCGAAGTCGAAACGGTTGAAGAAATGAGCGAATGCATCGAATTGCAGCGCACGGTCTTTGCTTCGCCCGATATGGAAATTTCGCCCGTGCGGCATTTGATCGTCGCGCGTTACGCGGGCGGTTTTACGATGGGCGCGTATCTTGACGAGCGGCTTGTCGGCTTCGTGCTGTCGCTTCCGATGTTTGTCGGCAACGACCGCGCTTTTTATTCACATATGACGGCGGTTGATGCGAGTTTGCAAAGTCTCGGGATCGGCGCAAAGCTCAAATGGGCGCAACGGACGCGCGCTTTAGCCGACGGCGTAAATTATATCAAATGGACATATCAGCCCGTTTTGGCGCGCAATGCCTTTTTTAACATCGAACGGCTCGGCGTAACAATAAATACATATATGCCAAACTTTTACGGCACAGATGCCGAAGCGAGCGCCGAACAAAAAACGGCGCAGGAAGGCATTGACAGCGACCGCCTTTTCGCCGATTGGCATCTCGATTCGCCGAAAACGATTGCGCTTTCCAAAGGCGAAAAATTCGAGGAAACCGGCGAAATTATCAAAACAGTCGAGATTCCGCCGAATTGGAATGAACTTGTTGTCAAAGACACCAAAAAAGCCATCGTCGAACAAAAGCGAATCAAACACGAATTTCAAAACGCTTTCGCCGAAGGCTTAATCGTCCGCGGTTTTGAACGAAGCGAAACGAACCCGAAATATTTGCTTTACAGGTCGGAACCGCCTGCGGTAGCGGGCGGGTAATGCGAATTTAGCAGTCGGCAGCAGCAGTCGGCAGTCAAGATTCTTCAGATGATTAACTGCTTTCTGCCAACCGTCAACTGCCGACTGAAACAAACCCGCCCGCTACCGCCGGCGGTTCTGACAATATGATTTTCGACATCAACCCCGACATCTCGCAAGCCGAAACGCTTTCGTCCGAGTTTTACACGGACGAAAAATTTTTCCGTGAATCGAAGGAAAAAATCTTTGCGCGAAGTTGGCAGCTTGTCGGCACGACGGACGAAATTGATAACATCAAACCTTTCACGATTCTCGAAAATTTTCTCGATGAACCGATTTTAATTACCAAATCCGGAAAAAAATTAAATTGTCTTTCAAATGTCTGCACACATCGCGGAAAACTTTTGATTGACGAATCGTGCAAAGCAAACGGCATTCGCTGCGGTTATCACGGCAGACGTTTTGATTTGACGGGCAAATTTCTTTCGATGCCCGAATTTGAAAATGTCAAAAACTTTCCGTCGGAAAAAGATAATTTGCCCAAATTGGCGTTTGATACTTTTGGCAAACTCCTTTTCGTTTCAGTTAATCCTTCCGCGAAATTTGAGGAATTTTTCGCGCCTGTTTACGAGTGTTTGAGTTGGGTTAATTGGAAAGACTTGAAGTTTTCCGCCGAAAAATCGCGTGAATATTTTGTTAATGCACATTGGGCTTTGTATTGCGAAAATTATCTCGAAGGATTTCATATCCCGTTTGTTCATCAATCGTTAAATGCCGTGGTTGATTACGATTCCTACGCGACCGAGACATTTCGTTTTGCGATTTTGCAAACCGGATTTGCCAAGTCAGGCGATAACGCTTTTGCTTTTGACCAAAAAATCGCCGCGCTTTATTTCTTTGTTTTCCCGAATTTAATGCTCAATTTTTATCCTTGGGGATTGTCGGTCAATATCGTCAAACCTTTGGAAACCGATTTGACGCGCATTTCGTATCTGACTTTTGTTTCCGATGAAACGAAACTAAATAAAGGCGCGGGCGCGGATTTGAGCCGTGTCGAATTTGAAGATCAAGCGGTTGTCGAAGCAGTACAGAAAGGCATCAATTCGCGCTTTTACGACAAAGGCAGATATTCGCCCACGCGAGAACAGGGAACACATCATTTTCACCGCCTGATCGCGGAATTTATGAATATATGAAACATTTAACGACTGAAGAAATCGAAGCAAATTTAGGTAAAGTTATCGAATCGCCGAAAGATAACGGAGTTTTGGAGTTAATCGTGCGCCGTCCGAAAGAAGACGAGCGCGAAGTTTTGGACGTGGGCGAACTCGACACCGAAAAAGGCTTGGTCGGCGACGATTGGCTGACCGACGACGGCAATTTAGAAACACAGATTGCGATTATGAATTCCCGCATAATTGACCTTATCGCACAAGACAAAGAGCGTTGGAAACTCGCGGGCGACCAGCTTTTTATTGACTTAAATTTGTCCGACGAAAATCTTCCTTCGGGAACAAAACTGCAAATCGGTTCGGCAATTCTTGAAATCACTCCGCAACCGCACAACGGCTGTAAAAAATTCGTCGAACGCTTCGGCTTAGACGCGATGAAGTTCGTCAATTCGCCCGTCGGCAAACAATTTCACCTGCGCGGAATCTATGCAAAAGTAATTCAATCAGGCACGATCCGGCAAGGTGATTCGGTGAAAAAAGTTTGATTTTAAGGTTATACTTTGGTTATACTAAGATTTATGAAAACAGCAGTTTCAATCAAAGATAAAGTCTTTCAAAATGCCGAAAAATTCGCTAAAAAAGCCAAAATATCGCGCAGTCAACTTTATTCCGATGCGCTTGAAGAGTATCTTGCCAAACGCGATGAACAAGCCTTGATTGACCAAATAAACGCGGTTTGTGAAGAAGTTGATACATCACTTGACCCGGCAATTCGCCTTTATCAAAGTCGGGCAATTAAAAGGGAAAAATGGTAGGTGAACGCGGAGAAATTTGGTGGGCTGATTTGGGCGAACCGCGCGGCTCAAGCCCCGGATTCGAGCGTCCGGTGGTAATCATTCAATCCGATTTTTTTAATCAAACAAAAATCAAAACTTGCGTTGTTGCAATAATTACAACTAATTTGCGATTGGCGAAACTTGCCGGAAATGTGCTTTTATCAACCAGAGCAAGCGGGTTGAGCGAAGAATCGGTTGTCAATGTGTCGCAAATATTTACGGTTGACCGAGAAGACCTATTTAATTTTGCCGGAACACTTTCTACAAAAAAAATGGAGCAGATTGACAAAAGTTTGCGTCTGGTTTTGAATTTGTAAATAAGGTCGTTTTAGCATTTAGTAACGAAAGTGTTATGGGAAATATTGATAAAGAAAAAGTATCCAAAGTTTATGGAATTGATAAATGGAAGGAGTTAAGAAACAGTTTGGATGATAATTACAACTTCTCGGAAGATTGGAAAGAAGCAGTTGAGATTTTCAGTAGAAGACTGCGAAGGTATTACATAAATCCTATAAACAAATTAAAAGGCGGATTTACAGGCGAAGGATTCGTTATTGTAACGGCTCAATGTGCCTTGATAGAAACTCTTGCAGCATTCAAAGAGGGAAAAGTTTATGACCGTAATAAAGAAGAAAATGAAATTTATTATAAGGACAGCAGAAAATTATTTGTTAAGTTTCTGACAACAGAATCAATTTTTGAAGGCATATTTTTTAATAATAATCATCAACCTAACTGTCCTCACAATGCAGAACAATTTTATTCCAAAGTTCGTTGTGGACTTATGCACGAAGCAAGAACTAAAGACGAATGGATTATTCATAAAGAAGAAGAAAATTATGCAAGGAAAAATCCAAGATATAAGAAAACAGGAAAATTTATTAAAGAAAATAGACAACACAAAAAAATAATTTTTCGGAATCAACTTCAAGATATTTTAGAAAAGTATTTTGAGCAATATAAATCTGAATTGAAAGATTCAGATGAAAAATACAATCAACTTAGACGACTATTTGGCAGAAAAATTGACGATCTATACGACACACCAGCGGAAGACAGAAATTTGAAATGGTGGAATGAATAATGTTGCCGCTTTTTTCTAATTCTATTAAAAACGAAATCGAAAATCTGCGTACCGAAATCAATCGGCATAATGAACTTTATTATCAAAAAAACGCGCCTGAAATTGCGGATTTCGAGTTTGATGCTTTGCTTGCCAAACTCAAAAAACTCGAAGAAGAAAATCCCGAATTTATCACGCCCGATTCGCCGACGCAGAGAGTCGGCGGACGCGCCGAAGGTTTTAAGCCGTTCGTGCATCGCGTTCCGCTGATGTCGCTCGACAATTCTTACGATCTGAATGAATTGAAGGCTTTTGACGAACGCTGCCGGAAATTGGCGGACGGGCGCGAGTTTGATTATGTCGCGGAACTCAAGATTGACGGTCTTTCGGTTGCGCTTCATTACGAAAACGGCGTTCTCATCGCGGGCGCAACTCGCGGCGATGGGCAGACGGGCGATGATGTTTTTTCAAATGTGAAAACGATTCGGACGATTCCTTTAAGGCTGAAAGGAAATTTTCCCGAACGCGTCGAAGTCCGCGGCGAGGTTTTTATGTCGCGTCCGGTTTTCGAGGAAATCAACAAAGAACTAGAAATGCAGGGCGAAAAACTTTATGCCAACCCGCGCAATTTCGCTTCCGGGACTTTAAGACAATTGGATTCCTCAATCGTCGCTTCGCGCAAATTGGATATGTTTCCGTATGACGTTCTGAGTATAAATCAGAAGGCTTTTCCGACGCATTGGGAAAATTTCGAGTGGCTCGAAACGCAAGGTTTTAACGTCAATCCGCATCGCCGGAAATGCGAAAATATTGAAAAGGTCATCGAATTTTGTAATGAAATGCTCGAAAAACGCGATTCGCTCGATTATGAAATTGACGGCGTTGTGGTAAAGGTCAATCAAACGCGCCTGCAGGAAGAATTCGGCGCGACGACAAAAGCACCGCGTTGGGCGATTGCTTACAAATATCCGGCGATGCAGGCGACAACTCGATTGGAAGCCATTCACGTGCAGGTCGGGCGCACCGGCGCATTAACGCCGGTCGCTTATCTGAAACCTGTTTTGCTCGCGGGAACGACGGTTTCGCGCGCGTCCTTACATAACGAGGACGAAATCAAGCGTTTGAACCTGAAAATCGGCGATTGGGTTTTGATCGAAAAATCGGGCGAGATTATTCCGCAGATTTTGCAGGTTATCGAATCGAAACGCGACGGAACTGAAACCGATTATGAATTTCCCCAAAACTGTCCCGTTTGCGGTTTTGAAGCCGTTCGCCCGACAGGCGAAGCCGTGCGCCGCTGCACAAACGATGATTGTCCCGCCAAAATTAAAGCCAGAATTTTATATTTCGCGGCGCGAAAGGCAATGGACATCGAAGGTTTGGGCGATGTTCTGGTCGAAACTCTGGTTGATTCGGGAATGGTGCGAAACGTCGCCGATTTGTATGAATTACAACTCGAACAAATCGCCAATCTCGAACGCAAAGCCGAAAAGAGCGCGTCAAAACTCATCGAACAAATCGAAAACTCCAAACAACGCGGCTTGCAAAAATTGCTTTACGGTTTGGACATTCGGCACGTCGGCGAACGCTACGCGAAAATTCTCGCAAGGCATTATCGAAACATCGAAAATCTGGCAAACGCTTCAATCGAAGAACTCGACGCGATTCACGAGATCGGTTTAGCAGTCGCAGTTTCGGTCTTCAATTTCTTCCAAAATCCAAAAAACACGCAAGTCATCGAAAGACTCAAACTTGCAGGCGTAAAAACCGAAATTGACGGCGATGCCAACGCCGAATTAAACGAAAAGTTCAACGGCAAAACCTTTGTTTTAACCGGCAAGCTCGACGGGTTCTCACGCGACGAAGCCGCCAAACTAATCGAAGATTTGGGCGGACGCGTTTCATCTTCCGTCAGCAAAAAAACCGATTACGTCGTCGCCGGAAGCGATGCCGGTTCAAAACTCACAAAAGCCGAATCTCTCGGCGTGAAAGTTTTGAGCGAAGATGAATTTAAGGAAATGGTGAATT
>JALHNX010000165.1 GCA_022843305.1 Pyrinomonadaceae bacterium | reverse complement strand
CGTTTCAATGTTCGCAACCACGCTTTCGGGCGGCAATTTATCGCCTTTCGTCAAATCGCGCAGGGTTTTCAAAGCGTCGGCATCCGACATCGGCGTGACGAGCGCCGCCGAACAGCTGATCGTTAAAAGCGCGATCGAAAAAAACGCGAAAACCAGAAATGAATGAAAATTTAAGCGGAAAAATTTGAAATCTGACATTGTTAAAACTCCGAAAATTTGATGCAAGTTGTTTGAAGTAATTTGTCCCGAAGCAAAAGCGGAAAAACCTTTGTCACAGGCGGTTTTCGTTATATGATAACAGAGAAAACTCGTTTATCATAAAAAATAAAAGTTTCGGTTGAAATAAATGAACCACGAAAACGGAATTTATTCCTGATTTATTCTAATTTGAGAAGACCAAAATGAAAAAGATTATTCTCGCGCCGCTTTTGATTTTTGTTTTTGGACTGACCGCCGCTGCGCAAACTCCTTTGCCGACACCGACACCGCCGGATGATGAGGTCGTAAAAATTTCGACGACCCTGATTCAGGTTGACGTAACTGTTACTGATTCAAAAGGCAAAATCGTCAAAGACCTTAAGGCAGAAGATTTTGAAATTTACGAAAACGGCGAAAAGCAGAAAATTACGAATTTTTCGTTTGTTTCAAGCGTCAGGGAAACGCCCGAAACCGTCAAAAATCCGAATGAAAAAATTGCCGTTCCCGTTCCGACGGCGGAATTGAAAGCCGAACAGGTGCGCCGAACCATCGCGCTCGTGGTTGACGACTTATCGCTTTCGTTTACAAGCGCGAATTATGTGCGCCGCGCTTTGAAAAAGTTTGTTGACGAGCAGATGCAGGACGGCGATCTGGTCGCAATTATTCGCACGGGCGCGGGAATCGGTGCGCTTCAGCAGTTTACTTCCGACAAACGACGGCTTTACGCGGCGATTGAAAAAGTTCGCTGGAATCCGATCGGGCGCGGCGGCATCGGCGCGTTTGCCCCGATCCGCGATGGTGAAACGGTCGAAAGAGAAAACGAAAGCGACGAAGAACGCGAAAACCGCGAGAATTTTGAAAGAGGTTTTGACGAGTTTCAAGGCTCGTATTTCGCCACCGGAACGCTCGGCGCACTGCGCTATATCGTCAGCGGAATGGATGAATTGCCGGGGCGCAAATCCGTGATTTTGTTCAGCGACGGCTTTAAAATCCTGCAGCGTAACGAACAGGGATTTACCGAAGGCGGAATGGTTTTGGACTTTCTGCGTAAATTGATTGATACGGCGAATCGTTCGTCGGTCGTTTTCTACACGATTGACGCGCGCGGTTTGGTAACGACCGGAATTACGGCGGAAGACAACGTAAACGCTTCGCCGGAAAGACTTCAGCAGATTCTTTCAAGCCGTAGCAACGAGCTTTTCGATACGCAGTCGGGATTGACCTATCTGGCACAGCAAACCGGCGGGTTTTCGATAATCAACAATAACGATTTGAGCGGCGGCGTGCGCCGCGTTCTCGACGACCAGAGCTATTATCTGATCGGTTACGAGCCGGATTCCGACACTTTCGACCCGAAAATCAGACGTTTTAACAAGCTCGAAATCAAAGTCAGGAACAAAAACTTAAAGGTTCGCTACCGAAGCGGATTTTTTAACGTCGCCGACCAAAATATAGCGAAGACGACGACCAACCAAACGCCTGTTCAGCAGATTCAGAACGCTTTGACTTCGCCGTTTGCCGTCAACGATATTTCTTTGCGGCTCAACGCCTTATTCGGCAACAACGCGCAGGGTTCGTATATGCGTCCGCTGCTGCACATCAACGCACAGGATTTGAAATTTACCGATGAACCGGACGGCGCGAAAAAGGCGGTTTTCGATATTCTAGCCGTCACTTTCGGCGATAACGGCGCGGCGATTGATCAGGTTTCCAAATCCTACACGCTGACGGTCAAAGACGTAATGTATGACACAATCCTGAAAAACGGTTTCGTTTATTATTTCACTGTGCCGGTTAAAAAACCGGGCGCATATCAGTTTCGCGTGGCGATTCGCGACGCGCAAGCCGGAAAAGTCGGTTCGGCTTCGCAGTTTATCGAAGTTCCGAATCTGAAAAAAGAACGGCTGACGATTTCGGGAATCGTTTTGGAGAATTTGACCGAAGCGCAATGGAAATTGTTCGCATCCGAAACGCCCGTTGTTACCAATAATCAATCAAATGAGCCGACGGACAAACCAAATCCGATGAACGATACATCGCTCAGACGTTTCAAACGCGGAACAATTTTGCGTTACGGTTTCGAGGTTTACAACGCCAGATTGGATGCCTCGAAAAAGCCGAATCTGACGGCGCAAATCCGCGTTTTCCGCGACGGCAAATTACTGCTCGACGGCAAACAAAATCCGATTGACGTTTCGGGACAAACCGATTCGGAAAGAATCAAATCGGTCGGTGCGCTCAGTCTGGCAGGCGCAATGCAAACGGGCGAATACATCCTGCAAATCATCGTCACGGACAATCTCGCTAAAGAAAAACGCAAAATCTCGACACAGTTTGTGCAATTTGAAATTACCGAATAAACAAAAAAGCGAGAGGTAAAATACCTTTCGCTTTTTTGTTTTACATTTAAGTTTTGTCTAAACGCTTGAGCCGGGATAAGAAGAACCGAGTTTGTTTCCGTCGCCTTCGGCTAAATTGCTGACCAATTCGTAGTGAAAATAATCGAATTTGGCGGCAACCGGCGGCTGAACGCGCTTGTCATACATTTCCCGCGAACGGTCAATCGCTTCGCGCAAGCGTTCGTAAAGGTCGTTTCCTTCGCGTCCTTCTTTGACCTTCTGTTCGTTGTAAAGTTTGATTTCCGAAACGAGCAGACGGGCAAAACGGCGCGCGTCGTTGTGCAGACGGCGTTCGTCTTCCGAAACTTCGATCGGCAAGTCAACGTTGCGCTCGCTGAAACGGCTTCGCGCGGGCTGTTTAACCGCCGTTTCGGTTACGGTTTCAACCGGCGCTTCCGTTACAAAACTTTCCGCTTTACCGTTTTCCGTAACCGCTGAATCATAAGACGCTCCGTTTGCCGGCGCGAAACTTTCGGCTTCGTATTGCGGCGTTTCATATTGCGGTTCTTGATACGAAGGCGTTTCAAACGTTTGCGGCGCAGTTGATTCAAATTCAGCTTGCGGCGTTTCATACGCAGGAACTTCAAACTGAGGATCGCTTGTTTTCAAACTCGGCGCATATTCATTTTCCACTTCCGCGACCGCCGTTCGGGTTTCAAACGTTTGCGGTTCGGAAATTTCATACGCCGGACTTTCTGTTTCGTAGGACGGCGTTTCGTATGAAATTGAAGAATCATTTGAATAATAGTCTTCCGTTTTGACCGTCTGACTCCAAGCCGGTTCGGATTCAAAAGTTTGCGCTTCTTCGGAAGCGGTTTGAAATTCTTCCGATGCTTTAACTTCTTCGAGCGTTTCTTCGCTTGAAATTTCTGCGATCTCTTCGTCCGAGCTTTCCGAAACAAACCCCGCCGGTGCGGTTTCCGCTTCAACATTCGGCTTAAATGCAAAACTGTCGCTTTCAAATGATGCCTGATAATTCGGCGTTTCGTATGAATCGGCGGTCTGCTCAACCGGTTTGTAAGAATAATCTTCTTCGACGGAAGGTGTATAAGAATATGTTTCTTCAGCAATTTCTTCCGTTTGGGCTGATTCTTGTTCGGGTTCTTCGATTGATGAATCGGATTCTGCGAATTGATACGATTCCGCCGTCGCGGGCTGATTTTCTTCAACCGTTTCAGCCGATTCTTCGCGGCTTTCAAAAGTTTCTTCTTTAGCGGGTTCTTTAAAACTGCCGTAACTTGCGGTTGTTTCTTCCGCCGGTTTGGCTTGTGTCTGCATTCCGCGTGCGGAAGCCAGAATCTCGACCGTCATACTTGCCACGCGAACCAATGTTTCCAATGCGTCAATGTTGACTTCTCCGCCTTCCGCGCCGCGGTCGGCATAAAGCACCGCCACCGTGCGTCCGCGAACGACTAGCGGAACGGCAAACATTTGGTCGGGCTGACCGAGTTCGAGTTTGTTCAAATAAATCGAATCATCGGAATAAACGCCGTAAGCACTTTCAACCGCCGACAAAGACCTGACGGCTTCGCCCGGAACGGTTGACGATGCGACGGGGAAGAAAACTTCGCGCACGGTTTGTTCATCAACTGTTTCGCCGTCTTTACCGAACACGCGCCAACCGACGAGATGCTCGTTTTTAATAATGAAAAATGCTCCGCGCGGAGTGAATTGAGCCGCGTGCTGAACTAATGCTTTGAGAATCGCCGACTGTGTGGTTTTACTGCTGATGTCGTTGATCGCATCGCGGATTTCGCTGAAACTCAAAGCGGGCGCAGCGGCTTCAGCCGTTTCAGCGGCTTCGGCGGCATTTTGCTTATCTATTTCTTCGGCTTCGGCAATTGCCGTCGCCGTAATGCGCGCGCCTTCGTCGCGTGACAGGCGAAGATGTTCGACGACCGATTCCGAAAAGTTCGTGTCGAGTTCGCGGTCGGCGGCAATGCGAGTGGAAAAATTCTGAAAAACCTCATCAATCTGAGTCTTATGCTTTTCAAATTCGGCTTCAAACTGCTTTTGAAAATCCGATACTTCCTGTCGCATATCGGCAAGAACATTTTTGAGATAACTCTCGAATTCAGTTCTTAGACTTTGTTCGAGTTCTTCACTATTCACTTTATTTCTCCTCCGTTAATTGAAAACACAGCATTTCCGGGCGAAACGACTGGCGGTCTGGTGTAGATTTTTTGAATCTTATGACGTGATGCGGCATTCTCCGATTATGCCACCTTAAGATTATGAACAATTTAGAGGTTTTATGTCAAGAAATATAATTTTGACGGCGTTATATTTACAAATAAATTTCGGTGAAAATTAAACATTTTCACCGAAATTAGCGGGGAATAAAATATTAAACTGCGATAACCTCGATTTCAGGATCAATCTCGTCCTTGATCATATTTTCGATTGCCATCAATGTTCCGGTTAAACTTGACGGACAACTGCCGCACGCACCTTCATAACGGATTTTCAGGGTGTTGTCTTCAAGCCCGACGATTTCGAGCCAACCGCCGTCGCTTGCCAGATACGGACGAATTCTTTCGTCGAGCAAAGCCTCGATTTCACGAACTTTCGGGTCGTCGCTCAAAGCGGCGGCAATCGCGCCGCCGACCGCTTGACCGGCACTGTTATCGTTGCCGTTGCCGTTTTTTGCGCCGACCGCTTCGGCGGCGCGAATCGGCACGGCTAACATCGGCAGAATTTCGTCCCAATCGGCTTCGTCCGTTTTTTCGACCGTAATCATTTTGTCCATATAAAAAACGGAAACGACATCGCCGATGTCGAAAATCGCTTTGGCGAGCTGATCGTCTTCCGCCGTTTCCGGCGACTTGAATGAATGCGAAGTTCCGTAAGAAACGGGTTCTTTTAAAATAAATTTGACGGCGTTCGGATTCGGTGTTTCTTGTATATCTGCTATTTTCGGCATTTTCTTAAAACCTTATGATGCAAAGTCAAAATATAAAGTTTATAAATCTTTACATTTTTGTCAACATTATAGCGCATCTTTGCCGCGATTTCATTTATTTAAGTATTTAAAATGAAAAAATGCGGATAGAAATCGGACACAATCCGATTTTTCGCCGCATTGATAAAAATTACAAGCTGGTCGTTAAAGGCGATAATTGCTTGTTAAAATATAGAAAGCGCAGATTATTCGGTAATATGAATATCGTCTGTTTTATTAATTCTGCCTGACAGAAAAATTATGCCGAAAACAGCACCCAATATTGCAAAAACGATTCCGAGAATCATGAATAATGTGGTGTCCCTTTGTTGAAAATAATAAAACGACACACCTGCGACTATAAAAGAAACCAAAGCTAACAGCGCATACATAATGCTTATTTACCTCCCTAATTTTGAAAAAGGTTGAAACTTCCGAAGTCCGCCGGTTTTCTTTCAAAACCCTGAAATTAAGACTTTTACCATCGCCGACAAACTTGTCAAACTGCTTATTTTGGAATGCAAGCTAATAGTAACTCCATTTTTGGTAAAAACGCAAGAATGTATTGAATTAATAGCCAAATCATTTTACATTAATTGCGGCTCAAATTTATTGAAATGAGGGAATTATGAACATTCGTTTAGCGGAAAAATCCGATGCCGCGGCACTCGTCGAATTCAATCAGGCAATGGCACTTGAAACCGAAGGCAAAACCTTGGACGCGCAAATTTTGCAGAGCGGTGTCGAATCGGTTTTTCACGATGAAAAAAAAGGTTTTTACGTCGTCGCTGAGGAAAATGAACGTATTATCGGCGGTTTGATGATAACTTTTGAATGGAGCGATTGGCGCGATGGCTGGTTTTGGTGGATTCAGAGCGTCTATATTCTGCCCGAATTCCGCGCTCGCGGAATATATCGGCTTTTGTATGATTTTGTAAAAGAATCGGCGCGCGAAAAAGAAGACGTTTGCGGCTTTCGGCTTTACGTTGAAAAAGAAAACGTGCGGGCGCAGAAAGTTTACGAAAAACTCGGGATGGAAGCCTCGCATTATTTGATGTATGAAGAAATGATTTAAGAGAAAAATAGCCGGAGTCAGAAATTTCCGACTCCGGCTAAAGGCTTGAAAAGCAAATCTAAAAAGCGATTTCTAATTGAATATGAGATAAGAAGATAAATGAAACGTTCACCCGATAATAGTTGTTATGCACTTCCCAGATCTACCTTTCAAAGACTGAAAGAAATTAAACTTCAATTTTCAAATCCGGTTTTTTCGACCGGAGCAAAATAAAAACTCCCATAAGTTTCAAGTGTTTCCGTGTTAAACTGCTTTCTTGCTCCGCAAGTTAAACAGACACGATACCCGAATTTTCCGTTTGAGAAAGGTCGGCTTAAATCTTGATGCCCACAACCAAAGATTTTTGAAAACAAACCGACCTTTTCGCCGAAAACTCTCTTGTCAAAATTCCTGCCCTTGCCAAACAAACCCGCTATGCCCTTAAACTTTCCGTTTATTAACGTGTTTGCCATAACTTGTCACCCTTTGTATAATAACCCCTTGATTACCTACCCTTACTCGTTAAAAAGTCGTCCTTCGTTGTCCTTCCGAGATTTACCGATTGACCACCTTCGTGCTTTTCTTTCAGCAAACATTGTGCCAAAAGCATAGACATCGAAAAATATTTACAAAATGCCTATAAACACTGTCTGAAATTAACTTTCAGAGCATTTTAAGTTAAAAATTAAAAGTGTAAGTTTTATATACAGTTTTGAAAATCGAACACGCGAATGTCTGCTTTTCATTCAGCAAACGCCCGAAACCGTGTTTTAATTTAAACTATGACCAAAATCAGTGAACAGGAGTTTTCGCGTATTTGCCGCAGGATTTTCGAAGACCGCGAAACGATCATCAAGCATAATCCGATCGGCACGCCGGAAGAAACGCTTTTGTGGATGCTTTTGAGTATTTTGATAAGTTATCTGAGTCTATCCGAAATCGAAACGCCGTGCTTTACCGGAATGCCGACCGCCGAAACCTACCGGCAGGCGATTTTGTTTATTTTGAAAGAGAGAAAGATCGAAGGATTTGACGCGGAAAAATACTTGGATAAACTTATTGGAAATGAAAAATTTTAGAAAATATCATATAGCCAGCATTTTTTTGATAACGGCTTTCGGGTTGTTAACCGCTTCGGCGCAAACGCAGCCGACAAAAAATACGGATGAGCCGGTTCTTGTTCCTTTGACCGAAGAAGAAAAGAAAATTGACCCTCGCGGCATAGTTGAGAATCAACCTGATTTTACGGCGGTTCAGGGATATTTTTCAGCCAGAGAAATCAGTGGGTTCAGCGCCGCCAGCAAAATAGCCCGCAAAGGCGGCAGATACAGAACCGACACCGGTTTTGTCGTCGTCATCACCGAACCGAATAAACCCGCATTAAGACTAAACGGCGACAAAACTTACGAAGAGGAAGTCGGAATCAGAAAGCCGTATGTCAGTGCCACAATACCGCTTAATCCGACCGATTTGCTCGGATTTTCCGATATTTCTTTTACCACGCTCGGAACGATTGAACTTGACGGCAGCAAACTTTTGAAAATACAGGCTAAAAGTAAAGGCTTCGAACAGGAAGTTTTTTTATATGCGGATTTAGGCAAGAAAAATCTTTTTACGATTATTCAGATACTCAGCCCCGCCAGAAGTAGCATTCAGCGGTTAAAGGATATTTCCTTCGACGTTCCCGATTCGCTTTTCGATATTAGCGGTTATAAGGCTTTGCCAAAATATAAATGGGATAAAGTAAAAACGGCGACGGTTTATTTCAAAGGGAATCTAATCAAAGACGCTTTGGTTTTTCGTCACGAAAATTATATTTTTATTCACGTTGCGGAATTCGACCACGTTTTTATTGATTTGAATAAGAAAATCGCCCAAACGGTAACTTATCGAGGTTTATTGGTTGCAAAAAACGGAGCTTACGTCTGGCAAACCAACGAAGCCGAAGCAGTTAGTGTCGGTGAATTAAACAACAAAGTTCAAGCCGGATGCGATAACTGCGTTGATATTAAACTTGAATCGAATACTTTGGTCGTTCCGAATCCTAAAAACGCGGCGCAAACTTTACTTAAACTTACGTGGTAAACAAATGATTATCGAAAAATTTGTCCTAACACCTTTCCAGCAAAATACGCGCGTCGTTGTTTGCGAAGACACGCAAACGGCAATCTGTATTGATCCGGGCGAAGCGTCAAAGGAAATCGAAGATTTTCTACGCGAAAACGATTTCGAGCTTCAGGCGATCACGCTGACACACGGGCATTTCGACCACGTTGGCGGAACTGCTGATCTGTATAAAAGATTTCCACAAGCGGAAATCTTTCTGCACAAAGACGATGAAGATTTTTATTACGGTTTACCCGAACAGCCTCTGTTTTTGGGAATTCCGCGAAACCAATTAAAAATCCTCGGCTTTGAATATGAAATGCCGCCGAAATTGACGCGAAACTGGCAGGACGGCGAAATTTACGCAGTCGGAAATCTGCGCTTTAAGATATTGCATTGTCCGGGACACACGCGCGGACACGTTGTTCTGGCGGAAGAAACGCACAAAAAGGTTTTTGTCGGTGATTGTTTGTTTGAAGGTTCGATTGGCAGAACGGATTTGCCGGGCGGGAATTTTGAGCAGTTGATGGATTCGATAAAGAATAAAATTCTCACGCTCGGCGATGATTTTATGGTTTATTCCGGTCACGGAAACGAAACGACCATCGGACACGAAAAGCGTTCGAATCCATTTTTAACAGGTGTTTATCAAATGACGCAAGGGAGATATTTGTAGAATTTCACAAAACCTTCTAAACAAAATAGAGTTCTTCTTTGCCCGGACGCGGTGAATAAAACGCGCCTTGCGGGGTAAAGGTTTCAAAATCGTAATTTCTACGCAGACCGCAATCCTTGCAATAACAAAAAGTCGTGCTGTCAATCGTTACCGGCTTGCTCATGCGTGTGTGCCAGCAGCCGAAAAGCCATTTAAAGAAACTTTGTTTTTCTACGAAAGATGTGTTTTCTATATTTCCAATTGCTGTGTTTTTCATACCGTTCATTCCTGTTTTTCTTTCATTACTAGTTTTCGCAAGGGAGGGTGCAAACCGTATGCCATTACTCCGAAAATCAACATAAATCTCAATAACACCAATAAGATAACGTAAATTTGAATTCACTGCGCCCTCATCGGAAATACCGCTTTTGGTTCAACAGGTTTGCGTTTTAGTATGAATAATTTGCATTCGTCCTTAAAAATGTCGTATCTGAATACGAAAGATTTGTTTCTAAACGCGGGTATGTCGCAAATTAATACATATATTCGAAACTCAAATATATATTCGGAAACAGATAAAATACGGATGCAATTTTTTTTTGCAGTGAATCTTCAATTTTTTTCGGGCGTGATATTCTTATATAAAACCTAAATATTTCAACAACAAGGAGAAAAAATGCGAAAAATTTTGTTTAGTATCGTGGCACTCGTTTCGTGCGTTTCGCTCGTTTCGGCGCATACGAGTTTGATTAAGGGAAACCACGTGCCGGCGAATAATCAACAGGACGTTGTGATTAAGACCGAAAAAGTTGCGGGCAATGTTTACGTGCTTTTCGGACAGGGCGGAAACATCGGCGTTTCGGTCGGCAAGGACGGAATTTTGATGATTGACGACCAATTTGAGCGGTTCGCTGATAAAATTAAAGCCGCGCTCAAGGAACTCGGTTCTGACAAACCGCGATTTTTGTTCAATACGCACTGGCACGGCGATCACACGGGCAGCAACACGGTTTTCGGCGCGGATTCGATCATCATCGCGCACCAGAATGTACGCACAAGGCTTTCGACACCGAATTCGGGCGGCAGGGAATTCAAACCGCTCGCGCCGGTCGGTCTGCCGATGATTACTTACGATAAAGGTTTGTCGGTTCATTTCAACGGCGAGGAAGTCCGCGCCGTCCATTATCCGGGCGGGCATACCGACGGCGACACGGTTTTGTTTTTCACAACGTCGAACGTCGTTCATCTCGGCGACAACTTTTTTGCCGGACGCTTTCCTTTTGTTGATATAAACAGCGGCGGCAGCGTCGAAGGTCTGGCGAAAAACATCGCCGATTTGATCAAAACGATTCCTTCGGATGCGAAACTGATTCCCGGACACGGTCCGGTTTCGACCGTAAATGATTTGAAAATTTATCATCAGACGATTGTCGAAACGACCTCGATTGTCAGAGAAAAGATGAAAACAAAATCGCTCGAAGACATCAAAAAGGAAGGCTTGCCCGAAAAATACAAGAGCTGGAGCTGGAATTTTATCAATACCGACCGCTGGATCGAAACGATTTACAACAGTTATTCAACCGCCAAAAAATAAACTTTAAAAACAAAAAAGCGCGTTTCTCTTGCGGAAAAAACGCGCTTTTTTTCTAACTATCAGGAGGAATTTCCTTTAGTTAGGTAAAACTACCGTGTCAACAACGTGAATCACGCCGTTTGACTGGCGAACGTCGGCAATCGTAACTTTCGACATTCCGCCTTTTTCGTCCGTCAAAACGAGCATATTGCCGTCCATTTTAGCCATTAATTTTCCGCCCGAAACGGTTGTAAATGTCGCCATTCCGTTACCTTTTTTGATGGCTTTCATAATCGCTTTCGAATCATAATTTCCGGCGACGACGTGATAGGTCAAAATTTTCGCTAACATCGCTTTGTTTTCCGGTTTGAGCAGAGTGTCAACCGTGCCAGCCGGAAGCGCGTCGAAAGCCGCGTTGGTCGGCGCGAAAACCGTGAACGGTCCTTTGCTTTTCAATGTTGCAACTAAATCAGCCGCTTTGACCGCCGCAACCAATGTGGTGTGGTCTTTTGAATTGACCGCGTTATCAACAATGTCTTTCGTCTTATACATCGCTGCGCCGCCGACCATCGGATTGTTGCTTTTCATCTGCGCCGACGCGTTATTAACCCCGAAACCGAATGCAATTATCATTGCGAATACCGCTAAACCTAATTTTTTCATAACTTCCCTCACTTGTTTCTAAAATTTTTTCGGTTGTAAACAACCTTAACTATGGATTCGTGGGGTTTTTTGAATCGGATTCAGAAAAAAATAAAATAGTTGATAGTTGATAGTTGATAGTTGATAGTTGATAGTTGATAGTGGGAAGAAAAAAAAGTGGATAGCGAAATGATTTTCACTATCCACTTTCCACTATCAACTATCAACTATTTACGCAACCGTTACTTCTTCTGAGAGATAAACGTCTTGAATCGCGTTCAGCAGTTCGACACCTTCCGCCATCGGACGCTGGAATGCTTTGCGACCCGAGATCAAGCCCATTCCGCCGCCGCGTTTATTGATGACCGCCGTGCGAACCGCATCAGCCAGATCGCTCGCGCCTTTCGATTCGCCGCCCGAATTGATTAATCCGGCGCGTCCCATATAACAGTTGGCGACTTGATAACGAACCAGATCAATCGGGTTGTCGGTCGTCAAATCCGTGTAGATTTTCGGATTCGTTTTGCCGTAACTGCTTTCGACGTTGAGCATATTATAGCCGCCGTTGCGCTCAGGTAATTTTTGTTTGATGATGTCGGCTTGGATCGTTACGCCGAGATGGTTTGCCTGTCCGGTCAAATCGGCGGCAGTGTGCATATCGCCTTCCGCGCCCTTGAATTTCGGGTTACGAAGATAACACCAGAGAATCGTCGCCAGCCCGAGTTCGTGCGCGTAGGCGAACGATTCAGCGATTTCGACGATTTGCCGTCCGGCTTCTTCCGAACCGAAATAGACGGTCGCGCCAACGGCGACCGCGCCCATATTTCGCGCTTCTTCGATTGTTCCAAACAAAATTTGGTCGAATTTATTCGGGTAAGTTAAAAGCTCGTTGTGATTGATTTTGACGATAAAGGGAATTTTATGGGCGTATTTGCGGGCGACCGAACCGAGCGCACCGTAAGTCGAGGCAACCGCGTTACAGCCGCCTTCGATTGCCAGTTTGACGATGTTTTCGGGGTCGAAATAAATCGGATTCGGCGCAAAGCTCGCGCCCGCGCTGTGTTCGATGCCCTGATCAACCGGCAGAATCGAAACATAACCGGTTTTTGAAAGCCGTCCGTTGTCGAAAAGCGTCTGCATCGAGCGCAAAACCTGCGGACTGCGGTCGGAACTCATACAAACGCGGTCAACAAAATCGCCGCCCGGAAGATGCAGATCGTTTTTTGAAATTTTCGTCCCGGAATAATTTAATAAGGCTTCGGCATCTGCGCCTAAAAGCTCCTGAATTTTACTGTAATCGACAGCCATTTAGATACTCTCCTGAATTTGATGATTTTTTTATTAAAGCAAAAAGATTTTGCCGAATTATAACATAAAACCCGGATTCAAAATTACTCCGCGTAAATCGGCTTTGAAATTTTTATGTAAAAAACAGTCTATTTACTGAATTAAAGTAAGTGGACAAAAATATTTGATAAGAAAAAGGTTTGCGCTCTGTTCAGAGTTCACGATTTATCGTGAATCTGCGGGCGAAGCGCGGCGGAACTTCAAAGGG
>JALHNX010000164.1 GCA_022843305.1 Pyrinomonadaceae bacterium | reverse complement strand
CGCCGGTTAAGGAATTTGTAATTGTGCGCGGCAATGCGTCAATCGCATTTGCAGTCGGTAAATCTACATTATTGGTTAAAATTGCGTTCATTTTTTTTCACTCAAACTTTATAAATTTCTGTTGCGAAACTTAATGAATTCCGCAACCGATAAATTTAGTTTAAGAGTAAAAAGACAAACGAACAGTAACCATTTGCGCCAGAAAAGTGACTTTTGGCGACAATGATTTATTTGATGGATTTTAATATATTTGAATCGGAGTTTTTATCGAATTTCGCTAACTACGCGGGAATTTATGGAATATTTCAAATCACACACCGAGCATTTTGCTTCAAAATTTTCTGTATCTTCCGCTGAAAATTTATGAAAAAGCTGTCCGCATTTGCAAACTACACCGATTGAACGAGCAGGAGAACCAATCACAAGATGAAAATCCGGAACGCTCTTTGTAACAACCGAACCCATTCCGACCATTGCCCAGCGTCCGATTTCCAAATCGTTGCCGATAATACAGCCTGCGCCGATGGTTGCGCCTTCTTTTACTAATGTCGGCAAAGTGTGTTCGTCAGGCTCGCTCGGACGCAAGGTTTTCAAATCGGGAAAGGTGGCGCGTGGAAAACGGTCATTGGTAAAAGTCGTCGAAGCGGAAATCATCACGCCGTCTTCGATAGTAACTTCGGCGCAGATGTAAACCATCGCATTGATCTTCACGCGGTTGCCGATTTTCACATCGTAAGCGATATAAGTTTTTTCGCCGACGATACATTCTTCGCCGATTTGCGCCCGCGTGCGAATATGCACGTTATCCCAAACGCTCGTGCCTTCGCCGATTGTTACGTTGTCTTCGATGATTGCTGTCGGGTGAATTTTAGGCATTTCAATTAAACTGGCTTGGAATCATCTTTTTCATACGAAATTTTATAAAGAGCAGGATTTATGCAAAGACTTTCCAAACTCCCTGTTTTTTCGGTGAATTTTCCTGTATTTTTTTCCTCGTTATACTCATAAACGCGATATAAACGATATTTTTCTTTCGTTTCTATACTTTTTCTCAATTCGTTGGCGGTTATGAAAAACTCCGCTTCGTGAGAACCTTTTGTAGTTTTTACTTCAATATAAATCTCTTCGTCATTTTCATCGAAAGACAAAATATCAAATCCCTGTGAGTCGTCCGTGTGAGCAATATATTGAGGTTCTTTTTTTGAACCTATTTTTTTCAACTTTTCTCTTTCATATTCAAAAACTAACTCTTCGCCTAAATCTCCAATTTTTTTGTTAATTCGTTGTTTCTCGGCAAAGTCTATTTTCGTTTTTGCGGTCTTTCCGGTTGACCTTAAACTATTCGGGTTCAGTATTTTATCTACGCGAATGAGCCTTTGAAAAACGGGCTTTTCATTTTCTGTTGATTCAAATCTGTCAAGATGTTTGATAGTCGCATAAATAACATCTTGAGTCAGCAAATTAAAAGATTTTTCGATGTAGTGATTTTCTTTCAGACGACCATTATGCAATTTAAGAAGTTCTTCATCTTTTATTATTTCTTCTCGCAACTGTCCACACAGTTCTGTATAAGAAGTCAGATTTTCCACTCGTCCTTTTATAGGGGTATAAGGAAAATCTATCTTTTCTACGAATTCTTTGAACATTCCAAACTTAAACAAAAAGTATCTTTCGGGAAATCGTAAAGCTAAATAAACCATAAAAGCTCTTTGGTCTTGGTAGCTGTTTTCTTCGGTTTTATTTTTACTTCTGAAAAATTCTTTGTTTAGTCTTCTAGTTTCTGTTTTGAATTCAAGCCACTTATCTTCAATAGATTTGTCTTCGTCTTTACGATAAAGTTCTAAAAAAAGATTTCTAACTGCTTCTGAGTCCATTCGGACATAGTGAAGCATCATTCTTTTTGGAAAATAATTTCCCGAATCCATCAAATTGTAAGTATAGGCTAATGAATTCTCGATCATTTCGGGAAAAACTTTTGCGTCTATATTCCAATTATCTTGAAAATGTTTTACCGCCCGCCATTTGTAAATTTCTTCTTTGTGGATTGCTCCGAAATGTTTCTTGTAGGATTGAATTATTTCCTTTATTTTCTTGAGGTTCATAGAAAGTATATTTGAATTTCAATAACATTGACGGGCGAGGACAAGCCATCGTCCTTACAATTATTTTTTCGCGGTTTCTACTTTTTCAACCACTTTCTGCCACAAATTTTGATTGAGTGATTTGTAAGCGGCTTCGATGACTTCGACTGATGCAAGCGCGTCTTCGGGTTTGGTTAAAAGTTTTTCTTTGCCCAGAATAGCATTGCGGAAGTTTTCGATTTTTGCGCGGAAAGCCTGAACTTTGTCGTAGCCCGTGCCGAAAATCGTCCAATCGGGCGACGAATTGAGTTTATATTTCGATTCGCGCCAGCCGATATGCAAAGTTCCGTTCGTGCCGTAAACGCTGATAAAATTCGGCAGTTCTTTGTTGATTCCCCAAGTCAGATCAACGCTGGCGACGACATTATTGACGGTTTTGCAAAGCATTTTGACATTTTCGTCAACCGACAAATTCTGCGTTCCGCTGGTTTCGACCGCGAGAATATCGGTAATCGCGCCGAGAAAATAGCGGATAATATCAACCGAATGCGTTCCGTTATCAATCAAAACGCCGCCGCCCGCGATTTCCTTATTACTGTTCCAACGCTTCGACATATCCACTTTCGCGGTGAACGCATTTTCAAATTGGACAATCTCGCCCAACACGCCCGATGCTAAAATAGCTTTCGCTTTAACGACATCTTCGCAGTAACGAAACTTGGTCGCCATCGTGAAAACTACGCCTGTTTTTTCGGCGGTTTCGATCATCGCTTTTGCCTCGGCAACCGACAGACACAAAGGCTTTTCGCAAAGAACGTGAACGCCTTTGCCCATAAAAAACATCGCAATTTCAGGATGCGTATTCGGCGGCGTGGCAATAATCACCGCATCAATTTCGCCGTTTTCGGCTAAAATTTTGTAATCGGCAAACGCCTTTGCGCCGAAAGGTTCGGCAAATGCTTTCGCCGAATCCTGATTGATGTCGGCAACTGCAACTAGCTTGCAACAGTTGCTTTGCTGAAACGCCTGCGCGTAAGTTTGGGCAATTCCGCCCGTTCCGATAAGTGCAAATTTTAATTTGTTCATAATAAAGTTTTGAACCACATAGAAACATAGTTCACATAGTTTTTAAATAAAATCTATGTGTTCTATATTTCTATGTGGTGAAATTATTTTCTCGTCGCTTCGACTGCTTCGCGGATTGAGTCGGCTAAGAATTCGATGTGTTGTTCAGTGTATTTTTCGTTGATCGGCAAAACAAGAACATCGTGTAAGCCTTTGATCGTGCCTCGGAAACGCGCGTCATTGTAATCAACGGCTTCGGGACGCGCCAAATTAAAAGGATACTGCGAATCGCCGAATGTGTTCTGGTCGCGGAAAATCATACATTTATACGCCGGTTTGACGACATAACGCGGTGCGCTGGCAACATCGTAAACTTTCAATGCTTTGGCGAGTCCAACCGAGCCGTCTTCGATTTTCGCGTCGTCAACACGCAGACAGAACTTCCAATATGTCATCGTCGAATTTTCGGCGGGTTTGTAACTTTCGATGCCGTCAATATCCGCGATTTTTTCATCGAGCAATGCCGCCATTTTTTGACGTTGCGCAACGGAATAATCTAATTTCTTTAACTGTTCATACGAAACCGCCGCTTGCAGTTCGGTCATTCTGTAATTCAAAGACGCGAAATAATGGTCGGGATTCGCGTCGCCGTAGCCCCAGGCTTTGTTGATGAAAAGATACATTCTTCGTGCCAAATCATCATCATTTGTAACAACAATTCCGCCTTCGCCGGTCGTCATTTGTTTGCCTTGCTGGAACGAAAACGCGCCGATTTTGCCGATTGTTCCGGCATATTTGCCGTCGCATTTTGCCAGAAAACTTTGCGCCGTGTCTTCGATGACGGGAATATTGCGCGAATCGGCAAGTTCCATAATCGCTTTCATCTCGCACGGATTTCCGAAAAGATGCGTCACGATAATCGCTTTCGTGCGCTCAGACAAAACTGCTTCGATGGTTTCTGCCGTGACGTTCAAAGTCTTCGGGTCAACGTCCGCAAAGACGGGAATTGCGCCCTGAAAGATAATCGGTGTCAGCGCACCCATATCGGTCACGGAAGTCGTCACGATTTCATCGCCCGGATTCGGATTGATCGCCGCGACGGCAACGTGAACCGCCGCCGAACCCGAATTGCACGCGTAAGCATATTTCACGCCGAGCTTTTCGGCGAATTCTTTTTCGAGCAATTTGCCGTATTTGCCTTTGGTCGTAATTAACACGCCTGATTGCAAAACTTCCGTCACGGCACGGATTTCCTCCGCGCCGAATGTTCTGCCCGAAATGTCCTGATCTGATGGTAATTTGATGATTTCTTTTTCTAATGTCGGTGTCATAATTTTTAAGTTAAAAAGTGTAAATGTGAAAATGTGAAAAAGTTAAAACGTGTCGGTCGAGCCGCTTTTTCACTTTTATGCTTTTTCACATTTTCACTTTGTTTTCTTTTGGTAGAGAAGCTTCAATCGTTTCGGTTTTCCCGAAAACGCGGATTTTTGAAAGCCTTGAGAGCAGTTTTAAATGCCCGAAAATCGTCCGCGCCGTTTTCATTTTCGAGAATCCGAACAGGCGAACTTCAAGCACGGCGGGATATTCGACAATCCGCCCGCCTTTCAAGTCTAATCGTCCGAGCATTTCGGCAACGCCCAGAAAGCCTTTTTCTTCAATCGGCAAATCAACGACCGAACTGCGCCGGTAAACGCGAAAACAGCTCGTGTAAGTTGCAAGTTTCGCCCGCAAAGTGCGCCGGTAAAGCCACGACGCACCTTTCGATAAAAACAAACGCCAATTCGGCACGTTTCTGACATTTCCCTGTTTGTGATAAGGCGAAGCCGTCACCAGATCAACATTTTCCGTCAAAAGCGGAAGCATTTTGACAAGCTCGTGCGGGTCATATGTGCAGTCGCAATCCATCGAGCAGACGATTTCGGTTTCGGCGGCTTTGATTCCCGTCATAATTCCCGCCGCAACGCCCTGATTCGTTTCGTGGCGGACGATTTTGAAATTGCCCTTCGCGCCGAAAAGCTCGTTCAGCTTTTCAAGCGTCGCGTCTTTCGAGCAATCGTCAATGAAAATAAAATTCGCCTGAAACCCGTTTTCCGCCAGATTCGCTTCGACACTGCGCAAAGTGTTTGCCAGATAAGGCAGCGCGGCTTCTTCGTTGTAGCACGGAATCACGATCGAGATTTCGGTTTTGTCAGAACCGCCTGCGTTAGCGGGTGGTTGAAGATTGCAATTTGACAGTTTTGATTGAGAAGTTAAACCATCCGCTAACGCAGGCGGTTCTGACTTGATTCCGAGAAACTCAGCCGCGTCGCAGAAATCGTATTTTTGAATGTTTTCCTTTAAGATCCATTCCATTTTGTCGAGCTTGCGGTAATGACGAATGCGGTTGTAATGCGAGGCGGCGTTGATGCGCGGCTGCTCGGGGTCGAGTTCCCAGACGTGAAAGTAAAAAACGAACGGTTCTGCGCGGGTTTCGTGCCATTCGCGGACAGCTTTGCGCATTAATGTGTATGGAATCTGCCGGAAATAATTGCCGCCCGAAATCGGTAGCAGACCGATGCCCAAATTTCGCGTCGAATAGGGAAATTCCCAGACCGCTTTGCCGTCGGTGTGAACCTGATGCGCGAAACGCTTGTTTTTATCGGATTTTCGGGTCGGCAGAAACGACGCGTCGTAAACGAAACCTTCTTCCGCCAAAACCTCGAAAATCCACGAATCCTTTTCGTAATTTAGTTTTTCGGCGGCGCGGTAGCCGATGATTTTTTGCCCGCTCGCGTCTTCCAAAACGCGGTTCGTGCGGCGCAAATCCTCACGAAATTCTTCGTTCGTCAGATTTTTCAAACTGCGGTGATAAAAGCCGCGTGAAGCGATCTCGTGTCCGCGCGCGGCGATTTCACGAATGAGTTTCGGGTTCTGTTCGCCGATCCAGCCAAGCACGAAAAACGTCGCTTTTGTGTCGAATTCATCAAGCAAATCGAGCGTCTTCAGCGTGTTTTGTTCATAACGCGGCTCGAAATTCGACCAATTTCTTTGCTGAATCAGATTCTCGAACGCGCCGACGTGAAAATAGTCTTCGACCAGAACGGTCAAAAGATGTTTTTTAGTTGGGGCGGTTTGATTCATTGGAAATTTTTACAATAAAGCGTGCTGAGCTTTCGTTGCGCCTTTTACTTTCGCGCCGAATTTTTCTTCGATGATCTTGACGATGCGCTGCGCCGCGCGTCCGTCGCCGAAGGGATTTGAGATTTCCTTGACCGATTTTATCCACGTGTCAATCGAGTAATTTTCGTCGAGCATCCGCGCCAGCGTTCGCGGATTTCCGCCGACGAGTTTGGCAACCCCGGCGCGAATCGCTTCCGGTCGCTCGGTGTTTTCCCGCAGAACGAAAAGCGGTTTGCCTAATGAAGGCGCTTCTTCCTGAATGCCGCCCGAATCGGAAACGATCAGCCAGACCGTTTGCATCAAAGCGATAAAATCTTTGTAACCCAAAGGTTCGAGCAGATAAATTCTTTCCTTTCCGGCTAAAATTTCGTTCGTCGCCGCTTGCACGTTCGGGTTCGGATGAACGGGAAAAAACAGGCAAACATCCTTTCTCTTTTCGACAAATTCGCGCAAAACTTTAAGATTTCCGCTCATCTGTTCGCCGAAACTTTCGCGCCGGTGCGTGGTCAGCAAAATTCTTTTCAAGCCTTTTGTTTCTTCAATCAATTCCGTGATTTTGTCGTTTGCCGTGAGGTTTTTCAAAATAAACGCGAGCGTGTCAACAACCGTGTTTCCGGTAACGAAAACTTTTTCGTTCGGAGTGCCTTCCGCTAAAAGATTGCTCCGGTTGCGTTCGGTCGCGGCAAAATGAAAACTGGCGATTTGCGATACCAGACGACGGTTCATCTCTTCGGGAAACGGGCTGTAAAGATTGCCCGAACGAAGTCCGGCTTCGACGTGACCGACCGGAATCCGGCGGTTAAATCCGGCGAGTGCGCCTGCCAAAGTCGTCGTCGTGTCGCCCTGCACGATAATCAAGTCGGGCTTTTCATCGGCGAGAATTTTATCGAGTTTCGCCAGCACGCGCGAGCAAACTTCGTTCGGCATCTGATTTTGTTTCATCACGCGCAGATCGAAATCGGCTTCGATGTCGAGCATTTTCAAAAATGGCTTGAGCAATTCCTTGTGCTGGCTCGAAGAAACGACGACGGTTTGAAAAGTTTTCTTTTTCAGTTCGCGGATGATCGGGGCGAGCTTGATCGCTTCGGGACGCGTGCCGAACAGGACGAGAATTTTCAGCCGCCGGTCATCTGTCGCGGGCGGATTGATCGTAATATTTTGCGGAATTGCTGCGTCCAACATAATTTTTTCGCTCAAATTCGGGAATTCTGAAAAAATCAGAATCAATATACAGTTAAAGAGCCAATATTTATTTGTTTCTTAATTTTTACCGGTTTTTATAAATTGAAATGAAAACTTTGATACTGAAAGCGGCTAAAATAAACCTCCAGCCGGTGATAAGCACAAAAATAACTAAAGAAGATTTTTTGTAAATTAATTTTGAACGCGGTTTTTTTTCTGCCTGAAATGCAGAACTTTTATAGTTTAGCCCGAAAATTCGGGAAAACTCAAGAAGTTTTTGAATTTATGCGGTTTTTTCTGACGGGACGAAAGTTTAGAAAAGAGAGTTTTTCGGCATTTTACATTCTTCATTCAACATTTAGCGGCGGAATGAATTTCGTTTTTTTACTTCGATAAAAATCTAAACGCAGAATGCAGAATGTAAAAAAATCGTTCGATTTGCTAAAAAAGACGAGTTTGTAAACCCGTCTTTTTTGCAAAAGTTTGGAAAATTTTATTATTCCGGCTGACCTTTACAGCCTGCGTTGAAGAGTGCGGGTTGTTTGGTCGAAATAATCGGATAGTTTTCGGCTTCGGCGTTGATCTCAACCCAACCGAGATATTCTTCCGGGATGGACATATCCGAAAAGATCGCTTCGACCGGACATTCCGGCAGACAGGCATCGCAATCAATGCAGGTGTCGGGGTTGATTAAAAGTTTGTCGGGCAATTCGTGAAACGCTTCGACGGGACAAACTGCCGCGCAATCGGTATATTTACATTCAACACAGGGTTCGGTAACAATATAAGTCATTATTTTTGAAAATCTCCTCGCCGTTTTTCGTCAAGTCAAAATAAAAAGCTAAAACAGCGGGGCTAACTTGTCAAATGCAGTCGAACAAGTGCTAAAATGCCTTCATTATCAAAATTTATTAACAAACGGGTTTTTAAGGAAAACTGAAAATGAAATTAAAAGCAGAACACGATTTGGCGTTGGAATTTTTGCGCGTCACGGAAGCGGCGGCGATTGAATCCGCCAAAACAATGGGACAGGGCGACCGCAAGCACTCGGATCACGTTGCGGTCGAAGCAATGCGCGAAGTGATGGACACCGTGCCGATGCGCGGGCGCATCGTTATCGGCGAAGGCGAGCGCGACGAAGCACCGATGCTCTACATCGGCGAAGAAGTCGGCGGCGGAAATTTTTCTACTGATGCGAGAGACGAGTTTCCCGAAGTTGACATCGCGGTTGACCCGCTCGAAGGCACGAATCTTTGTGCTCTCGGCGCGAACAACGCGATTGCCGTTTTGGCTGCCGCCGAACGCGGCGGACTTCTGTATGCGCCCGATATTTATATGGACAAAATTATTGTCGGACCGTCGTGCCGCGGCGCGGTTGATATTGACGCGCCGGTTAAAGACAATCTGAAAAACATCGCGCGGCGTTTAGGGCGCGATATTGACGATTTGGCGGTCATTTGTCTTGACCGTCCGCGCCATAAGCAGTTGATCGCCGACGTTCGGGCAACCGGCGCGCGCATTCGTCTGATTTCGGACGGCGATCTTTCCGCCGGGATTTCGGCGGCGGTCGCCGGAACGAATATTCACGCGCTGATGGGCATCGGCGGTGCGCCCGAAGGCGTGATTACCGCCGCGGCGATGAAATGTCTGAACGGCGAAATTCAGGCGAAATTTGTTTTTGATCCCGAAAGATTGGGCGTTGATAAAACGAAAATCCCGCCGATGAAAGAACTAATGAAACGGCTTAATGAAATGGGCATCACCGACCCCGACAAGATTTACGACACAAACGACCTCGCGCCGGGCAAAAAGATTATCTTCGCGGCGACGGGCGTGACCGACGGCGCACTGCTTCGCGGTGTCAGGTTTTTCGGCGCGGGCAAACGCACTCATTCCGTCGTCATGACGACCGACACGAAAAATATCCGTTTTGTTGATACGGTTCACGTCGAAGGCGGACCCGACGCGGTGATCAGATTCTAAAAGGTAAAAGGGCAAAAGGGTAAAAGGGTAAAAGCTTATTTAAAAACAAATAAGCAAACTTTTTCCCTTTTCACCTTTTCACTTTCCAAATATATGAAAATTTCAAAACCTTTTGTTCTTGATTTAAGCGAAGTCAGCGCGGACGATGTCGCGCTTGTCGGCGGAAAATGTTCCAGTTTGGGCGAGCTTTTCCGCGAACTGACGACGCAGGGCGTGCGCACCGTTGACGGTTTTACGACAACGAGCCACGCTTACGAAGTTTTGCTCGAAACCGGCGGCTTGCGGAAAAGATTGCAGAAACTTCTGAAAGGCTTGGATACGAACAACCTTGAAGAATTGGCGCGGGTCGGCGCGGAAGCGCGAAATTTAATGCTCGAAACGCCTTTTCCGAAAGAAGTCGAAACGGCGATTTTCGACGCTTACAATAAATTGGGCGAACGCATCGGCAAGAAAACTTTCGAGGTTGCCGTGCGTTCCTCGGCGACGGCTGAAGATTTGCCCGACGCGTCGTTTGCCGGACAGCAAGACACGATTTTGAATGTGCGCGGCGAAGCGCGGCTGATCGAAGCCTGTCATCAATGCTACGCATCGCTCTGGACAGACCGCGCGATTTCTTACCGCACGGCAAAAGGTTTCGACCATTTCGATGTCGCGCTTTCGATCGGAATTCAGCCGATGGTGCGCTCCGACATCGCCTGTTCGGGCGTGATGTTCACGCTCGACACGGAAAGCGGTTTTCGCGAGGCGGTCGTCATCAACGGCGCATGGGGTTTGGGCGAAGCGGTCGTGCAGGGCATGGCAACGCCCGACGAATGGATCATTTTCAAACCGACCTTAAAACTCGGATTTCGCCCGATCGTGACGCGAAAACTCGGAGTCAAAGAAGTCAAGATGGTTTTTGCCGACGACGGCACGGGAACGCAGGTGCGCGATGTTGTCGAATCGCAGCGCAAACGATTTTGTCTTTCGGGCTATGAAGTTCTGCAGCTGGCGACGTGGGCTTGCGCGATCGAAGACCATTATTCGAAACGCGCCGGCAAGCATCAGCCGATGGATATTGAATGGGCAAAGGACGGCATCACGGGCGAACTTTTTATTTTGCAGGCGCGTCCCGAAACCGTTCACACGCAAAAATCGGAAAATTATATAGAAACTTATTCTCTGTCGGAAAATCACGGTGCGCCGCTTGTTTCGGGTGTCGCGGTCGGCGAAAAAATCGGCTCCGGGACGGCGCACGTCATCCTTGATACAAATAGAATTACGAGCTTTAAAGAGGGCGAAATTCTCGTTACTTCGATGACCGATCCGGCTTGGGAACCGATTATGAAACGTGCTTCGGCAATCGTTACGAATCGCGGCGGACGAACCTGTCACAGCGCGATCATCAGCCGTGAACTCGGTATTCCGTGCATTGTCGGCACGAACAACGCGACGGAAATTTTGCGTTCAGGAAGCGACATCACGGTTTCGTGCGCCGAAGGCGACCGCGGCAATATTTATTACGGAAAGGTTGATTTTACGGTTGACCGCCGCGAAATTACCGATTCGGAACGCCCGCGAACGCAGGTTATGATGAACGTCGGCGACCCCGACCACGCGTTTGCCGTATCGCGTCTGCCGAACGACGGTGTCGGACTCGCACGACTCGAATTTATTATCAACAACGCGATCGGAATTCATCCGATGGCGCTGGTAAATTACCCGAATCTGCGAAACCGCAAAGACGTTGAAGAAATTTCAAGCCGCATTTTAGAGGAAGACCCGAAAGAGTTTTTCGTGCGCAATCTGGCGGAAGGAGTCGGGCGCATCGCGGCGGCTTTTTATCCGAAACCCGTGATCGTCAGAATGTCGGATTTCAAATCGAACGAATATGCGCGGCTCATCGGCGGCAGCGAATTCGAACCTTTGGAAGAAAATCCGATGTTAGGGTTCAGAGGCGCGTCGCGTTATTACGACGACCGTTACAAAGCCGGTTTCAGATTGGAATGTCTCGCGATTCTTCGCGTTCGCGAAGATATGGGTTTAACCAACGTTAAAGTGATGATTCCCTTCTGCCGAACGGTCGAGGAAGGCGAAAAGGTTATCGAATGTATGGCGGAACACGGACTCGTGCAGGGCGATAACGATCTGGAAATTTACGCGATGTGCGAATTGCCGGCGAACGTCGTTTTTGCCGACGAATTTCTGAAAGTTTTCGACGGTTACTCGATCGGCTCAAACGATCTGACGCAGCTTGCTTTGGGATTAGACCGCGATTCGGAAATGGTCGCGCATCTTTTTGACGAGCGCAACGGCGCGGTCGAAAAAATGGTCGCCATGGCGATTGACGCGGCGAAAAGAAACGGCAAAAAAATCGGCATCTGCGGACAAGCGCCGTCGGATTATCCCGAATTCGCGCAGTTTTTGGTCGAACGCGGCATCAATTCGATTTCGCTGAATCCCGACACGGTGATTCAGACAACCGCGCATATTCTGGAAACCGAAAAAGAATTGAGGTCATCAAACAAATAGGTTTTTATCGTTTTGAGTCCCGCCTTTAGGCGGAATTGCTTCGATAATTCGGTTTTTGAGTTAAAAATTTAGACGAATGATTTAGCCGATCTAAGCTGCCTGAAGGCGGAACTCAAAACTTTATAAAATGAATCAGCCAATCGAAAACTACATTTCGCAAGATTTCACCGCCAAATTCCGCCGGCAGGCGCGGAAAGTTTGGGCGATTTCCATGCTCGTAGTTTTCGTTTGGGTTTTCCTGATTTTGCTCGCGCCGCTTGCGAAAGCAGGTGGTTTTGAGAGCGTTTCAGCGCCGGTTTATACATTTTTCAGCTTTATCTGTCATCAGATGGATTGGCGTTCGTTTCATATCGAAAATCATCCGTTCGCGGTTTGCACACGTTGTTTCGGCGTTTATTTCGGATTGCTTTTCGGCTTTTTAATTTATCCGGCTTTGCGAAAAGTCGAAGAAATCGAGCCGCTTCCGCGTTTTTGGCTGTTTTTGGCGATGATTCCGATTGCGATTGACTGGTTTTTGGGGGTTTTCGGAATTTGGGAAAACACGCATCTTTCGCGCTTTCTGACAGGTTTAATTCTGGGCGCGGCGTGCGCGGTTTTTATCGTTCCGGCGTTGGTCGAGATTTTTCGGTATTTAAAGAAAAAACCAAATTAAAAAGGCTGTCGTTTTGACAGCCTCGCAATCTAAATTTATTTTTTCGATATTTTTCTTTTATATTTATGTTGGCAACCGCCGAACATTTCGGCAATTCCTTGATAAGTAAATTTTATTTTAGGCGAGTTTTTTCCGATTGGCAAGTTTTATTTTGCAACTTTTTTATTTTGTTCATTTAGAGCTAAATTTCGGAATTATTTAACTTAACCGCAACACAAAAAGTTTTCCACCTGTGGAAAACTTTTTCAGGCTTGATGTTTATTGACTAATCGGTAAAATAAGAGCAAAATTATTCTGCAAACGACGAATTAATCTATGAGTTTTACAAAAGAAAGCGCGCTTGAGCGGGCAAAACAAGACTTGGCGCAGCGTTTAGGCATCGCGGAAAGCGAAATTACGGATTCGGTAACGGATATGGAATTTCCCGATATGTCGCTCGGCGCGCCTGAGGACGGCGAAATGTCGGCGCAGATGATTACGAGCGGTTGGCGCATTGATC
>JALHNX010000163.1 GCA_022843305.1 Pyrinomonadaceae bacterium | reverse complement strand
TAATTTGGTGGAAAAATGAAATTAAGAATCAAAGGCAACTCCGTCAGGCTTCGTTTAACGCAAAGTGAAGTTGCCGAATTTGCCGAAAACGGAAAGTTTGAAGACCGCACGGAATTCGGCGTTGAACCCGCGCAGTCTCTGAGCTACGCCGTCATTGCGGAAAGCGGCGCGGAAGAAATTTCCGCTAATTTTGAAAACGGGCGAATTTCGATAATTATCCCGCAAACAATCGCCGAAAACTGGTCGCAGACCGAACAAACCGCCGTCAGCGCCGAACAAAATTTACCTTCGGGAAAAACGCTTCGTATTTTGATCGAAAAAGACTTCGCCTGCCTGACTCCGCGCCCCGAAGAAGACGACTCCGATAATTACCCTCATCCGAAATCCGAAAAACACTGCTGACAACAAAACTTGTTTGAGCTTCGCCAAATCCGCAAATTGCGCTTTTTCTGCAAATTCATTAAATTTTTTCCGAAATGTGATTTCAATCATATTTTTCGTTTCGTGATCGCTTCATAATCGTTTAGTAAACTGATTTTTATGAAGGAATTATGAATTATCGCAGTTCGACCTTGATTGGGCTCGCCGCGTCGGCTTTTTTGACGCTGCTGATAATTGCCGGTTCGCGCAATCTGGAGCATTACGATTCCGCGCTTTTCGGTTACACGATTGCCTCGGTGGTTGCTTTCGGCGCAATAGTTTTCCGTTACGCGCTCTGGCTTCAGCGACCGGCGACGCGCACTTACTGGCGGCGCGGCTGGCAGCTTTTTCTGCAGCGCAAAAAGTTTGCGAAAAATGCGGGAAGCGCCGCCAAAACGGTGGCGACCAATCTGATCGAGCAAAGGTTTATCTTCAAACGCGGATCTTCGCGCTGGCTGATGCATTTTTTGATAATGTGGGGCTGTATTTTGTCGGCGGCGGTCACCTTTCCGCTGGTTTGGGGCTGGATTCATTTCAAGCTCGAAGGCGACCGCGGCTATCGTGCATATCTGTTCGGCTTTCCGACGCAGTTGATGGACGGGCGAAGCCTGATGGCGTGGGTGACGTTTCATGCGCTCGATTTTACCGCCGTGATGGTCATTGCCGGCTGCGCGATCGCGATTCATCGCCGATTGACCGACCGCGGCGCGATCGCGCTGCAAACGTTTCTGCTCGATTTCGTCCCGCATCTGCTGCTCATCGCGATCTCGGTTTCGGGGTTGATGCTGACGGCTTCGAGCCTCTGGTTCGAAGGCTATATGTATTCGTTTATCTCGCTCTCGCATCAGGCGATCGTCATTATGACGCTCTTTTATCTGCCGTTCGGCAAGCTCTTTCACGTCGTTCAGCGACCCGCCTCGATCGGCGTCGAGCTTTACCAGCAGCGTTCGCAGGAAATGCCGCAAGCTGTCTGCAAGCGCTGCGGCACGGAATTTATGGGGCAAATGTGGATTGACGATCTGAAATCGGTCACCGAAAAACTCGGTTTCGATTACACGATGGCGGGCGGCGAGAATCTGATCGATTACTGCCCACGCTGCAAACGCGTAATGCGCGGACTGGCGTATGCCGGTTTGCCGGACGCGAAGGAAAAAGTTTTTATCGGCGCAAGAGCGGAAGAAGAATTAGCTGCGGATAAACGCGGGTAAAGGTCAGTACCGCCTGCGTGAGCGGGCGGGCAAATTGCCATTATCAAAATTTCGGTCATGTAACGAGAACCCGCCCGCCCACGCAGGCGGTTCTGACTTGATAACCCGCGAAATCTGCGGCAAAAAAATATGTCGAAAGTAGAAAATTTAGATAAAATCATCGAACAATTCGGACCGCATCTGCACGACGCGCCGGACGGCGGCTGGCGGGCTGACCGCGTGATTGACAAGGTCGTGCCGACGCATTGCCCGTATTGCGCGGTGCAGTGCGGAATGAATCTGCTGGTCGAGAAAAACAAGGTCGTCGGTTTCGAGCCGCGTTATGATTTTCCCGTCAATGAAGGTCGGCTTTGCCCGAAAGGCGTGACGGCTTACCTGCAAACGCATCATCCCGACCGGCTGCTTTATCCGCTCATCAAACGCAACGGCAATTTTGAACGCGCAAGCTGGGACGAAGCACTCGATCTGATCGCCGCAAAATTTAAGGAAATTCAGGAAAAATACGGCAAAGACGCGATCGGGCTTTATTCGGGTTCGTCGCTCACGACCGAAAAAACTTATCTGATGGGCAAATTTGCCCGCGCCGGACTCGGAACGCGCTACATTGATTATAACGGCAGACTTTGTATGGTTTCGGCGGCGGCAGGAAACAACAAGGCTTTCGGAATTGACCGCGCCGCGAATCCGTGGGACGACATTCCTTTGGCGGAGGTTTTAATAATCGCGGGCGCGAACTGCGCGGAAACCTTTCCGGTTCTGAACAAATTTTTGTGGCAGCAGCGCGACAACGGCGGCACGTGGATCGTCATTGACCCGCGCGAAACCGCGACGGCGCGGCAGGGCGATCTGCATTTACAGCTCAAACCCGGAACCGATGTCGCCGTCGCTAACGGAATGCTCAATGTCATCATCCGCGAAGGTTTGATTGACGAAGAATTTATTGTAAACAATACGAACGATTGGGAAGCGACGCGCGCCGTGGTCGAAAAATACACGCCTGATGTCGCCTCGCAGATTTCCGGCGTTCCGGCGGAAAAAATCGAACGCGCCGGACTTCTCTACGGACGCGCAAAAACCGGAATGATCATGCACGCGCGCGGCATCGAGCATCACTCGAACGGCGTCAATAATGTTCTTTCATACATCAACATCGTTCTTGCAACCGGCAAAATCGGCAAACCCGGAAAAGGTTACGGCACGATCACCGGGCAGGGCAACGGGCAGGGCGGACGCGAACACGGGCAAAAAGCCGACCAACTACCCGGACAGCGTTCGATCAACAATCCCGAACACCGCAAATACGTTTGCGAAGTTTGGGGCTTGCCCGAAGAAGAATTGCCGCAAGCCGGCGTTTCGGTCGTCGAAATGTTCGACAAAATGCGCGAGGGCGAAATCAAAGGTTTCTTGTCGCTCTGCAACAACGGAATGGTCAGCTTGCCGGACACGAACAAAATCCGCCAGTCGCTCGAAGGCTTGGAGTTTAACGTCAACATTGACTTTTTTATGAGCGAAGCCTCGCGCTACGCCGATGTCGTTCTTCCGGGAACGACATGGGCGGAAGACGAAGGCGTGACGGCAAACTCGGAAGCGCGGGTCGTGAAGATCAATAAGGCGGTTGACCCGCCGGGCGAAGCCCAAACCGATTGGTGGATCGTCTGTGAACTCGCCAAGCGGCTGGGGCGCGGAAAGTATTTTAATTTTAACAGCCCGCGCGAGATTTTCGACGAACTGCGCGTCGCATCGAAAGGCGGAAACGCCGATTATTACGGCATCACATACGAAAAGATCGAGAAGCAAAACGGTGTCTTCTGGATGTGTCCGACGCTCGATCATCCCGGCACGCCGCGTCTTTTTGAGGACAAGAAATTCTTTCACCCTGACAAAAAAGCGAAGTTTCACGCAATCGAATTCAATCCGCCCAACGAAGTGCCGGACGAAGAATTTCCGCTGATTTTAACGAGCGGTCGCGTCGTTTATCAATATCTTTCGGGCAATCAAACGCGAAGAATCGGTTTTCTGGTTCAGCAATGCCCCGAGCCGTATGTCGAAATACATCCCGAAACGGCGGTGAAGCTGAAAATCAACGACGGCGAACGCGTAAAAGTCGTATCGCGGCGCGGCGAAGGGATTTTTCCCGCGCTCGTCGTGCGGACGATCCGCCCGGATACGATTTTTATTCCGTATCACTGGGGCGAGCAATTGGCGGTCAATCAATTAACGAACCCGGCACTCGACCCGACATCGAAAATACCCGAATACAAGGCTTGTGCCGCCCGAATCGAGAAAATTCACTCGCGCGAGCTGCCGGTTCTCGGAAAGGAACGCAAAGGAAGATCAATGAGCGAAGTGCAGAGAGGAAAATAGGAACGCCGTCATCCTGACGGCAATGAACGCGAAAGCGTTCAAGAAATGTGTTTAGTTACATCAAAGTTGGATAAAACTAAAGTTTTAGATTGCGCACAATCTGTGCCGTCAGGATGACGGCGTTCCGTGAAAAAATTATGCAGGAAACAATGTTTATAGATCCGCAGCGTTGTATCGGGTGCCGCTCGTGTGTTGCCGCGTGCCGCGAATGTTCGACGCACAAAGGTTATTCGATGATTTTTGTGGATTACATTGACCGTTCGGAAACGACCGCGACGATGCCGACGCTTTGTATGCACTGTGAAGAACCGACGTGTGCGCTGGTTTGTCCGGCGGACGCAATCAAACAAAACGAGGACGGCATCGTGATGTCGGCTTTGAAGCCGCGCTGTCTCGACTGCCGCAACTGCGTCAACGCCTGCCCGTTCGGCGTGCCGAAATATAATTCGGAGATTCATCTGCAGATGAAATGCGATATGTGTTTCGACCGCACGAGCGAAGGCTTGAAACCGATGTGCGCGAGCGTTTGCCCGACCGGCGCGATTTCGTTTGGAACTTATGAACAAATCGTCCCGCTGCGGCGCACGAAACCCGTCAACGCGCACGTTTTCGGCAATCAGGAAGTCAAAACGAAAGTTTACCTGATGCTGCCGACCGACGCGGATGAAGTAACGGTTGACGGCTGCGGAGTTTTTGAAGGTCGCGTCGCGGTTGACGCCCGCGAAGGCGAATCGTGGATCGACACACAGGTCGAGGAATCGGATAAAAGCAATGAGTTCTAAAAATTTAAGCGAAACGATCGAAAAAATTCTCTCCGACGAGCGCGAAGTGCGCGCGGCAACCGCGCCGTATCAAGCCGAATTTCCGTATGAACGCGACGAGGAAGCGCAGGTCACGCGGCGCGAATTCTGCGGTTTTCTTGCCGTTACGTCAACCGCCCTTTTTCTCGGCGCGGCAGGATTTGCGGGCAAGGCGGCTTACGATTCGACCAAGATCGAAGCCTTTCCGCCGCTGAAGATCGAAGGCGCAAAAGATTTGCAGATCGGCTCGGCACTCAATTTTCGCTATCCGACCGAAATTGATACGGCGATTTTGATTCGCGCAGCGGACGGTAATTTTTATGCTTTCGGGCAGAAATGCACGCATCTTTCGTGTCCGGTTTATTACGCGAAAGAATCCGACCGGCTCGAATGCCCGTGTCACGAAGCAGGGTTCGATGTCAAAACCGGCAACGTGCTTTACGGTCCGCCGCCGCGCCCGCTCGACCGGATCGCGGTCGAAATGCGCGACGACGGCGAAGTTTGGGCAACGGGCAGAATCGCGGGCGGACACGAAAGTTAGGAGTGAGATGAACGGAGAAAACAATAAATTCAAATCGAGTCGCGGAATCACCGCAATCTTTCAGGCGAAGCTGGTTTTAATGGTGATGATAAATCTCGCCCAGCTTTGGATTTTATCCGCTGCCGTCGAAGCCGCGCTGGCGCGTCATTACAAGGAATTACTGCCGCTCGTCATCGCGTCGGGCGTGTGCTGGCTGATCTCGCTTTCGATCATTTTCTGGTGGAAGCCCGTCCGAAGACGCTAAAACGATTCCGAATTAATTTTTATGAGCGATTTATTTAACAAAGAAGGTTCCGGACGCGCCCTATTTTTTTCGACCACCGCCTTTGCCGTTTCCTTCGCAGTCTGGGGTCTGATCGCCGCGCTCGCGCCGACTTTTACGCAGGAATACAATCTCTCGGCAACCGAAAAAAGTCTGATGATTGCGATTCCCGTTCTTTTGGGTTCAATCGGCAGGCTTTTTGCGGGAATGCTCGCCGATCGTTTCGGCGGGCGTTTGACGTTTTCCGCACTGCTGATTTTCGCGGCGATTCCGGCGGTCGCCATCGGTTTTTCGACAAGTTACACGCAGCTTTTATTTTTCGGGCTGCTGCTCGGTTTAGCCGGAACGACTTTTCCGGTCGGCATCGGTTTTACGTCGAAATGGTTTTCCGCCGAAAAACAGGGAACCGCGCTCGGCATTTACGGAATGGGCAATATCGGACAGTCCATCGCCGTCTTTTTCGCGCCGGTGCTGGCGCTCTGGTTCGGCGATTGGCGGACGGTTTTCTTTATCTTTGCCGCGATAACTCTTGTTTGGGGCGTGGTTTTTTATATTTTCGCCCGCGATGCTTCTGCAGTTTCTCAGCGAAAAAGCCTGATGGAAAGTTTGAGCGTTTTGAAAAGCTCGAAAATCGCGTGGATTCTCTCGCTGTTTTATTTTTTAACCTTCGGCGGCTTCGTCGCGCTCGCGCTTTATATGCCGACATTCTTGCGCGAGATCTTTAATCTGACACCGACCGACGCGGGTGCGCGGACTGCCGGATTTGTCGTGCTGGCAACATTGCTTCGCCCAATCGGCGGTATTCTGGCGGATAAGCTCGGCGGCGCGAAGGTCTTGATTTTCGTTTTTGCCGCGATCGCCGCTTTTTCACTGCTTTTGAGCTTTTCGACGATTGCGCTTTTTACCGTCGGCGCATTGGGCTGCGCGGCGGCACTTGGATTGGGAAACGGCGCGGTTTTCAAGCTCGTGCCGCAGTATTTTGCGAAAGAAACCGGCACGGTGACGGGACTTGTCGGCGCGTTCGGCGGACTCGGCGGATTTTTCCCGCCGCTCGAACTCGGGCTGGTCAAAGACGCGACGGGAAGCTACACAATCGGTTTCGTTTTGCTGTCGGCTTTTGCAATTATCTGTCTGGCGGTAAATTACTTTACTTTTCTAAAAAACCCGCTGCCTGCCGCCGAAACCGCTTAAGTTGGAGCGCGGACGGCTCGTCCGCAAGCGTTTGAAAAACGCTAAAAGCCTTGATTTCCTTAAATTTGTTTGGAAATCAAGGCTTTTTTATCAGGCTTTCGCCGAATGTGCGGACGAGCCGTCCGCGCTCCAATTACTATTTCTGACAGAATTTTCCGAGATAATGCGGCAGCATCTTGCGCCACCATTCCCAGTCGTGGCGCACGTCGTGTCCCCACAATTCGAGCAGATGCGGGATTCCTTTGGAATGCAGAATATTTGAAAGTTCGATGCTTTTTTGCGGTGCTTCGTATGCGCCCTGTCCCGTCACGATAACAATCGAATCAGCCTCTCTCAACCTCGGCAGATGATAATCGTCATTCAGATTTTTCAGATACATCGCCGGATTGTTGAAATACACGTTGTCGTCGTAATAACTTTCCAGATAACTGTAAATATCGTAGCTTCCGCTCATCGCGATCGTCCCGCGAAAATTGTCGGAATGTTTGAAATAAGTGTTTGCCGCGAGCAATGCGCCCAAAGATGCGCCCGTCGTCAGCGGTCGTGCATCCTCGCCGCATTCGTTGCGGATGAGCGGCAAAACTTCTTCCATTATGTAGTTGTCATAACGCGAAAGCATTTCGACCTTCCAGCCCGGATGCGATTGTTTGTTCAGAAGGCTGTATTTATTGACCGAATTTATCGAATAAGCCCGAATCAGACCGTTTTCGATAAACCATTTGATCGCGTCAACCAAATAAAACCGCTCATATTCCAGATAATCCGCCGCGGCGGTCGGAAACATCAAAAGCGGATAGCCCGCGTGTCCGTAAGCCACGAGCGGCATATCCATTCCCAGATTGTGGCTGAACCACGAAGTTGTATCACGTCTCATATATTTCTAAAAGTAGTCTCCAATAAGATTGTAAAAATTAAGATTGTCTAAAAATTTGATTTTATAACGAAACGCGCGGAAATTTCATTGCGGCGAAGTTATTTTTAAGCCCGCGATACCGCCGATGATGAGTAAAATACAAAGAATTCTCAAAAAATCGCGCGGTTCGTTAAAGACAATCATTCCAAGAATCGCCGCGCCGACCGTGCCGATGCCCGTCCAGAACGCGTAAGCCGTGCCGATCGGCAGAGTTTTTAACGCCAGAGAAAGAAAATAAAAACTCGCAATCATGGTTGCAGCGGTCAAAACACTCGGCAAAATTTTTGACCAGCCTTCGGTATATTTCAAACCGATTGCCCAGCCGATTTCCAAAAGCCCCGCGATAATCAAATATATCCAATTCATAAAATTCACCTACAAATAGAAAACCCGAACCTTCAAAAAGATTCGGGTCGTCCCAAAAAATTTAAGTTCGACGAAGAGCCGTCCCCTCGCGGTTACGCATTTTACGTAACTGTTTAAGATTAGCAATTAAGCCCTCTAAAATCAAACTTATTTGACAATCGATATTTCGCGCTCGGTTGAATTGTAGCCGCCGTTTTCGACGACTTTTCCGTCTTTGTCCACGAGTTCGAGCTTGATTTTATGTTTGCCGTTCGTCCAACCCGTCAGCCAAATCGGTTCCCATTTATCAATGTATTTCGCTTCGCCGCCGTCAACCGAATAACGAACGCGGTAATCGCCGCCGCCGTCTTTCAGACGCGCGTTGGCAAGCCAGAAATCGATCATGATCGCGTCCGCCTCAGTGCCTTTGTATTCGCCTTTCGGTCGGCTGTAGGTCAGGAGCGGTTTTGTCGCGTCAACCGCTCCGCCGGTCGAAGTCTGCATATCTTTGCCTTCGGGTGTCGGTTTGGTGTTCGCGTTCGAATTCGCGTTCGCCATCGTGTTGCCCGAATTGGTCGTCGTCGGTTTGCTCGTGTCCGCGCCGCCGTTCTTGACGGTGAATTTCACCATCTGAAACGCGCCTTCCGTCTTGTAGCTTTCGTGCCACGGGCGCGACGGGAAAACGCGCAGCGTGTGTTCGCCGTCCGCGACATTTCTTAATTCAAATTCTTGATTAAGATTGTAATAGGCTTCATACGGCTGATTGTCGAGAATGACATGAATATGATTGCCCATTTTCGTTTCCATATTCATTCCCGGATTGTAGCCTTTCAAATCACCCGAAAGACCGAGCTTGACTTTGACGGTCGAAGAATTGACGGTCGATTCATTCTTCGGCTCAAGAACCATAATCACCGGTTTCGCTTCGTCCTGCGCGCCGCGCTGCGCCATCATATCCGCAATATTTTTCGGTCGCGGAACTTCCGTCAGATTCTGCGCCGCTGGTGCGGAATTCGTGTTTGCCGTGTTCGTATTCGTGACATTCGTCGTATTGTTATTCGCCGCCGGTTCACAAGCCGTTAAAGCGGCAAGCACGGCAATGGCGATAGATAATTTTGTAAATTTCATAATCCTCCTTGTCTTCTCAAATTTTCTTCCTTTGCGTGCTTTGCGTCTTTGCGTGAGAATAAGTTTCCCGCAAAGACGCAAAGCACGCAAAGCTAGAGTTAGATTTCTGCCGAAACTGCCATTTGTAGCAACTCGACGTTTTCAAATTCAAAAACTTCCGCGAAGTTTTCGATGATTCGATCTTCGACTTCCGCTAAATCAACTTCGCGTCCGAGAAGTTTTTCCATCGAAGTTACCGGCTCGCCTTCGCAGGCGATGATCCAGTCGAAATAGCTCAGATCCGTATTCACGTTAAGCGCGAAACCGTGCGTCGTGACCCAGCGTTTCAGATGCACGCCGATCGCCGCGATCTTGCCTTCCGCCGTGTGAACACCCGTCAAACCCTCGATCCTGAAACTCTCGATGCCGAAATCCTTCATCGTCCGAATCAAAACTTCTTCGAGATTGCGCACGAAAAGATGCACGTCTTCTTTGTAGGAACTCAGATTGATGATCGGATAACCGACCATCTGCCCGATGCCGTGATACGTCACTTTGCCGCCGCGATTGATCTCGAAGACTTCCGCGCCGATCGTTTTTAAGATTTCCGCGCTCGCCAAAATGCCGTTTTCTTTGGCGCGGCGACCGATCGTGAAAACGTGCGGATGCTCAAGCAGCAAAAGGTAATCGCGTTTTCGCTCCGCAATTACCTCGGTTTCGAGCGTTTTTTGCAGTTCCAAACCGTCCGCGTATCCGAACCGACCAAGACGGCGAACTTCTAAAAGCCTTTTCTGCATCTCTTTTATGATAAAATTTTACGAATAAATTTACTATTCGACCGGGAAGATATGAAAACAAACAATTATTTATCGAAATTTACATTTTTGGTTTTAGCCGTTTTATTGACATTCGCCGTTTCAGCCGATGCCCAGCGGAAAAAGACAACGACCAGAAAAACGACGCCGACCAAAACAACGACCACGACAACCACGACGACCAACGCGCTCGAGATCAGGCAAAACGCGGAAAAGGTTTCTATTCAGCTAAAAAACGTGACGACTTTTCTTTATAAACTCGGAAGTGCCGCCAGCACGATCGAGGCTTTGGACAATGACGCGAAAGCCAACAAGCTTTCAAAAGCGCAGCTCGATAAATTCACGCAGCAAAAACAAGCCGTGATCACGAGCATCAGAAATCTGAAAGCCGGGCTTGCCGAACTCGAAGTCCAGTTTCGCACCAAACCCGCAATCAAGCCCTATCTTTTGCAGGCTCAGGGCGTAACGGATTTGGCAACTCAATCGGAAGATTTGGCGACGGCGGGAAGATTCACCGATTCGGGAAGAGTTTTAGTGGCAATCGTCGAGAAGTTAGCGGACACTTTAACGGCAATGCCGTAAATAAGTTTTACGCCGGTAATGTCAGTTCCGCCGGCGTCAGCGGGTGTTTTTTACCGTGCAACGGTTACACTACTCGCTGACGCCGGCGGTGTCGACAAAAAAACGGCGGCGGGCGGGACTCAAAACTATGGTTTTTTCAGGCTCGTCTCGTTCGGGTCGCAGACTTCGCCTTGTTTACTGATTGAAACCTGCGCTTTCTTTTCGTCTTTCGGCAAGCCGAGTTTTTCGCGGATAAAGGTTTCCGATTCCGTCTCGATCAGTTCGCCGTTGACGACAAACGCTTTTTCCGTCAGAAACTCGCCTTTTTTCAATTGCGAAGGAACGAGAAAAATGCTCCACGGCGAACCCCAGTTTCGCGTGTCGCCCGTCGTTTTGCGGTATTCGTAATGCGGAGTTTTCTGTTTGGCGGCGGTCGAATCCGATTCGTAAACGACCGGAAATGTGATCTTATAAGTGTCGAGACTCGTTTTCATCGAATCAACCGACGCATATTCGCCGACGCCGATGATCTCTAAACCGTCCGCGTTATATTTTTCATAAAACTTTTGCACGACCGGCGCTTGTAATTTCCAGTTCGGACACCATGGCGCAAAATAAACGACCAACACGAGCTTTTTACCGCTTGCCGCGCTCAGCAAATTCAATTCTTTGTCGTCGCGCACTTGTTTGTAAGTCCAATCTTTATACTTGATTTCCTTTTCTACCAAAGGCGCGAATTCGTGCTGCGCATTGGCAACAGTAAAACTCAAAAGCAAAATTGCGAATAATAAAAACGTTTTCATTTTCCTCGGTAACTCCTTATGAAAAGACTAGCTTGTCAGATGCCGAAAAACAAGAAAAAGTAGGCTGAATTTGCCGAAAATATATTGAACGGTAGGTTGTTTTGCTTTGAATTTGCAAAGAGTGTAATTTATTAGTAGAAAATCACAGGAGATTTCAGCAGAAAAACAATGAGTAATCAAATAACCGTTTCCGACATTTTTCGCCGCGCTCTGGAAATCAGGCAGGCAAATCCGAACGCCGATTATAAAAGCGTCAAATCGCAGATCGTCAGCGAATTTAGCGGAAAACCGTTTCCTTTGCCCGCATTTTTAACCATTCCCGAATACGACAATATCGCGCCCGAAGAAGATTGGACAGCCGGACTTCCGGTTGTTTTGCGCGGCATTCAGACCGAAGACTGGAACGAAATCGCGCACGGCATTATCATCAGCCTCGAACAGGTCGAAAATTACCCGAAAGAATCCGGCAGAGAAGACGACCCGCAAAAAGAATGGCGCAACCGCGACAAAGGCATCGCCGAAGCCGAAAAGAAAAATCTGGATAAATGGATGCCTGATGAATTGATGAACATCGCCAAACGCTCGGCAAAACAGTAGGATTTTTACCACAAAGGCACGAAGGACACAAAGAAAATTTATTAAAAAAACTTTGTGTTCTTTGTGCCTTTGTGGTGAATAAAAAAACATGAAAGCAGTTTGGGTAAAAGAATTCGGCGGTGCGGAAAATCTGGAAATCCGCGAAGTCGAAAATCCGTCGCGAGCCTCGGGCAAAGAAGTTCTCGTGCGCGTTAAAGCCTCAGCCTTAAACCGCGCCGATCTTTTGCAAAGACGCGGTTTTTATCCCGCTCCGACGGGTTATCCCGAAAGAATTTTAGGTTTGGAATTCGCGGGCGAAGTCGCCGAAACCGGCGCAGAAGCGACAAATTTCCACGCGGGGATGCGCGTTTTCGGCATCACGGCGGGCGGCGCGCAAGCCGAATTTCTTTTGACGGATGAATCTTTGCTCGCGCGAATTCCCGATAATTTAAGTTTCGCGCAAGCCGCCGCGATTCCCGAAGCATTTATTACGGCGCAGGACGCGGTCTTCACGCAGGGCGGTCTCAAAGAAAACGAAACGCTGCTCGTTCACGCCGTCGGTTCGGGCGTCGGACTTGCCGCGCTCCAACTGGCAAAAGCGCGAAATATCAAAGTTTTCGGAACTTCGCGGACGGCGGATAAACTTGATGAATGTGAAAAATTCGGGCTTGACGAGGGAATTTTGACTGACGAAAAAACGAATTTCGCCGAAATCATCAAAGCGAAAAACGGCGGCGTTGACGTGATTCTCGATCTGGTCGGCGCGGCTTATTTTCAGGCAAATCTGGAAAGTTTGAATCTCAAAGGACGTTTGATCTTAGTCGGTCTGACGGCGGGCGCGAAAGCCGAATTTAATCTCAGCATCGCGCTGTCGAAGCGTCTGAAAATCATCGGCACGGTTTTACGCTCGCGTTCAATCGAAGAAAAAGCCGACGCGACGCGCCGGTTTGCCGAAGAAATCGTGCCGCTTTTTGAAAGCGGAAAGTTAAAACCGAATATTGATAAGATTTTTAAGATCGAAGAAATCCGCGCGGCGCACGAATATCTGGAATCAAACGCGAGCTTCGGCAAAGTTGTTTTGGAGTTTTAGAAGGTTTTGAGTTCCGCCTTCAGGCGGCAATTTTTTATCAACGAATAATAGCCGTGTAAACGCGGGACTCAAAACTTTTTAATTTTTACCGGCAATCCGTGCGGCGGTTTCGTCGGTCACGATACATAGACCGGAAACTTTTTGCGCTTCGAGTTCGCTTAGTTTTTGTTCGGCTTCCGTATAAGTCAGACCGCTTGCCTCGCATTTTTCAAATGAAATGACCGACCAAATCGCTTCGCGCAGTTCATTCGGATAATCTTCGGTCAAAGCATTTTCTTTTTCGATTTGCGCTTTTGTCTGATTTTCCTTTTTTTTAACCGCCATTTTCATTTACCCGTATTCAAGCATTTTAGGCTTTTTCAAAACATAACATAATGTTTCTCATTTTGT